>CAZOCO010000019.1:0-23166 GCA_964578325.1 uncultured Muribaculum sp.
CATGAACACCGACAACAGATGCCATATTGATGATTGAACCTGAACGCTGACGCATCATGATAGGAAGAACGGCATTGATGAAGTTGAACGCACTCTTGAGATTAACAGCAATAACTGCATCCCACTGTGCTTCAGTCATACGCATCATCAGACCGTCTTTGGTAATACCTGCATTGTTTACAAGAATATCAATGCTACCAAAGTCTTTGTGTACTTCAGCCACAACTTCTTTTGTCTGATTGAAATCGGCTGCATTAGAAGCATATCCCTTGACTTTTACACCAAGAGCAGCAATTTCTTCTTCAGTCTTCTTTCCATTCTCATCGATAACAAGGTCGGTGAACGCGATGTTTGCACCTTCTTGAGCGAAACGAAGAGCAAGAGCTTTACCGATACCACGGGCAGCACCAGTGATCAACGCGGTTTTTCCTTCAAGTAATTTCATATTAATATATACGTTTTGGTTGAATATTATCTGTTTTATAATCGCAAATTTAGCTATTTTATTTCAAAAACAAAAATTCACTGATGCAAGGCGGCATTAACAAATGTCTTAACATCGTCGCCGGTTGATTTTACATCACTATCAGACAACCGATTGCACTCATGCAGCCACTTCACCTCTATGCCTTGAAAAATGAGTTGCAGCATATTGCAAACAATATCTATCCGATCGGCAGCAAAACAACCTACAGAAGCCCCGTTTGACAGTATCTCGCCCAATAAAGCAAATTCTTTCTGAAGCACAATACGGCGCACACGTTCAAGACGTCGCACTTCGCGAACAAAAAAAGACTTATATACAGATACATCCTTTCGGGCCACAGTCTCGTTGGCGATAAGCTCAATACGAGCATCGATAAATGCGTTCAGACATGCCTGCGGATTGTCGCCAGCGAGACTTACAGCATTACGTACACTGCATATAAGATTTTCACTTTCCCGCTCAAGCACGGCATTGTATATATCCCGTTTGTTTTTAAAATAGGTATATATAGTGCGCCTACCCTTGTCAGATGCAGACGCGATATCGCTCATGGTGGTATTTTCGAGTCCTTTCCGGTCGAACAACTGACGAGCAACCTCGATTAACTTCTCACGAGTCGTATTTGCCATTAGTGCAGGGGGATTATTAAAACCACAAAACCTACGCACCTGTTGGTGCGTAGGTACTATGCGTCGTCAAATATAGTATTTATCAGTCAATACCGAGGTCATCTTTGATCGCTTTGATCTTAGCATCAGCCTCATCAATAGCCTTTGAATAGTCGGCGGCAGATTTCATCTCACCTTTGACCTCGACATAGAATTTGATTTTAGGTTCTGTACCGGAAGGTCGTACAGACACTTTAGTCCCATCAGCAGTGAAGAACTGGAGCACATTGCTCGTTGTCGGCATATCCATCTTTTCGATCTTACCGGTAGTGAGGTCTGTAACATTGAGATCGGCATAATCTTTTACAAGAACGACGTCGCTTCCGGCAAGAGACTTGGGTGGATTTGCGCGGAATCCCTTCATTATGGCAATAATTTCTTCCGCTCCAGATTTGCCCTTACGAACAAGCGAGATACCGGCTTCACGAGAGAAGCCATACTCAATATAAATATCCTGCAGCATCTGTAGGAAGTTTTTACCCTTTGTTTTTGCCCAAGCCAATGCTTCGGCAAGAAGAGATATAGCAGAAACAGAGTCTTTGTCGCGACAGAAATCTTCGGCAAGAAAACCGTAGCTTTCTTCACCGCCACCAAGATAACGGCCAGTACCTTCATTTTCGCGGATCACTGCAGCAATCCATTTAAATCCGGTGTAGCAGTCATACATCTTAAAGCCATTCTTTTCGGCAATCGCCTTAATTGTCTCTGTGGTCACAATGGTCTTAACCACATATTCGTTACCAGTGATCTTGCCAAGTTCACGGTTACGGGTCATGATGTAATAAAGAAGTATCATCACGATCTGATTACCATTGATGAGAACATACTCCCCATTTTCGTCGCGAAGCACACATCCGACACGATCGGCATCGGGATCAGAAGCGAGAATCAGGTCAGCACCGACTTCTTTTCCCTTTGCAATTGCCATAGCCATAGCTGAAGCATTTTCGGGATTCGGAGAGTCTACAGTGGGGAAATCACCACTTGGTATATCCTGCTCCGGAACATTGATAATGTTGGTGAAACCATAATTACGCAATGACTGCGGTATGAGCTTGACACCTGTACCATGAATAGGGGTATAGACGATCTTAAGGTCATTAAACTGCTTTACAGCTTCAGGGCTCAACTGCAGACCTTTTACAGCGGCGAGGAATTTATTGTCAATATCCTCTCCAATAATGGTGATTTTTGATTTATCACCTTTAAACTTAATTTCACCGACACCAGAAATACGATTTACGTAGTCGATAACATTGGTATCGTGAGGGGCAATAAATTGTGCGCCATCGCTCCAATATGCTTTATAGCCGTTGTATTCACGCGGATTGTGAGAGGCAGTAATATTAACACCACTCTGGCAACCGAGTTCACGTATTGCGAATGATAATTCAGGAGTCGGACGGAAACTATCGAAAAGATAAACCTTGATACCGTTTGCCGAGAAAATATCAGCAACAGTTTCAGCAAACAGACGACTGTTGTTGCGCACATCGTGGCCGACAACTACAGATATTTCGGGAAGTTCTTTAAATGTATCTTTAAGATAATTAGCCAGGCCCTGTGTAGCAGCGCCGACAGTATAGATATTCATACGGTTACTACCGGCTCCCATCACACCGCGGAGTCCGCCTGTTCCGAATTCCAGATCACGATAAAACGAGTCAATAAGTTCCGACGGATCCTCATTGTCGAGCATACGTTTTACCTCGGCACGAGTATTTTCGTCATACTCATCTGACAACCAAGCCTGAGCTTTTGCCTTAACGGTTTTCATCAATTCTTCATTCTCCATAATGTTGAATCTTAATTGTAGTTGGTTTTATGATATTCTAATTGCAAAAATAGACAAATTTAATTACTGACCCAAATTAATTACCAACATTATAACAAATTTGCCTAACTTTGTTGTCGGATATGGAAAAACATTTCTTTTCACATGGCATTAAAGTACGGTATACAGTACAGAATCCCGGACACAAACCGATAATACTGATGCACGGTTGGGGTTGTCAGGGATCCACACTTGCATCTGTAGCCAACATCGCGGCTGAAAGCCACACAGTATACAGCCTCGATTTTCCCGGTTTCGGCGGAAGCGATGAACCCACGACAATATGGGGAGTCGAAGAATATACCGCAATGCTTACCGACTTCATCAAAGAGCTTCAGCTTGAATCGCCGGTATTGCTGGGTCATTCGTTTGGCGGACGTGTGGGAATACTATATGCCTCCCGCCATCCCGAAATACATAAACTAATACTTGTAGATGCGGCCGGAATAAAGCCTAAAAGGACATTAAAGTATTACATTAAGGTGTATTCTTTTAAAGCCTACAAACGTGCGGCATATATATTTTTAGGCAAAGAAAAAGCTGAAAAACATCTTGACAAAAAACGAGCTAAAGCCGGATCGTCAGACTACGCGCAGGCCTCGCCACAAATGAGAGCTATATTAAGTAAAGTAGTAAATGAAGATTTAAAGGCTGAACTGCCCAAAATCAAGGCATCTACACTGCTTGTATGGGGCGAAAACGACACTGCAACCCCACTTTCTGATGCGCGATACATGGAAACTCATATTCCCGACGCAGGTCTGGTGGCGTTTCCTGGTTGCGGGCACTATTCGTTTCTTGACAATCCCGTACAATTTGCCGCAGTATTGCGAAGCTTTTTAAATGCATAATATCAAATATATGAACTATACATTCTCAAGCATAACTACAACATCATTATTCGCTCTGTTTTTTATAGTAGCAATAATAAATCTTGCCATTGAATACCGTCGCGATCTGCTGATGCTACAGCAAAATTCCTATCGACCGGAACGCTATATGAAATGGCTGCGCACATCAGGCGACACGACATCTATTATACGTATTCTAACGTATGCGTGCATACTTGCCATCGCATCGCCGGATTTCCGCATTATTCTTACAGGTATAGTTGGATTCACAATTTTATCTTTATGTAATATCTACTCGCTGGCGCGCCAGAAGTATAAAAAACCGCTGGTGTGGACTGCGCGTGCCAAGCGAATTTATATTGTAATATGGGTAGAAACAATTATCATGGCAGCCATAGCACAAGCAATTGCCGGGGCTTCTATTATCGCACCGGCATTTATCGTAGCATTGTCGTTTGCTGCGTCACACATTCTGACACTTGGAGCCATATATATACTTAAACCGGTAGAAGCTGCAATCAACCGCAAATATTACAATGAAGCAGCAGAGATTCTCCGTTCGATTCCGGGACTGAAAGTTATCGGGATAACCGGATCATACGGCAAGACATCGACCAAGCATTATCTTGAGCGAATACTGACCGAACAATTCAACGTTCTTATTACCCCCGGCAGCTACAACACAACGATGGGGGTGATCCGCACCGTAAGAGAGTTAATGAAACCCTACACCGAAGTATTCATATGCGAAATGGGGGCAAAAAATATCGGTGATATAAAAGAAATATGTGATCTTGTACATCCTGAAGCCGGAATTATTACAGCCGTGGGAGAACAACATATGGAATCATTCAAAACCATAGAGAATGTACAGCGTACAAAATTTGAGCTTGCCGATTCTTTACCTTCCGACGGCACAATCTATGTAAATGCCGACTTTCCATATGCGGCCAACCGACAGACAACCAACTGCAAGCTTGTACTATACTCAACTCGCGACAACAATGCGGCAACATGGAAAGCCATATCTGTCACCCCTACTCCCGAAGGAACACGATTCACTCTGTCGACACCAATAGGAGAATATGAATTTTTCACTCATCTACTTGGTGAATTCAACATATCCAACCTGATACCGGCGATAGCTCTATCTCATTCTCTCGGCATGCCAATGGACGTGATAGCACGTGCTGTAGCTGCAATCGACCCAGTAGAACATCGATTGTCACTCAAACGTACTCCGGGTGGAATAACCATACTCGACGATGCATTCAACTCTAATCCCGACGGATCGAGAATGGCTCTCGACGTACTCTCAAAAATGACCGGAGGAAAACGCATAGTTATCACCCCCGGAATGATTGAACTCGGAGATCGACAATATGAGTTGAACAAACAATTCGGCAATCATATCGCTGAGTCGGCCGATTATGCAATTATCGTAGGAAAATATAATCGCGAAGCTATACTCGACGGTATAAACAGCAATGGAACCCTTCCGGCAGAAAGAATCCAAACACCCGACACATTCAGCCAAGCGCAGGCATTGCTTTCAAATATAGCCCAATGTGGCGACACAGTACTATATGAAAACGATTTACCCGATACATTTAAATAAAAACATCATAAGATAATGAAGACTAACATAGGCGTTTTCTTCGGCGGAAGATCTACAGAGCATGAAATATCCGTCATTTCAGCCTCACAGGCCATGTCGGCCATTGACCGGAACCGTTACGATGTAACACCGGTATACATCACAAAAGAAGGACAATGGTACACTGGCGAAGCACTTTTAGATATCTCAAACTACCGCGATATACCATCGCTACTGAAGAAATGCACCGCCATATATATGGAGCCTGTCTATGGTGACTACAATCTATATCGCCGCGAACGCCGTATATTTGGAAATCCGGTTGTAACAAAAATCGATGTGGCCATACCTGTGCTACACGGATCCAACGGTGAAGACGGCGTGTTTGAAGGAATACTCGAGTCTATCGGAATACCTTATGCCGGTTGCAACGTACTCGCATCGGCCAATGGAATGGACAAAATAACCATGAAAATGATACTTAAGTGTTCCGGAGTCCCTGTGGTCAACTACGTGTGGTTTACCGACGGACAATGGCAGGCAAATCAGGACACACTGATAGAAGAAATCGAGACAAAAATCGGCTATCCGGCTATCGTAAAACCGGCCAATCTCGGTTCATCGGTGGGCATAGGCCGCGCAGCCGACCGCAATCAGCTGAAAGAAAAAATCAATGATGCGATCAAGTACTCATCACGTATTATCGTAGAGCATATGGTCGACAATCTACAGGAAATCAACTGTTCGGTATTGGGCGATGCAGATGAATACAGAATGTCAGTTCTTGAAGAACCTATTAAATCCGGCGAAATACTCTCATATGAAGATAAATACATGGGTGGCACAAAAGGGTCGAAAGGTATGCAGGCGGCACAAAAACGTATTCCTGCCGATCTGCCCGAAGAAATGACTAAACGCATTCAATTTCTTGCCGGAGAGACATTCAGAGTACTTTCATGTCATGGAGTAAGTCGTGTTGACGTCATCGTTGACAAAGACAACGGTGAAATATATGTCAACGAAATCAATACGATTCCAGGTTCACTTTCATTCTACCTGTGGGAAGCTACCGGCCTGACGTTTGCCTCCCTGATGGATACTTTGGTAAAATTGGCGCTGAAACGTCAACGCAAGCAGCAGTTAAAAACCGTGAGCTACAACCAAAATATCTTCGCTATGAGCGGAGGTGTAAAAGGAATTAAAGGATCAAAATCGTCCGTGAAATAATTCCAATACGAAATAAACATTAAAGGCATCTGTTGTAATGTTTCCAGTCAACAGATGCCTTTAATTTTTCTATGTAAGCGATACTATCCTATCTATTAATACTATAAGTCATTATTTAGTCCTGATTCCGTTCTCAATCCACTGAAGCCATTCGTCTTCAGATACATCCTTATAGAGCAAAAAAGTCGAACGTCCATTAATAGTATTAGGCATGTTCCGGATTATTTGGTCTTGTATATCGGGAATAATCCAACCTATTTTCTCCAGATATCCAAGCGCCGGAAGAAAATTGTTAAATTTCAATTCTTTTCCGTTTTCATCACGAAGATAATTCTCCTTGAAATTAAAACCCGACCAAGAACTACCGGCATCTGTCGTCTCTTGAATCAATACAGGAGTCTGGCTACTTCCATTAAATACGACTACAGCATAAATTCGGTGATCTTCAGCGTAGACTTTGACAACTGTTGAAACTATAAGAGTAAAAATGACAAATAAAATCTTTTTCATTGTAATTATAATATTTATAATGGTTATAATAATAAATCAAAGGCACAAATTTACTGAAACCAAATTAAATTGCAAAAAGTATAGATTATTATAGATTAATTTAGTGCCAATATAAATACTGCGGAGGAATCGGACGTTAATTCCGGTTCCTCCGCATCATTTATTCTAACCAATTACTATTTACTGCTGGTCTGAAAGATCTACCGCATAGTAATCGCGGCGTCCGGTAGGATACATACCCGAGATAAAGAGTACCTTATCAGCAGAATTGCCTTTAGATACAGCCTCAAATATCTTTTCGACATCGGCTTTAGAAGACACACGCTGATTGTTGATAGCAAGGATAATAAATCCGCTCTTCACTCCGGCATCTCTGAATTTCCCGTCAGAAACAGCCGAAACCTGGACACCTCCGTTTATACGGTACTGCGCGCGCTGTTCATCGGTAAGCTCTTTGAAAGCGCAACCGAGTGCGTCAAAGTCTGATGCTTTAGATAATTTAGTACCGCCTTGATCGTTACGCAGAGTAACATTAACCTTGTGAGACTTATTATCGCGTACGTATTCGAGCTCAATTTTATCACCTGGACGATATTTCGATATCTCACCACGAAGCTGCGCAGTATTATGAGTAGGAGCACCATTAATTGTAGTTATCACATCGCCTACTTTAAGCCCGGCATCCATTGCAGCACCACGATCAACGAGTTCTGAAACAAGTATACCGTCATTGACAGCAGTGATACCCTTTTCTTTGGCGAGTTGAGGTGTCAGTTCTACAAATGCGACTCCGAGTACTGCTCTTTGCACCGAACCGAACTGCTTGATATCCGTGATAACCTTTGTAACAATTGAAGTAGGAATTGCAAAAGAATAGCCCACATAGTTGCCGGTCTGGGAATAAATAGCAGTATTTATCCCCACGAGTTCTCCATTAATATTTACCAGCGCACCACCTGAATTACCAGGATTAACAGCAGCATCAGTCTGGATATAACTTTCGATGCCAAGCTGACCGACATGTGATGCGCTTGAAATAGAACGTGCCTTTGCCGACACAATACCGGTAGTCACCGTCGATGTAAATCCAAACGGATTGCCGACAGCAATAACCCACTCACCCACCTTCAAGGCATCACTGTCGCCCATCGGGATCACAGGAAGACCTTCTGCCTCGATTTTAAGAAGAGCGACATCGGTCGAGGGATCGGTACCTACAACGGTGGCATTATAAATGGAGTTATCATTAAGAGTTACTTCAAGACGTTCCGCACCATCAATAACATGGTTATTGGTCACAATGTATCCGTCCTGACTGATAATCACGCCGGAACCGAGGCCCATCTGCTGTTCAGATTTAGGTTGTTGCGGTTGTTGACGCGGCTGCTGACGGGGCGAGCCAAAAAAGAAATCAAAAAATGGATCGGAAAACTGATTGCCACCACCTCTATTGCTTTGCATCCCTCGTGGAGTAGCATAACTTTTAATAGAAACAACCCCGTTTATGGTAGATTCTGCAGCATGAGTAAAGTCGGTTGGTGGTGTCACCCCATGACTTACGGTATATAGTCTACCGGCATCCCCGGTTTCCTGTGTCAAAGAAACAGTTTCATTGCCAAATACAGTTTCCCCTCCGTTGACAGAGTTCATAGCGAAAACTGTTGCGAGAGAACTGGCAGTAGCGACTGCAACAGTCATTAAAGACATCTTTGCGTAGAGTTTCATAAATATATACTATTAGTTGTTGTTAAATTTCACATTCGTGATAGTTAATTTTTAACTATTGCAGTGCAAAAATAATACCACTTCCAGAAAATAACAACCATAGACTATCGTATTTATCTCTATTTAATACTGCACTAAATTTGTTAACTGAAAGAGCGTTAATAAACCGATTGAAACGTTAAAAAACGGTCCCAGAATATCCGGAACCGTATTACCATGCTATATGCATCACGACATGTCACATATATCGATTCAATCGAGCCAAGGCAAGATGATATCGATATTCGAAATCAAGAATTTCCAACTCAAGGTCGGTATAATAGTTCATTTCAAGCAGATACTGCACAAGCGATATTTCCCCGCCATACAGCGCTTTCTGCAACATCGTTCGACAATCACTGATATCAGCAGCCGATGTCAGATCTGACAATTTGTCGTAGAGTGACGAGACATAGGTAAAATCTGCCACCAAATCAGCCTGTAACTGAACAGCCAGGGCATCTATTCTGGTTTCCGCAGCTTCAACCAGGAGCGAAGAGCTTTTTGTTTTAGACTTTGCTCCATATAAGAACGGCAAATTAAATCCTATGACAAGACCATGGAAATTATTTCCATCTTCTCTGGCAAAACGATATCCTACAGAAATATCGGGGAGAAGTTTTTTCTTATCAACGGCCAACTCATTCTTCGCAAGAAGAAGATTGGCAGAAGCGAGTTTCATTGCCGGATTAACCATACCATATACCTGCTCATATTCGGGCAGTGAATACATTGATTCTAAAGGAAATTCGTTTAATTTTTCTATGATATTATCGATCGGAAGTCCTCCATTACGAATAGACAACGATGACATCAATTGGTTGTATTGAAGAGTATAATCAGATAAATTCCGACGACTTCTCACTCGTTCTATCTTAATTTTTGTGTAGTCAAACCGACTGTATTCACCTCGGTCAAAACCAGACTTGTATTTAACCAACAACGAATCATATGCATCGCACATATCAGCAGCTAACGACATGCGCTTACAAGTAAATACAATATCAATTAGAAGCTGACGAAGCGACAACCTACTGTCGGCCAACTCTGATTGAACAAGCATTGCATTTGCGTCAGATCTTACTGCCAACGCCTTTCGTCGCGCGCCATACAATCCGGGCCATTCAAAGCTCTGTGATATTGAAAACCCCACTCTATTCTTCTCGGCAGGAGAAGATGCCCAGAGATACTCACCTTCAACTTCAGGCCCGGGCAGAAGATTTTCGCTTTTTTCGGCAGAAAGAGATGCCGCAAGTTCTATACGAGTAGCCTTGATTGATGGATCATTCAAAAGAATCTCATCGACAATTCTGTCAAAATCTGATTGAGACACACCGTTGACGTTCGCTGCAACAGCAGCTACAAACGACACAAAATATTTCAATCTCATTTTTTATTAAATATATATGAGTAAATAACCGGAACCACATAAATATTTAGCAATGTAGACGAAAGTAGGCCCCCAAGAATCACAATCGCCATAGGAGATTGAATTTCATTGCCAGGTTCAGTACCACGAAGTGCAAGCGGTATTAACGCCAAAGCTGATGTAAGAGCTGTCATTATAATCGGCAACAACCGATCGACAGAGCCGGTCAAGACTCTATTTCCGACGGAATACCCATCAGCAGCCAGAACGTTGTACCGAGATATGAGCAGCATACCATTACGTGTCGCTATACCTAATAATGCGATAAAGCCTATGATTGCAGGTATATTAAGCTCACCTGATGAACAACATAAGAATATAATACCCCCTATCATTGCGAGCGGCATATTTATCAGAATTATAAACGACAGTCTCCAGCTGCGGAATTCTATATATAACAGCCAGATTATCACTAACAACGCTCCTAAAGTAGCGATTGCCAATGTTTTAGTAGCCTGAGCCTCACTTTCAAACTGGCCACCATACTTGACAAAATATCCTTCAGGCAATTTTACGTTTTCGTCTACGATCTTTTGTATCTCATTTACAGCTCCGCGAAGATCACGACCGTCAACATTGGCCGACACTACAATACGACGCGATACATTTTCTCGACTGATTGAGTTCGGTCCAAGAGTCGATACAATATCTGCAACATAGCTCAACGGTACTTTGCCCTGATTGGTATCAATAAGCAGATCACCTATTGCACTAACATTGTCGCGAGAATCATCTCTCATTCTAACAATAATGTCACATGGGAAACCATCCTCATATACCTGCGACACAACAGTACCACCAACAGCTACATCAACAAATTCGGCAAACTCCCGGTTAGTGACACCATAGCGCGCAAGCATATCGCGACGAGGTTTTATCTCGAGTTCGGGGCGACCTATCTGCTGCTCGACGTTCACATCCTCTATACCGGGAATTTCAGCAATCAGAGACTTTATCTGTGTGCCGTAATGATACAACGCATCTATATCAGTTCCGAATATTTTAATCGCTATCTGCGCCTGTGTTCCCGATAACATATGATCAATACGGTGGGTTATCGGCTGACCGATTTCGACATTAACACCAGGCAACATCGATAATTTTTCGCGCAACTCGGCTGCTACCTCACGCCGACTACGATCAGAGAGTGTATATGGAGCTTCTATTTCAGAAACGTTTACTCCTAAAGAGTGCTCATCAAGTTCAGCGCGACCAGTCTTTCTGGCTACAGTATTTATCTCCGGTACTGACAAGATCAAATTTTCCGCTTCACGACCTATACGATCGCTTTCATCCAGTGAAATACCTGGTAATGCAGAAACATTGATAGTAAACGACCCTTCATTAAACGACGGCAAGAAACTTCGGCCAAGAGTAAAAAACAGACCGATCGCTACAATAAACACTACCGATATGCCAGCTAAAATACCTCGCCCATGTGCCAGCGTCCATGTAAGCGAACGAGAATAAGCGTCGCGGAGTTTTCTTGAAACCCATGGGTCGGCCGACAACGATTCTGCCGTATTAGTCTTGCGTCCGAGAAGATAAAAGCACAATACCGGCGTTACAGTCAATGCTACAATTGTAGAAGCCAGCAATGCTACAATAAACGATATGCCAAGCGGAATAAGCATACGACCTTCCACACCACTTAAAAAGAACAGCGGCAAAAACGACGCTATGATAATCAACGATGAATTGAATATCGGCATTCGCACCTCTTTGGACGCATCAAATACTATGGTATAAACAGATTTTCGTTGATCAACCGGTAGCAGATTGTTCTGTCGTAGTCGCTTATATACATTCTCTACATCGACAATAGCATCATCGACAAGTGACCCTATGGCAATAGCAATACCACCAAGACTCATAGTATTGATATTTAATCCCATCAAGTGCAACGTAACGAGTGTCACAATAACTGATAAAGGTAACGCGACAACAGATATAAGTGTGGTGCGTAGATTCATCAGGAAAAAGAACAGCACTACGACAACCATCAGAGCACCTTCAAACAATGCCTGCTGCAGATTGGATATGGAATTATCTATAAAATCGGATTGCCGGAAAATATCAGTTGACACATGCACATCGGGAGGGAGTGTAGACGATAGATTCTTCAGTTCAGCATCAATATGGTCGGTAAGTTCGAGTGTACCTACCGACGGTTGCTTATTGACAGTGAGCAATACTGCCGGAACAGTTCGTTCGGATGCAACCCCGAGGCGAGGAGATGAAGCACCAATCTTAATGTCGGCAATATCACCAATTGTAATTACAGCTCCATTAGAATCAGCTCGTACGACAGCATTTTTCAGATCCTCTACGACCGACGTATTCAGCACACATTTCACCAGGAACTCATTTCCGTAGTCATATAGTACCCCGCCTGAAGTGTTATTGTTCATTCGGTCGGTAGCAGCAAGTACATTGTCAATTGTAATACCATAATGCTGCATTTTATTCTGGTCAAGCAAAATCTGATACTCTCGCACATCACCTCCAATCACAGCGACTTGAGAGACTCCGCCAAGCGATAACAGCCGAGGCCTTATGACACGGTCAGCCATTGTGCGTAACTCTTCCATCGACGTATTTCCGGTAGATGTAAGTCCGATAATCATGATTTCACCAAGTATAGATGATTGCGGACCGAGCATAGGTGCTCCGGCCTCCGGGGGAAGATCTCCACTAATATTGGCAAGACGTTCAGACACCGTCTGTCGGGCACGGAATACGTCGGTAGTCCAGTCAAACTCAACCCATACGACAGAAAATCCGGTTGTAGAGGAAGACCTTACGCGTCGCACTCCGGTAGCACCGTTGACCGACGTCTCTATCGGGTATGTTACCTGCTTCTCGACTTCTTCAGGCGCAAGCCCGGATGCTTCAGTCATGACAACTACAGTCGGAGCATTAAGATCCGGAAAAATATCTATGTCCATACGTAGAATCGTCCACGTACCCAGCATAAGGATAAGAGCGGCCATTACCATCACTACAACACGATTGTTGAGCGATGATTGTATAATTCTGTTCAACATATCCGATTAATGATTGTGTGAATGGCCTTCAGGAATCACATTGCCCGACTGGGCGAGTCGCACAAAAATCGCACCTTCAGTAACGACGTTATCTCCACTATTCAATCCCGACAAGACTTCAACGTAACGACCATCTGTCTGACCAAGTTTGACCGGACGTTTTTCGTAACCGTGTTCATCAAGTCTTACAAATACAAAATGCTGACCCTGCTGTTCAGAAACAGCGTCACGCGGCACAGAAATTACATCAGAGCGTGTATTTCCCTTTAGATATACCTCGACATATGCGTCGGGCAACAATTTATCCTTGCCGTCAAGAGCAAAATACAACGGCACGTAGCCCGGTATTGCCGACGAAGCAACAGCTGGTGCTGCGATCCGGCGACCCGAAAAATCGGATAGGACATATATCGAATCAGTAGCTACCGTGCGGAAATTGGCATCAACGAATTGTGAAGCCAACGAAGCATACTTCTGTGGAAGATCTGCGCGGAGTACAATATTACTGCCGGAAGATATACGCGCTACAGGAGTACCCTGTTCTACAAAACCGCCTTGTGTCGCAAGTAGTTCTGTCAACACTCCCGAGCGCAATGCGGTGACCGTACTTCCGCTCTGCAGGCCGGAAGAAGAGCTCAAAGCTCGTTCATACGCCGCTTTGGCTGCATTGAGGTCTTTCAGCGACACTACTCCATCTTCGTATAACGGCTGAAGACGCTCAAGCTCCCTACGCGCGGCATTTAGTTCGGCTGCCGATACTGCATTTTGGTCTCCTCCGGCCATCCCTGACGCGGAAACCGTTGCAATAGTCTGTCCGGCATGCACATTCATTCCAGGCACAACACCATCTACATATTTAATGACACCGGAAGACTTAGCTACGGCATCCGTAACATCCGTAGGATTCATCATCAGTTTCCCTGTCACTTTTACGACTTCTGAAAACGGTTGTAATTCGACAACCGAGGTCTTTACACCAAATTTTTCGGCCGCGTCCGGGGACAAAACTATTTCATCCTCATGATTATGAGCTACCGCACCATCTTCATCGCTTTCGTGGTCGTGATCGGCATCGTGATCATGATGATGTTCTTTATGTTCGTGATGATCATGTCCGCCGTGACTGCAGGCCGGACATATCATACAAAATGCTGTTGTCAACGCTGCTACAACAGCCATATTTATGAATTTCATTTATACAGGCTTTTCTATGTTTTAACAATCTGATTGAACGATACAATTAGTGTCAGAACATTGAAGGAGGCCCACGGTATGATAATAACTTATGCCACCCCGAACATAAATCTACAAAAGCATAGGGAGAATAATGATTACGACAGAGAAAATTGGCGCAGTCGAAAATTTCATTGTAAATTACAGCCGCAAACAATCCGAAATCAACAGAATGTTCATCGCCACAAAAATCCGGCTGATGTATACTACAATCTGAATCTCCGTTGTCTCCGTCGGAATGTGAGTGATGATGCATACCAGTTTCACACATATGCGTCATGCTATCTCCACTGCCCGACAACGACAAGTCAATTACCCCGTTAATCGAGAAACATGCTCGCCCGTCACAACCATGGTGATGAAACTGGACTACAGACAAAACCACGATAGCCAACGACACGGCGACCGCAGCGATTTTTGATAACATATGTCTGGAATGCAGAATCATTACATGCAAAAATACACAAAAATATGGTCTTATCCAAATTCAAATAATGCATCGGCAAAATTACATGCAACTATAGTTATTCCGATTACACAATTGCGACAAAAATTTACAATTTGAGAGCTAAAATGTGCCATGTTTTATATAGACATATTCTGATGTTTTTCGTAAATTTGTAGTCGACAATAAACCAATTTCAATCTTCTTTAATAAGAATAAAAGATATGAAGAACGTTCTGGTAATCGGCGCTACCGGCCAAATAGGGTCGGAACTGACGGTACTTCTCAGAAAGCTATATCCCAACGGAAATATAGTATGCGGATATATTAAAGGAGCCGAACCAAAAGGCGAATTGCTTGAAGGTGGCCCATCTGCCGAAGTCGACATAACAAATCCTATTGCTATAGCCGAGGCTGTTGACAAATATAATATCGACACCATCTACAATCTGGCGGCATTATTAAGTGCTGTAGCTGAAGCCAAGCCACAGCTTGCATGGAAAATCGGTGTAGGAGGCCTGTATAACACACTTGAAGTAGCACGTGAAAAAGGCTGCGCAGTGTTTACCCCATCATCAATCGGATCATTCGGTCCGACCTCACCTCACGTTAAGACTCCACAAGACACGATTCAGCGTCCGGAAACCATATACGGTGTAACCAAGGTAACAGGCGAGATGCTATCAGACTATTATGCGCGACGTTTTGGTGTCGACACCCGTTCAGTACGTTTCCCCGGACTCATCAGCTATGTTGCACCTCCGGGTGGTGGAACTACCGACTACGCAGTGCATATTTACTACTCCGCAGTAAAGGGCGAGACATTTAAGTGTCCTATTGCCGCAGGCACATTTATGGACATGATGTACATGCCCGATGCTCTTCGAGCAGCCGTAGAAATCATGGAAGCCGACCCTGCGGGATTCAAGCACCGCAACTCATTCAATATAGCCTCAATGAGTTTCGATCCGGAAATCATATACAACAAAATCAAGGAATACGTACCCGACTTCAAAATGGAGTATGAGCACGATCCGTTGCGCCAGGCGATTGCCGATTCTTGGCCTGATTCTCTCGACGACTCATGTGCACGCGAAGAATGGGGCTGGAAACCGGAATACGATCTTGACTCTATGACGGTTGACATGCTGGCTCAACTTCGCAAAAAATTAGGAATCCTCACACCAGCCTGAATTTAATGGCAGAAAACTCGTTGCTAAACCGTCTCGACGGCATAGAAGCCCGATTTGAGGAGGTATCGACCCTGATTACCGACCCGCAGGTTATCGCCGATATGAAACGCTACGTGCGCCTGACCAAGGAATATAAAGATCTGGAACGGCTCACGGCAGCAACCCGTACATATCGCAATTTGCTCGACAACATTAACGAAGCCAAGGAAGTACTTGACACAGAATCTGACGCAGAACTACGCGCACTGGCAAAAGAAGAGCTTGATAATGCCCAGTCACGTATTCCGACGATGGAAGAAGAGATAAAGCTACTGCTGATACCGGCAGACCCTGAAGACGGTAAAAATGCCATTGTCGAAATCAGAGGTGGAACGGGTGGCGATGAAGCTGCTCTCTTTGCCGGAGACCTATTTAAGATGTATTCGCGCTACTGCGAGTCAAAAGGCTGGTCGGTCAGCGTGACGTCAGTTAGCGAAGGCGCGGCAGGTGGGTTCAAAGAAATTGTCTTTGCCGTGACCGGAGAAGGCGTGTACGGTATTTTGAAATATGAGTCGGGAGTACACCGTGTACAGCGTGTCCCTGCTACCGAAACACAAGGACGCGTACATACCTCGGCAGCAACTGTAGCGGTACTTCCCGAAGCACAGGAGTTTGATGTCGAGATCAACGAGGGTGAGATTAAATGGGACACATTCCGCAGTTCAGGAGCCGGCGGCCAGAATGTAAATAAAGTCGAATCGGGCGTACGACTTCGCTATAACTGGAAAAATCCCATTACGGGCGAAACCGAAGAGATTCTGATAGAATGTACAGAAACACGCGACCAGCCAAAAAATAAAGAACGGGCTCTGTCGCGCTTACGTACATTCATCTACGATAAAGAACATCAGAAATATCTCGACGACATTGCCACCCGTCGCCGTACCATGGTTTCGACCGGCGACCGTTCGGCAAAAATCCGTACTTACAACTATCCGCAGGGTCGTATAACCGACCATCGCATCAACTATACTATCTATAATCTGTCGGCATTTATGGATGGCGACATACAAGACTGTATCGACCACCTCATTGTGGCCGAGAATGCCGAAAAATTAAAAGCATCTGAACTTTAAGAACAACCGACATGAAGCGTAAAGAACTCGTTGAAAATATCCGTCGCAAAGGATCGTTCCTTTGTGTAGGTCTTGATACTGACATAAAAAAGATCCCCGCACATCTGCTCGCTGCAGGCCAACGCGAAGCGATCGTAACATTCAATAAAGCCATTATCGACTCTACCGCCCCATATTGTGTCGCCTACAAACCCAATCTCGCTTTCTACGAGAGTCTGGGTGCCGACGGCTGGATAGCACTGGAAGAAACTCTGACATATCTACGTGAAAACTATCCCGACCAATTCATCATCGCCGATGCCAAGCGCGGAGATATCGGAAATACATCCAAACTGTATGCCAGGTCATTTTTCGAGCATCTTGATGTCGACGCAATCACTGTAGCGCCATACATGGGAGAAGACTCTGTGACACCATTCCTCGGCTACGAGGGTAAATGGGTCATACTACTTGCTTTGACTTCAAATAAGGGTTCTCACGACTTCCAGCTGACTGAAGATATCGATGGACAGCGTCTTTTCGAGAAAGTAATCTCAACATCGGCAAAATGGGCCAGTCCTGAAGAAATGATGTATGTAGTCGGTGCAACTCAAGGCGCTATGTTTGCCGACATACGCCGCGTGGCACCCGACAGCTTTCTGTTGGTACCCGGAGTCGGAGCACAGGGCGGAAGCCTTGAAGAAGTGGCAAACTATGGCATGATTGATGACTGCGGACTGCTTGTCAACTCGTCTCGCGGTATTATCTACGCATCAACCGGCATTGACTACGCAGAAGCAGCGGCCAGCGAAGCTGCAAAATTGCGCGATTCGATGGCCGCCCTCCTTAAGGAAAAAGGTATTTACTGATACCCTGTCTTTTCAGAAATCAAACTGGAACAACATCTGTATACGATTCATGTGACCGGATATTTTGTCGTAATTTGTCCGGTAGCCATAATTGTATTCGATACCTAATGTAGCTCTGGGCACGGGATGGTAAAACACATTTGCGGTAGCATAATATCCAGACCGATATATATCGTTGCCGACTGTTGCCTGTTTTCCTGCAAAATATCGTTCCTGGCTGAAGATAAGCGTTGAGTAGATTTTCGGATTCCAGCTATACTGCAGAGCGGCATACCAACCAATTTCACCTGGAGCAAACATCTTGCCATTAACACCATATTTAGGTGCAAGATCAAGAGGGGCTTCCTGCAGATCGTTGACAAGTGAATTGATGCCTCGGCCACCTTGCACAGAGGCGAATACCGTAAGATCGCGAGTTGGATTAAACACGGTCGACAGATGTGCGCCCCACCCTATCACCTTATGATTTGTCGCGCAGACAAGGTTTCTGTATTCAAGGCCACGCACTATACCGGACAAACGTACATGCTGATGCATACCTTCCCACTGATATTGGGCAAAAGCAGCAAACGATGGCATAAAATTACTGCAACCCTCATAGTATTGCGATTGCGGTATCATAGTTGACGGAGTTTCCATTGAGGCAGCTACAACATAATGGTCTTTAAACGTATGTGTCCAGCGCACAAGCACATTAGTATGATCGATAAATGAATTAGGTCCCTGCCCGTCAATCGTACCGGGGTGCGCGGCACCGTCGCAGAACGTAGAACTATCGTAACCAACAGTCCAATCAGACAGTGTAGCATACGCTTTGCCAAGAACAAAAGCCTGTGACTCATTAAATTTACCTTCTACATATACTTTAAAGTAGCCGAGATTGCGATACCGCCCCATCACAGTAGCAAAGACTTTTGTTCCGGCGACAGACGTACCGAATCCATGTCGGGCATTAGGGGCAATATCTGTAGATATGTTATAAGGAATGAAATCATAACTGTCCTGTACTCCGTGCCAGTCATAGCGTTCACGAAGTGCAAATACACCACCTACACCCATGGCGAGCTTCCCATCGCGGCTCATCATCATAAAGTACGGGGCCATAGGATCGGAAAACTGCCTAAACTGGTTTTCATAAAATTTACGCAACAATTCAGCTTGTTCCTCCTGGCTCGTAATCACAGTTGTATCACCGAAATAAATCGGATGATTTGATGTGCGATACTCGT
The DNA here is from genome assembly GCA_964578325.1 of uncultured Muribaculum sp. GTDB lineage: Bacteria > Bacteroidota > Bacteroidia > Bacteroidales > Muribaculaceae > Muribaculum. The sequence goes on from CAZOCO010000019.1 coordinate 19,478, forward strand.
CAATAATTTTTTGACGCGGTGTGGCTGCATATACTCCATAAATAGTGCAACTCAATGTCAGGGCAACCAGACTCCTTAAGATCGTTTGGGTTCTCATATCTTGAAACAGGTAAAAAAAGTTATATTACTCTAACAAATTTTTATTACTGTTGGTTTTTGTCTTCAATAGATATTATTATCGTATAAACAACCGTAATTCGCGATAAACAGAGTTATATCAGCACAATAAACGCACATATTAACAATATTTAACACAGATAACTAACTTCATGGCATAAAGTAAGATAAGTATTAAATACTCCCTTGAAAATATGTTATAAAACATAAAAAATTTGAGAAGTCACTGAAAATGACTAACTTTGTGTCGGAATAATTGTTAATTCTATAGTGGTCGACAGAGGTTGACCGGCCGAAAATCGGCATCGCGTTTCAGACTGGTATCATCGCGATACATTCTACACGCGATAGTGCTAATTTAAATATTTATTTATGAGGAAGACAATGTTTATCATTGCTCTCTTCGCTGCCGCCCTGGTGTTCTTCACCGCATCGACCACCAATGCAATCGATGGTAAGATCGGTCATAGTGCACCAAATTTCCGACTGACATCCGACACAAATGAGTCGTTTGAACTGAACGAAATGAAAGGCAACTGGGTATTACTCGACTTTTGGACATCAACCGATGCCACATCTCGCATTAATGCCCGACGGTATTCTGTTCTGGAGGACTCGTTGACCGATATTCCAGGCAATCACCCATTCTATCATGTATCCATTAATATGGATACATATCAGGAACTCTATCGTGAGATAGCACGACATGATGGAATTGCAGCGAAGATCCAGTTTCACGCCGACAGCGATCGCGTGAACCAACTGATTGATCAGTATCACCTTTCGGCGGGAATGAATACATTCCTTATTGATCCGATGGGCTACGTAGTAGCGATCAATCCGACAGAAAAGACGATTCACTCATTAATCAACAGTTAATGAATTGAACCAGTATTACAGTTTGTGGAGTGCAACAGGCCTCCATGAACTTTTTTTATTTATAAAGCATAGAAGTACACGAAAGGATACGCTCCGACCCCGCATAGATATGGTGCGTAAGCTTGTTGCCCGAAGAGCAGACCGTACACGCATGAGGATATATCGTGTAATTGTCAATCCAATGCACTATCATAATAATTTTTCTTATTATGATTATACCACAAACTCCTTAAAACATGTTGTATTTCGTAACCTTTATATCTCCAGTCAAACATATCAATATAGAGCGGGAACGATATAAAACCCTCTTCTTTTGTTCCATCTGTATTGTATATGATAATTTTACCACATGTCCCTACCGGATCATTGGATTCAAAACCATCCGGACTCCACCATCTTTCTCTCGTATCAATAATCTCACTGGGCTTGACTTTCACTTTAGACGAGTCTAATGGTGTCATATATTTAAGCATCACCATAAACATCAGGATCTCTCGTTTTTTTGTAAACGAAATTTTCATCCCATCAAAATTTGGATTTTTATCTTTCCAATAATCATATATCTCCTCTATTTTATCTCGTCTATATCGCATTTTTCCGAAATGAACACTTCCATATTCTATCAAATATACCACTATACTATCCACTTTTGAATAGTGGTCGCCAAATAGATCTTTGTTCTCCCTCCAATTCTCCGCATATAACCCGACATCATGAAGTATATACACGAAGAATACAAAAATTACAATTAAGATTTTATTCATTTGAATTATTTCCGTTAGTTGATAAGGTTTTATGCATTGTCACATCATTATTATTACTAATGAATATCACGTCACCATGGTCTTTACGTATCGGTTCTCCAAGTTTCTCGGCCATAGGATTTTCTACATTGATTATGTTTCGTCTTTCTTCTGCATTTTCATATGTTATATTATTAATGTCCACTAAAAAATTTATACAACAGTTTTATTATTAATAGATAATCTTTTACTTGTATTTTATCTTCTTTTTTCAATTTAAATTCTTTTATTTGAATACAATGTTTTATTTCAATAGTTATTGATATTCTTCCAATGCTTTCGCTAAATCTTCTGCAAACGTATTTATATCTACAATTTTCCCAAATATTTCGGTTTGTGTGGGGAATACATTTATCAAACATCCACTCTCACAAATATAATCAATAGTTTTTTCTTCAAAAATCTCAAGCGGAATAGGTATACACACATATTCCTTTAAATATTTAGAACCAAAAATATCAGCAAAATCCTTTGAATTCCATACTAAAAAAAATTTATCATTTCCATTTTTTTGGACAGCAAATGATTCGTCTTGCAAGCCTAACGTCCAAATAATTTCAGTGTCAGCAATTCGTTTAATCGAATATTTATATCGAATATCTGAAGAGCATGAGAGAAGAGCTTGCTTTTCTTGACTAGATATTTTCATTTCATTGAGATTTGTTTTTCTTTCCATTATTGTCATACTTATGTTGTAATTTATGATTGCTTTCAAGTTGCAACTGACTTTCCTTATATGAATCCACAATTAACGTATTTGTTATCGAACTATCTTAAATTTTTAATTAAAGAAGGTTTATTGGACTCATCTAAAAGCATCTTCATTTTACATCAAATAAAGCGACCTAAAAAGATAGACTAAACTTTTTCGTCATTCTTGATTGACAAATACAGTTGAAATAAACTAAATAGAATATTAATTGTCGATATAACAACCAATATATCGTATAGCTCTGAATTCAACATTAACAACATGGGAAATATTGGGAATATAAACAATAGACTATATATAAACAAAACAATAACCCATGACCGGACGGTCGTTGGGCATTTATTAGTAAATGCATATGTTGAAGCAATAATAAGAACTATACCAATATAAAGAGCGACTATTCCGTATGCAATAGATAGTACCAGCCATAGAACAGCCTGTATAAGCCAATATATATATATACCGGCCTGATATTTAACGCTATTTAAATATTTCTTTACCATGTGGATTGTTAATTTTTATTGTAAGATATGCATCGCTAGGAAGATATGGATTTGTCTTAATTGTTCTATACATATAGCCAAGACCAATAAATACATTTTTTTTTGTATCTATACCTGCTTTTGTAAGACTCCGTTGAACCGCAGTTGCACAATGATTCGGAGCGAGTGGGTTTATTGTATATTCCTCATCTCTACTTATATGCATAAACTCATTTCTGATTATCTGATCTTGTTCCATAGTAGTTGGAATCACATATGTAGAGACATAATCATATGAAGCAATATTACAATCCTCAATATCTCCATTTTTATTATAGTCACTGTTTAAGAATTCTTTTGGACTATCAAAAGAATGTTCTCCTAAATCATCAAATTTTCTACCACCTGTAAACTTCCCTGAAATATATTTATTACTTCCATTAATAGAAAAATACTCCCACTGACCTTTTTTATTTTGAATCAATAAGGCCATATGTTCACTATTACTAATAGAGAGTACGGCGACACTGTCTCCGCGCTCATCTATATATCTGACAGGTGAATTGGCGGCATATGCATATGTTGAAATATTCGGATATTTTTCCTGATAACGATCAGGCGATAGCCATAGGGAGAGGCGCGGGTCGTAGTAGCGGGCGCCGTAGTAGTACAGGCCAGTCTCCTCGTCGTACTCCT
>CAZOCO010000020.1:0-23030 GCA_964578325.1 uncultured Muribaculum sp.
TATCTTCGCTCAATCGCCTGGATACCGAACTTGTACGCCGCGACGTCTACCGACGTCAGCGGCGTGCCTCCATTGACTCGCTGCTGACAAGTTTAGCATCGCACGGTCAGACACCACAACGGCGCCTTGAACAGACGTGGGAATTGGCTAACCTGTACGACGGCTTTCTTTCCGACTCTGCCCTGCTATACTACACACGTGGAGAAGAACTGGCACATGCATTCGGCAACCCCTACTGGCGTACACGTTTCCGGCTACACAAACTCCGTATAATGCCACTCTCGACAGTAGTACATCAGGCGGTAAATGAATTCAACGAAATTCTTGAAGACTCTATACCGGAATCGCTCGCGATAGAGACATACGACACCGGACGCCAACTATACGAATACGTAGCCTCATACTACGATAGCGATCCGACTGCCAGGGCCCACTGGTCTGATCTGTCGATCAACATGATGGAGCGTATGCTCGATATTCCGGCGATGGGAAACACCCGCCAGGATCTCATTCGCGGAGAATATCTATATGTGACAGGCGAATACTCCCAGTCGGAAATGCTTATCGACAGTCTGCTTAAAGAGTTGCCCAAGAATACCAACACCGCTGCACGAGCATTTTTCATAATGGGCCGGAATGCCGGAGCTACCCACCGCTACGACGACCGAATATACTGGCTCACCCAATCGGCATTGTCTGACATATCGTCGGCCACCCTTGAAGTAACTGCCCTGACCGAACTCGGAATCGCCCTTTACGATAAAGGCGACATAAAACGTGCATATCAGTATCTTACCGTATCGATGGCAAACGCAGTCGAATGTCACGCCGTGCTTCGCATGCTTGAAACATCGCGTGTACTCCCAATGATAAATCTGGCCCACCAGAATGCACAGAAGACGTTCCAGCGCAACTATCTGTGGGGAATATGCATATTGAGTGCCGTAATTACCGGAATACTAATCATTCTCGCCCGACTGCGCCATGAGCTTAAACGCACAAGGATTCTGAAAGTAAGATTAGAGCGCGCAAATATGGCCAAAGAGACATATTTGAGCCAGTTTATGAGTCTCGCTACGGGATATATGAACAAACTCGATGAATTCTGTCAGATTGCCGAGCGCAAAATTACCAACGGAAAAGTCGATGAGCTATACAACCTGGCACGCTCGCGTCGCCTTATAGAGGACCAGACACGCGACTTCTATGCTACATTCGACAACGCTTTTATCAACCTCTACCCTACATTCGTCGAAGACATAAACAAACTCCTTCGTCCCGACGCACAGATAGAATATGTACCCGGCGAACCTTTCAATACCGATCTGCGTATACTTGCCTTCATGCGAATAGGTATTGACGACAGCTCGATGATAGCAAATGCGCTCAACTACTCGATAAATACCATATATGCTTACCGTAACCGTCTGAAAAAACGTGCCATCGACCGCGACAATTTCGAGCATCAGATAATGAATATTGGCCGCGGCAACGAATCATATACCAAAGAGTGAACCACACCGGGGGTTAAAAGTGTTAAGGTAGAAGAGTGTATATTAAATTTACCGTAATAAAATGAAAAATGTAAAAGACACACTGCTTGATCGCAGGTCGGTACGCCGATACGAATACGAGCCTGTCGACAACGACACAATGGAGTTCATATTTGAAGCCATCCGTAACACCCCGACATCGTACAACGGTCAGCAATACTCTGTCATAAATATCACCGACAGCTCCGTGAAAGAAAAACTATATCAGCTTACCGGACAGAAACAGATTAAAACCTGCAGCCACTTTCTTGTATTTCTGGCCGACTATCATAAAATTTCATTGCTCGCCGATGCCAAGGGAATCGAAATGTCTCCGTTCTACAACACGGTTGACGGGCTCACAGTAGGCACTGTAGATGCAGCTCTGGCAATGATGAGTGCCATTGTAGCCGCCGAAGCGTGTGGAGTCGGCACATGTCCTATAGGCTATGCTCGAACGGCGGCTCCTGAAGAAATTTCTGAAATACTGCAGCTTCCACCCCATGTCACGGTAGTATGTGGTCTCGCACTGGGCGTTCCACGCGAAAAGCCCGATCTCAAGCCCAAACAGTCGGCTCTGCTCACCATAATGCCGGACAGATATGCCGACGACGACACATTACTCCCGGCACTATCGGCCTATGATGCAGAAATTCATGCATATAATGCGACACGTTCGGGTGGCACGACGACCAACCACGACTGGTGCGGCCATATCATCGACTACTATCGCGAGGCTCAAGGCTACACTATGCTTGAGTCGCTGCAGCGGCGCGGTTTCGATCTGAAGAAATAGCGATCGCATACAATTTACGCAACAAGGTTCGCAAAAAATTAAGATGAATGTACTTTCACTTTTTTTTTGCGAACCTTACTATTTTTCCTTACATTTGCCATAGAAAACAACCAATCAATAAACTTATTTTATATTACAAACCAACATCATGGTTAATCGTTTCATTCTCAACGAAGTATCATACTTCGGCCCCGGTGCCCGCAAAGAGCTTCCCGGCGTAGTGAAAAGCATGGGTTACACCAAAGCTCTCGTAGTAACAGACAAAGGTCTTATGAAATTCGGTGTTGCACAGAAAGTGCTCGACGAACTTGACAAGGCAGGTATCCCCTACGAAATTTTCGACGAAGTTAAGCCCAACCCCACTGTATCCAACGTAAAAGCCGGTATCGAAGCCTGCAAAAAAGCCGGTGCCGACTTCATCGTAGCTATTGGCGGTGGTTCATCGATGGATACCGCCAAAGGTATCGGTATCGTTGTGAACAACCCCGAATTTGCTGATATCGTATCTCTCGAAGGCGTTGCTCCTACCACCAAGAAGAGCTTACCGATCATCGCTCTTCCCACCACAGCAGGTACAGCAGCCGAAACCACCATCAACTACGTCATCATCGACGAAGACCGTCAGGCCAAAATGGTTTGCGTTGACCCCCACGACATCCCCGTATGCGCTATCGTTGACGCTGAACTCATGTACTCTCTGCCCAAGTCGCTCACAGCTGCTACAGGTATGGACGCCATGACCCACGCTATCGAAGGTCTTATCACAAAAGCCGCTTGGGAAATGTCAGACATGTTTGAGCTCAAGGCTATCGAGATGATATACAAATATCTCCCCATCGCAGTTAATGATCCCTCAAATCCTGTAGGTCGCAACGGTATGGCTGTCGCACAGTACATCGCCGGTATGGCATTCTCTAACGTAGGTCTTGGTGTTGACCACGGTATGGCTCACCCCATGTCGGCTCTTCACGATGTACCCCACGGCGTAGCATGCGCTATCCTGCTCCCCGTAGTTATGCGCTACAATGCTCCCGCTGCTAAAGAAAAATATGTTGACATCGCAAAAGTTGTCGGTGTATACAAAGACGGCATGACTGTTGACGAAGCAGCCGATGCAGCTTGCAAGGCTATCGAAGATCTGTCGAAACTCGTTGGCATACCCCAGAGCCTCACCGAACTTGGCATCAAGGAAGAAGACATCCCCGCCCTCGCCGAACAGGCAATCAACGATGTCTGCACTCCCGGTAACCCCCGCGAAGTCACCAAAGAAGACATCATTGCCATCTACAAGTCTATCCTCTGATACGACAAAGATAATTAGCTTTAAGGCCGCGACAAACTATTTTGTCGCGGCCTATTTTTTATTTCATATTACTCTTTCTATAAGCCTTAGGAGACATCCCTGTTACACGAAGAAAATATTTTGTGAATGTGGGTGCATCAGGAAAATTAAGCTGTGTCGCTATGTCCTTTATATTTCTATGAATATCATTAAGCATTGATTTAGCTTCTCCGACGACTACCGTCTCTATCCATTCAGACGGACTGGCTCCGGACAATTGACGCACAATTGTCGAAAAATACTTGAGACTCAAGCCTGAACGCATTGCATAAAATCTCACCTTTCTTTGCTCCCGACAATTTGCATACAGGTCAAGCATAAAACGCTGAAACAGGACATCCCGATAAGTATGTCCGCTCACCGCCATAGATATATTGGTGAAATATATTTTCACTACCTGCGCCACAATCAGCCTACTATGTAGATCTATTATATCGTGTTGAATCTGCCGACACTCATTACTGCCATCCATATTATTTTCACATTCTGAGATATACCCATTAATCATATCTATCATTCTGTCAAACCGCGCATCAGTAATCTCTACCAACGGGTTGTTTTGAATGGCACTGAGATTGTTTGTATTGACCCAAGTATTGATCATCCGTGGTATATCATCTAATTGTAAATATCCGAAGACCACTTCACTTGGCTTGACAACTTTAATAACATTGATATTGACAAAAGGCATACATGCAAACATACAATGCTCTTTTACTACATATTGCTCATTGAGAATTTTTATACAAAACTCCCCTTTTGTGCATATGGCAAACGCACATTTGCCCGTCATATCAAATATACGATCATTACTGTCGTCTGAATTAAAGCTGACTGTAGCTATTTTGAGTGGTAACTGCATTTTGTAATTCATATCGGAAATACAAAATAAATATATTTTCATATAGACTCCAACTATTTCATTCAACAATCAAACCATTTGACAATTTTATCCGCACACATGACATTTAATAGCATTGTTATATCACGTATTTTTGCATCTTGATTAATAGTAACCTAATAGTATATTATACATATGAACTATCGATTGGCATGTCGGGTTCTCATCCCGACTATCATACTCTTTATGCTGCCCGCGTGTGGTCACGATTCTAAAGAAAAAAACAACACACCTGCAGCTGTAAGAGTAAAGACACTTATCGTAAACAACAACTCTATTGAAGAAAAAATCTCATACTCCGGTACTGTGGAGGAAGAAAGCGGAACAGTAGTGAGTTTCTCCGCAGCGGGAACCATCAAAGCGCTGACTGTAGCCGAAGGTGAGAGAGTAAAAAAAGGGCAGCTGATAGGAATGCTCGATGATGGCTCGTTGCTTCGAGCCTACAATATCGCTAAAGCTACTTTAGATCAGGCTAATGATGCTTATAAGCGAATGAAAATACTACACGACTCAAACTCACTTCCCGACATAAAGTGGGTAGAGGTTCAAAGCAAGTTAAGTCAAGCAGAAAATGCGGCCGAAATCGCACGTATTGCACTTGATGATGCAAAACTTTATGCTCCTATTTCAGGTGTAATATCAGAGAAAATGGCATCGGTAGGTCAAATCGCAGCCCCGGGTGTACCCATTGTAAAGATTGTTGACATACATTCTGTGAAAGTTGGAATTTCTATCCCTGAAAATGAAATATCAAGATTCTCCAATGGCACAAATGCCACTATCACCACCTCTGCTGCTCCGGGAGAAATTTATTCCGGAAAGCTGGTAGAAAAAGGAGTCGCTGCCAATCCTCTATCACGATCTTATCTTATAAAATATCAAGTCAATAATTCTACCGGTCGTTTGCTTCCGGGTATGATATGCAATGTAATTATCGAAAACGCCACAACTACAGAGGGGATAATACTTCCCGCGTCGGCGATAATGCTGGCGGCCGACAACACAAACTTCGTATGGCTTGACTCGGCTGGTGTAGCAAAAAAGCGAATTGTTCACCCCGCGGCAATGCTACCTGAAGGTATAATGATAGAATCCGGATTAAACAACGGCGATAAGGTTATAATCGCCGGTACAGAAAAAGTATCACAAGGTATGGCGGTCACATCAATTAATTAAATAGACCTATATGGACTCTTCAAATAAAATGATAGAGGGAGGATTACTTTCAAAACTCCCTCCTGTCAAAAATTCTCCATTGGTGGCGTGGGGTGTAAAATATGCCAATATTGTTGTTCTTATGGTGTGTATACTCGTCATATTTGGCGTTTATGCACTCCAGACAATGAATAAAAATGAGTTCCCTAATTTCACCATCCGTGAGGGCGTGGTTGTTGCTGTATATCCGGGCGCAACGTCACTTGAAATGGAACAACAAGTGATGAAACCACTTGAAAACTTTGTATTCGGATTCAAAGAGGTCAACAAAGTCAAGACCACATCTAATGCAACCGATGGCATGGTGATGATTTTTGTAGAACTTGACGACAAAATAACGGATACTGATTCGTTCTGGAATACATTCAGCCGGGAGTTGAGTAGTGTAAAACAAAAACTTCCACCGGGAGTATTGGCCGTAGAGGTAATCTCTAATTTTGGTGATACATCGGCATTATTGATCACCATGGAGAGTGAAGACAAAACATATCGCGAATTAAGCGATTATATGGATGCGCTCCAAGACCGCCTGCGCACGGTAGAAAGCGTAGGAACCATGAATGTTTACGGAATGCAAAATGAGCAGATTTCAATAAACATTAACCCGGAAAGACTTTCTCACTATGGCGTTTCTGAAAAGACCTTGGCTGCAACACTTTTTGCAAAAGGTTTCCAAACCACAGGAGGAGAAATAAAGTCAGATTCATATACATCGCCGATCTATGTTGCCAATCCTCTTAACTCTGTTGCAGACATAGCAGACCAGATTGTTTTATCTACTCCTGGAGGAGACGTGGTACGACTGAAAGATATTGCAGAAGTTAAACGTGAATACCCCCAACCGACATCATTCATAACCAATAACGGACGTAAATGCATTCTCCTGTCTATGGAGATGAAAAAAGGCAACAATATCGTAGAGATGGGCAGGTTGGTTGAGAAACAATTGACCGAGTTTCAGTCTGAACTTCCCGACGACGTCACCATTTTCCGAATCACCAATCAGCCGGATGTAGTCAACAGCAGTGTCATGGACTTCTTAAGAGAGTTATTGATTGCCGTAATAGCCGTAATAGCCGTAATTGTGGTAATAGTGTTGTTACTTCCTATCAGAGTAGCCCTGATTGCCGCCGCTACCATTCCAATCACCATATTCATATCGCTTGGATTATTCTATGTGTTTGGAATCGAACTTAACACGGTCACATTCGCCTGTCTTATCGTATCATTAGGCATGATTGTAGATAATTCGGTAGTGATCATAGATGACTATGTAGAATTGATCGGTGATGGTATGGACTGCAAGGAAGCTACAATCAGGTCAGCATCTGAATTTCTGAAATCAATATTTTCAGCGACACTTGCCATTTCAATCACATTTTTCCCATTCCTGATCACTATGACAGGAATGTTCAGAGATTTCTTGACCGATTTTCCATGGGCAATAACACTAATTCTGTTAGGTTCACTATTGATAGCGGAGTTATTGGTACCGTTTCTGCAATACCGATTTATAAAACCTGCCAAAGTAAAAAATTTAGACGAAAACGCTCAAAGTGGCAAAAAGCATTTCTCTTTATTGCGCACATTGCAAGAGGCGTATAATAAACTTATTTCTGTTTGTTTCAATCATCCGTCAGCAGTATTGTTGTTTGCGGTGATAGTGACTGTAGGTGGAGGCTGGTTACTTATGACACGCCCCATGCAGCTTATGTCAATTGCCGAACGCAACCAATTTGCAGTAGAAATCTACCTGCCGACAGGAATGCCTTTGGAACAGACAAATAAAGTTGCAGATTCTCTTGCCAATATATTAAAGAACGATAACAGGATAATTTCGATTGCGAATTTCCATGGTTGTTCTTCACCCCGCTTCCAGACTACCTATGCACCGCAGATTGGTGGTCCAAACTTCGCCCAGTTTATTGTCAACACAATAAGTAACGAAGCAACAATCGAAATACTGAATGAATATACCGCAAAATATCGAGATTATTTCCCGGAAGCTAAAATACGGTTTAAGCAATTGTCTTATTCCAACGCGGCTTATCCGATCGAAGTGCGTATCAAAGGAAACGATTACTCTGTACTTCATGCCGTTTCGGATTCGATTGTTGCTATAATGCATTCAATACCCGAAATAAATCTTGTCAGCACCAGTCTTAACTCACCGCTTGTTGCAGCCGAAGTATCTCCAGACTTCACCACCCTGTCACGTCTTGGCTTGAGCGACATAACGCTTGAGGCTAACCTCGCAATGCGGTATACAAGCACAGGAATACCTGTTGCTACATTGTGGGACGGTACATACGCTACCCCGGTTGTATTCCGCACACCTACTTCCGAGTATTCCGATGTCAATGACTTGCGAAATGAATTGCTTCCCGCAATGGGGTTTGCAACCACTCCGTTACGTCAGGTAGCCGACGTAATTCCCTCATGGAACTACGGTCAGCTCTCACATCGAAACGGAATTCCATGCGTCACTATCAGTTCAGAAGTCGAACGCGGCACGTATGCACTGACAGTGACAGACAAATTGCAGAAACATATTGATCGGATGCAATTACCCGAGAATGTATCTATCGAATATGGAGGAGACTACAGCCAGGCTCAAGAGATGTGGCCCCCGATTATTTCAGCACTTATCATGGCTGTCGTAATTATTTTCTTTATTCTTCTGTCTCATTATAAGAATGTAACTACGGCCGCCATACTCCTTACTTGTATCGTATTCTGTATACCGGGAGCTGGTATTGGTCTTGCCCTGCAGGGAGAAGTTCTCTCTCTTACCTGTACTCTCGGATTTATATCACTGATGGGTATTCTCGTGAGAAATGTCATCATTATGATTGACTATTCCGAGGAACTTCAACGCTCGGAAGGCATGACAATAAAAGAGGCTATCTACCATAGTGCAGAACGACGTATGCGCCCTATATTCCTTACGTCGGCAGCTGCATCTATGGGAGTACTGCCAATGGTACTTACAGGCACACCATTGTGGCGCCCCATGGGCACCGTGATTTTCTGGGGAACAATCATCACATTCTTCTTCATCGTCACCGTTATCCCAGTACTTTACTGGAAAGTGATGGAGAAAAAATAAATACAATCTCGACACCAAATGAAAAAGATATTCTGCATAATTGCAATAATGACACTGCTATATTCCGTGTCACTTAACGCGCAACAGTTGTCACTCGATGAATGTGTAAGCATGGCTCTTGAGAACAATGCCCGCATGCGCACAGCCGAATACACGCTACAAGCTTCCCATGAGACATCTCGTGAAGCTTTTACAAAATATTTTCCATCTGTGAGTATGAGCGGTGCCGCATTTACTGCGAATCATGGCATGCTTCAGCACAATATCGGTCTGCCTCTTTCGATGCTCGGCATAGGGCTTCCCGATATGGACTTTAATTTAAGCCTACTGAAAAAAGGATCCATGGCAGGTATCAATCTGATGCAGCCTATATTTTTAGGAGGACGCATTGTAAATGGCAACCGTCTCGCTCACATTGGAGAAGAGGTCAGTCGACTACAACAACGACAGACAGAAAATGAAATTCGCTGTGACGTAGAGCGATATTACTGGCAACTGGTTTCTCTCCACTCAAAACACAAAACAATAGACAAGGTTATTTCTATGATTGATACCCTTGCGGCTCAAGTACAAAGCTATGTCGATGCCGGGGTTACAAACACTAATGATCTCCTTGAGGTAAAACTGAAAAGGAATGAAATGCTCGTTGCCCGAAGTGAACTCGACAACGGTATTACTATGGTCAGAATGCTACTGTCACAATATGTAGGTAAAGGCACATCAGGGACTGTAGATGTCAATACAGATATAGCTATAGGTGTAATACCGGATTTCCCTCAAGATATTTATCGAAATCCAGACGATTGTCTGGTTCAGACCATCGGACATAGTCTACTGATGCAAAATGTAAAAGCGAAAGAACTCGAACAAAAGATAGCTGTAGGAAACAATCTTCCCATAGTAGCCGCCGGTGCAAGCTACAATTATGAACACCTGTTGGAACAAGGACACTCTTTCGGAAATATATACGTCACGGTGAATATACCTTTAACCGACTGGTGGGGAGGCTCTCACAGTATAAGAAAGAAAAAACTTGAGACACAGATCGCCCGCACACAGCTGGAAGATAATTCGCAGATGTTAATAATCGCCATGACAAATGCATGGAACGATCTGACAACAGCCTATACACAGATGGAAATAGCCCGAGAATCCATATCGCAGTCAGCAGAAAACCTGCGACTCAATCAAAATTTCTACTATGCCGGGACAAACACCATCACCGACTTGCTTAATGCACAGACTCTGTATTTGCAATCACAAGATAAGTTTGTCGAGGCATACGGACAATTTCAGATAAAGAAACTATCTTATCTTCAAGCCACCGGACGATAGAACTGATCAATCGAAAAACGACGGTGGTAGGAAATACAATCCGAACGACAGGCCTACATCCCAGTTTCGCCCGCGACCTGTGGTATAACCTCCATAGACATTCAACTGCGCGAACGAAAACGAATATCCCATATTCAGATGCATTATTCCACTCACGTGCCGTGCGACACCTCCGGAGTAATGTGCTATGATATTGCCGGGTTCGGCCGACATGGTCGCCCGCGCTTCCTGACCGGGAATAAACAGATGTGCTTCAGGCCTGATATGGAAACCGCCCCAATAAATCACGGGGGTCAATCCCACTGTAAGATACTGACGGGCAGTAGTACGCGGATTAAATCGGCAGAACGACGATGGAGTTGGCTGAAACGTAGGCAACATCGACATTGTAGAACCGTAGGTAGCAAACTCCGGGACGTTTGTAACAACAGCCGTCGACATCATTCCGATCGAAAAGTGATTTCCCACAGGCCAATAAGCCTGGTAACGCGCATGGAGTTCCAGCCAACCTTTGTGGCCTTCCGACACAGCTGAACTTCTGTCGTTTTCAGGATAAAATCGACCGCTACCAAACAAGCCCATAGCGCTGACACGCGAATAATGTCCTTCGGTAGGAGCAACATTAGAATTAAACGTACTTGATTCGTACATTACACGCCCCTGCCCCAGTGTCAAGGCAAGACGATCTCGTTCTCCATCTCCGACAGCCATATCGCCATAGCTACGGTTGCTTACCCTTGCCACACCCATAGAGCCTTCAAGCCTTGAATCTCGTCGTACACCGGCGCCATAGCTTACTCGGCCATAGTATTCGGATTTCTGCAATAAAGTTGTCTCATTATCGAAAAATGCAGGTACACAGTCAAACATCTTATGACTCAACACCACACCTCTCATGTCGAGATAAGTAGGCATCGCTGTGGGAAACGATAGACGGCCATATAGCGACATAGCAGCATAGCTTTGGCCAAACCAGGCATCGAGCCTTACCGTCGATGACACACGGCCTATAGTGTTAAGTCCAGCCGAAAAGAATACCATGGAGTTGGCCGACGAGCTTACGTATCCGCCAAATCCAAGTTTAAGGCGATTCATCTGCGTAGCCTTCAATTTTAGGGCAAACATACCGGTAGAATCGTTCCATACCGCCTGCGGAACAAGATTTTTCAATCTACCCGGCGAAATGGCACGATAATATGCCGACCTGGCATTGTCGAGGTCAAGCACACCGCCTGTACCGCTATTTATAAACACCTGTTTTACTGTATTATTCTGCATATCATTCAACCCCGATACACTTACAGAGTCAAAGCGTATACGCGGTTTAGTGGCATTAAACGTTTCGCGCCGAAGTTTCACAGCAGCCGGATTCACACGTGCCGTGACACGCGTCTTGATAGAATCCATCATCGACATGGCCGTACGATATCCGATAGCACGGATCGTGTCGGCCTCCCCCCAGTCAAGTAGACCGAAGTCAAGTACCGGAACCTGTATACGCACTCCCTCCGACGGTGGCACCTCATAATCGCTTTTCTGCATGATCATATCCTCGATTTGCTGCAATATGTCGGAAGGGTCAGGCTTTTTATCAGGAGCACTTACATCGACACCTATTATTATATCTGGGTGAAATTCATCATGCATCACGTCTACCGGGAAATTATCATATATGCCCCCGTCATATACCAGCACGCTATCCATTTCTATAGGCGTAAACACCACCGGAAACGACATAGAGGCTCTGACAGCATCGCCAAGCGAACCGTCGCGACACACGATTTTGTGTTTATGATACACGTCGGAGCATACAGATCTGAAAGGCACAAACAGATTGTCGAAATCTGCATTGCACTGCGCAGTGTGTGCTGCATACAAATCCATGAATGCGAAATTCATAGGCAACGGATTGATGAGCGACGTAGGTAGCACACCTGTCGACGGGCCATCAACATTGAGATTCACCGAAACGATCGAAGGGAGCGATTGGGGTAGCTCACAAAAAAACACATCATCTGGAGCCATTCTCCCCGACGACCAGTATTCAAAAGCCTTCGACTTTATTAGCGCCTCCATTTCATCGGGGGTATAACCGCAGGCATATAGCGACCCGATAATAGCCCCCATAGAGGTACCTGTAATATAGTCAATAGGAATCCCGTTTTCTTCGAGAGCACGAATCACTCCGATATGAGCGATACCCTTGGCACCCCCACCACTTAACACGAGTCCAACGCTCTGACGTTGAGCATATGCTGTAGTAGATACAATACACATCATCAGAGCGATGATGCCATGGCTCATCGCTCCACCTATCCTTTTTATATTCCGATTCATAAACCGACAGTTGAGACGTTATAAATTTCCAACGCCTCAACTGCCTTAAAAGTTCTTGAAGAACCTATTTATCCACTTATCGCAACGGAATAGTTAGCTCCAGTGATATTTTACGAGACCCTCCATAGGAGTTTTGAGTACGGCCGATATTGTGACATCAAGGGCATCTGCGGCTTCCTTAAGTACCGGACGATAGTGGTAAGCAATAGAGCCTACAAAACTTACGGGAAGAGAGCGGTAACGATCGTATTGCGACACGTTGCGCACGAAAAACGACTTAAATTCATTTAAAACCAGACGGTGTATAGCCGGTTCTTCGATATTTTTCAACAGAAAAGGAGTGACTGATGCCAGAAAACGGTTGGGCATAGGCTCTTTGTATACACGACGTAGAATCATCGAGCTTTCAAGATTATATTCATCGAGAAAACGGTCGCATAGCTCGCGGGGAAGCTGATGCTTGAGTACGTCGCCGAGCAATTTACGCCCCAGTACCGCGCCACTGCCCTCGTCGCCGAGCACATAGCCAAGCGGGCTGACGTGATCCTTTATCTCCGTGCCGTTGTAATAGCCGGAATTGGCACCAGTGCCGAGTATGCAGGCAATACCCTCTTCATGACCAAAAAGCGCTCGTGCAGCTCCAAGCAAATCGCTGGCAGCCTCAATCACAGTAGCCGAGGGCAGATTATGACGCAGTGCGCGGCGCATGGCACGACAGACATCTTCGTCAACACATCCGGCACCATAAAAGTACACTTCAGTTATCTGTCCGGTCAAATCGCCAAGCTGACTCACCAACTCGTCGTCAATATACTGTGATATCTCTTCCTCGGTAAGCATCAGCGCATTGAAACCCGAGGTAAACACCTGCTTCACTTCGCGGCCACAATCGGTTACGGCCCATTCTACTTTTGTGCTGCCACTGTCAGCAATAAGTTTCATATTGATCTGTTATATTAAATCGATGGAAAAACATCCGGCTTTATGCCGAATAAATATGCAGGTGCAAATGTACAAAAATTTTTCTACCCCGCGTCACGGCAAAGGCTACTTATTTTCCCTGTTTTTACGTATTAATTTCAGCTATGCGATACCCGGTAATATAGTACAGCTCCTATCACTGCATAGATCGCATTGGGAATCCACATAGCCACCATGGGCGACGTATAACCGGAGACGGCGAATGTTGATGTCACCGTCATAAACAATATGTATGAAAAGCTCAATACCAGTCCGATACCGATATTCATACCCATGCCGCCCTTCACTTTTTTTGACGACAGCGACATTCCGATAATGGTAAGGATAAAGGCGGCTGCACACATTGCTAATCTACGCTCATACTCAATCTCGAACGACTCGATATTGCCTACTCCACGCTGTTTTTGCCGTTCGATATACTTCGAGAGCTGCGGTGAAGTCATCATCTCGTGGTCATTTTTAGCAATCAGAAAGTCTCTGGGTTCTATAGGTATTACCGTATCGAGTCGCGTTCCACGTGTCAGTGTCTCGTTAAGGCCGTCGATATCACGTATTACATAGTCTCTTACCGTCCATTGGTATGCCGAATCCCAGCGGATGGATGCAGCCGTGAGGCGTGACACTATCTTTTTCCCCTCAAATTTATCAAGAGAAAACCGATAGCCTGTACGGGTCGTATTATCATACCGGCTCATGTAGGCAATCTGGCCCGGTGCGACCATCATCTGTATGTTTGAGCCATAATCAACACGCTTATTGCGCACATAAGTATTGGTGTAGTCGATACGCTTGATATTGGCAGGCGGAATAATATACGCCCCAAGTACCCACGTGAGTGCGGCAATCACTGCGGCCGATATCATATATGGACGCATCAGACGCCGATAGCTCACTCCCGACGACAGCATAGCGATAATCTCGGAATTGTCAGCAAGCTTCGACGTAAAGAATATACACGCTATAAAGGTAAAGAGTGGAGAAAACTGATTCGCAAAATATGGCAGAAAATTAAGGAAATAATCAAAAATTGTCGCCTTTAACGGGGCTTTTAGAAATGAGTCAAACTTATCATTGACATCAAACATCACAGTAATCGCCAATATCAGCAATATGGCAAAAAAGTAAGTTCCGAGAAACTTGCGTATGATGTATTTGTCAAGAATCTTAAGCATCGGGCATTACAGACGACGGGTTACACACTCTACCATTTCTGTTTTCCACTGTTTGAAATCACCGGCAAGGATATGACGCCGGGCCTCTCCTACAAGCCACAGATAGAATGCAAGATTGTGAATAGAAGCAATCTGCATAGCCAGAATCTCCTGCGACACAAACAGATGCCGCACATAGGCCTTTGTATACGCACGATCTACATAGCTGGGGCCGTCTTCCTGCAACGGAGAAAAATCGCGTTCCCACTTCTTGTTGCGCATGTTCATTATACCGTGACGGGTAAAAAGCATCCCGTTGCGGCCATTGCGGGTAGGCATCACACAATCCATCATGTCGACACCGCGATCTATGGCTTCAAGGATATTGGCCGGGGTTCCTACGCCCATCAGATATCTTGGCTTGTCGCGTGGAAGTATTTCGTTGACGACCTCTATCATATCGTACATTACTTCCGCCGGTTCGCCTACGGCAAGCCCCCCGATAGCGTTTCCGTCGGCACCGAGCGCAGCCACTTCAGCCGCAGCCTCACGGCGCAGATCTGGATACGTGCATCCCTGAACTATTGGAAAATAAGCTTGACGATAACCATACAGACCTTCGGTTTCGCAATACTGTTTCCATCCACGGCGCAGCCATCTCATGGTCAGATCAAGCGACTTTCGGGCATAACTATAGTCTGCCTGACCGGGAGTACACTCATCGAGAGCCATCATGATATCAGCCCCGATCACACGCTGTATATCAACTACTCCTTCAGGAGTAAACAGATGGCGCGACCCGTCAATGTGACTTCTGAACCATGCTCCTTCTTCTTTCAGCTTTCGGTTGGCAGCAAGTGAGAATACCTGAAATCCACCGCTATCGGTAAGAATCGGTCGCTCCCATCCGTTAAATTTATGGAGTCCGCCGGCCATACGGAGCGTCTCCACACCCGGACGCAGATATAGATGATATGTATTACCCAATATGATCTGTGCCTTTATATCGTCGCGGAGTTCATGCTGATGTACAGCTTTCACCGACGCTACAGTGCCTACTGGCATGAAGATCGGTGTCTCGATCTGTCCGTGATCGGTAGTTATGAGTCCTGCGCGGGCTTCTGATCCCGGGGCTTGTGCTTGCAGTTGAAAATCCATAGATGGTTGCAAAATTACGAAAAATTTTTGGTGGATGCAGTCTGAACGGCTAACTTTGTAAAACAAACACAAAAATATCGTGATGGTCGACAGAGAAACCGACATAGCCTTGGCATGTGCCGCGATGAAACGCGGAGGTCTTATTTTGTATCCGACCGATACGGTATGGGGGATTGGATGCGACGCTACAGACACCGAAGCTGTATCGCGTGTATATGCGCTTAAACAGCGTTCCGACTCCAAAGCCCTTATTACATTGCTACATTCTATCGACGCCGTTAGAAATATCTGTCCGGCCATTAGCGTGGAAGAAGAGGCAGCTATGTCGGGTATTGACGGGCGACCAACTACAGTAATACTCAACGGGGTAGATTTGCTGGCGCCGAATCTCCTCGCAGCCGACGGGAGCGCAGGCGTACGCGTTACCGCCGAATCGTTCTCGGCTACTCTTTGTCGTACTTTCGGACGACCCATCGTGTCAACTTCAGCCAACATAAGCGGACAGCCGGCCCCGGCACTGTTCTGCGAAATTTCGAGTGAAATAATCGAAGGTGTTGACTATGTATGCAACACACGCCGTGACGACACGACACGCGCACTACCTTCAATCGTTGTACGTATCGATAATGACGGATCGCCAATATTTCTAAGAAAATAACTCATATGATCAAACATCTGCGTCAACAGCTCACATATGTGGTTACCGACTACGTGTCGACAGCAACCGCCATGCTGGTGTTTGAATGTTTGAGATTCAATATCGACCACACCTCACAGCTGTGGTTCAGCAGTATGCGTCAATTTCTGTCGTCATCTATGGTTCTTGAGGAAATACTGCTGTTTCCATTGCTGATGCTCGGACTCTACTGGCTTTCTGGCTTCTACAACAATGTCATACTGAAATCGAGATTGGTAAATTTCCTCACGACAATATATACATCGCTGTTAGGCACACTGGTATTCTTCTTTGGCGCTGTGATTAACGATGTCGATCTGTCTCACATCGATTTCTACTGGATAATGATGTGGCTATTCGTATGCCTACTTACATGTGTATACACCTCCCGTCACATCGTCACACGCGTCATGCGCCACAACCTGAAGCTCGGTCGGATATGCCGTCCAACACTCATAGTAGGAACGGCCGACGATGCCATTGACATGGCTCAACGCCTCACCCGCAATTACATGGCGATGGGAATGCGTATCGACGGATTTATCGACCCGTCGGAATCCACCGACACAACATCTACCATAGACAACAGACCCGTATACCCTATATCGCAGATTGAAAAAGCCATTGCCGACAACAATACCGAATGTCTTGTGGTAATGAACAGTGGCGACAAAACCATGCAGATAGTCAACCGTCTTCTGCCGTCGGGATGCACGGTATTCGTATCGCCCGACTTCTATCAGTCGCTCAATGCCCCTATACGTACTGCCAATGTAGCTGGTGAACCGCTGGTTGACTTGAGTCATCCAAACCAAAATGCCTCTACTGCCAACATAAAACGTCTTATAGATGTCGTCGCGTCCATCATTGCCATCGTACTGCTCTCGCCGGTAATGCTTGTCATTGCTATGATGATACGCCGCGACTCTAAAGGCCCGGTTATATACCGCCAAGTGCGCATCGGACGCAACAAACGTCCATTCAAGATACTCAAATTTCGTACTATGTACGACGGCGCAGAGACCACAGGCCCACGGCTGGCAACAACCGACGATCCACGTATTACCCCGCTCGGACACACATTGCGCAAATATAGGCTCGACGAACTGCCGCAATTCTGGAATATATTAAAAGGCGACATGTCGCTCGTTGGCCCCCGCCCCGAACGCGAGTACTACATCAAACAGATCATAGAACGTATGCCGGCATATACTGTAGTACAGCAAGTTCGGCCGGGCCTCACATCTTGGGGCATGGTAAAATTCGGCTATGCGTCCGATGTAGAGCAGATGCTCAAACGGCTCAACTACGAGCTGATATATCTCGACAACATGACCCTTCTTGTCGACTTCCGCATCATTCTTTATACAATAAAAATCGTGATTTCAGGAAAAGGACTATAATGACCGGCAAACAATGCATCTCCATATTATCGACCGCATGCCTGCGCAATTTTGATTCATTGCGTTCATGGCGAGAACGCCACATCAGCGAAAAGACATTCGTTATCATACTCGCGTTCGTCACCGGCATCATATGTGGTCTGGCTGCATTGCTGTTTAAATGGCTCATTCACTTTATATCATCGAGCCTGCTTCTCAATATCAATATCACCGGCGGCAACTACCTGTATCTCATATATCCGTTTATCGGCATAATCATTGTCAGTTGTTACGTGCGCTACGTCGTACGCGACAATATCGCACACGGTGTAACCAAAGTCCTATACTCTATTTCGCAAAACAAGAGCCGACTGAAAGGACACAACTGCTATACATCAATGGTAGCGGCCTCAATCACAATAGGCTTCGGAGGATCGGTGGGAGCCGAAGGCCCTATTGTAGGCACAGGAGCCGCCATAGGGTCGAATATCGGTCAGGCATTCAAGCTATCACCGCGTATTCTTATGCTACTTGTAGGATGTGGAGCCGCGGCCGGTGTAGCCGGAATATTTAAAGCCCCGCTTTCCGGAGCACTCTTCACCATCGAGGTATTGATGATTGACCTCACCACCGTGTCAGTAATGCCGTTGCTGATATCCTCTATCACGGCCGCTACTGTAGCCTACATTATGACAGGCTATGATGCACAATTCTTTTTTGTACAAAGCGAGACATTCCTCACCGGTCACATCCCCTATGCCATCTTGCTCGGAATCGTATGCGGATTTGCCTCTTTATACTTCATACGCGTGATGAACATGATGGAAAATTTCTATTCCATGATTTCCAATCCATGGGTACGCGGAGCAATGGGAGGCACACTTCTGGCCATTCTAATATTCCTGTTTCCGCCTCTTTATGGCGAAGGTTACACAGCCATCACATCAATGCTCAACGGTGATATTGGTTCGATAGTCGACGGATCTATATTCTACAACAGCCGCAACAATGTATGGATCATTGCCTTCTTCATTGGCTGTCTGTGTCTGGCAAAAGCTTTCGCTACATCATCGACCAACGGAGCGGGAGGCGTAGGCGGTACATTTGCGCCATCTCTTTATATGGGATGCATGGTGGGCTTCTTTTTTGCCTATGTACTCAATGCATTAGGGCTCACGGATCTCTCACTTAAAAACTTCGCCTTAATGGGCATGTGTGGCGCAATGTCGGGGGTAATGCATGCTCCGCTTATGGGAATATTCCTTACCGCAGAACTCACCGGCGGTTACCAATTGTTTTTACCTCTGCTCATAGTCAGCACCATATCTTATGGAACGATCAAAATATTCGAGCCCTACAGCATATACGCAATACGTCTGGCCCAACGTGGCGAACTCCTCACCCATCACAAAGACAAATCCGTATTACGTCTGCTCAAAATAAACTCTGTAATCGAAAACGATTTCAAATCTGTCACTCCTGAAATGAGTCTGAAACAGATGGTCGACGTTATCTCTCTATCAAGCCGTAATCTTTTTCCTGTAATTGACACCAACGGACAGCTGCTTGGCATAGTATTGCTTGATGATATACGCAACATCATGTTCCGTCCAGACCTATATCGTAAAATGTATGTACGTACATTCATGAGTTCTCCTCCGGCTGTAATTGAAATCGGCGACACGATGGAAAATGTAATGAAAATGTTCGATCGCACCGGAGCATGGAATCTCCCTGTCGTGGAAAACGGCCGATACGTAGGTTTCGTTTCTAAATCAAAGATATTCAATTCTTACCGCAGAGTACTGCGCCACTATTCCGACGACTGATACATACGACAATCAATCATATCAACATCAAACATATTCTATTTGTCAATGAACCGCATTCTCGCTACAGCAACATTTGTACTTGCGACGCTAAACGGCATAGCTTCAGTTTCTCTTGATAGCCTTGCACTCCGATTGTTTGGAGATGAAGCCCGACATTTCTCATTTATAATAAATCCATCCGACCATGAAACATATTCTGTCACTGCCGACAGCGGAAAAGTGACAGTTACGGCAAGCACACCCTCGGCTGCAGCCGTAGGACTCAACCGCTATCTCACCGAATCATGTGGTACCGACGTATCATGGTATGCTTTCGATCCGGTTGAACTTCCCGACACATTACCGTCTCTTTCGTCGCCACTCACTGGAGAGGCCCGTGTACCAATGCGTTTTTTTCTGAACTATTGTACCTACGGCTACTCTACACCATTCTGGAAATGGAGCGATTGGGAACGCCTGATCGACTGGATGGCTCTTCACGGTGTAAACGCACCGCTTGCCGTAGCCGGACAAGAAGCCATCTGGCAACGTGTATGGCGCTCTTTCGGACTCGACGACGATACTATCCGCGCTTATTTCACCGGACCGGCCCATCTGCCATGGCATCGGATGCTCAATATCGACCACTGGGAAGGCCCGCTGCCACAGAGCTTTATCGACAATCAGGAGGCTCTGCAGAAAAAAATTCTCGCACGAACACGAGAATTGGGAATGACCCCTATCCTGCCGGCTTTTGCCGGACACGTGCCCCAAGCGCTCGGCAAGCTATATCCCGATGTAAAAATCCACCCAATGAGCGAATGGGGTGGAATGGATCCAGAAGCCTACCGTTCTTATTTCATTGAGCCTAATGAAGCTATATTTGATTCTATACAGAGCCGTTTTTTGGCGGAACAAACAGCCGTATTCGGCACAGACCACATATATGGCATAGATCCATTCAACGAAATTGAAGTTCCATCGTGGGACGAAGACTATCTACGAAACGCCTCTGCCCGTATATACTCTACACTCATTGCTTCCGATCCGGAAGCCCGATGGCTACAGATGGGATGGATGTTCTACTTCATGCAGTCTAAATGGACACCCGAACGCATAAAGGCATTTTTGAGCGGAGTCGATCATGACAAAATGATTCTCCTCGACTACTATTGCGACAATAAGCCGCTATGGGCCGATCTCGAAAATTTCTACGGCACAGATTTTATATGGTGCTATTTGGGTAACTTCGGAGGCAATTCATATCTTGCCGGAAATTTAGATGTAGTAAAACAGCGCATCGACACAGCATATGCTGCCAATCTGCCCAACATGACAGGTATCGGCGGAACACTTGAAGGCCTTGATCTCAACCGTCATATGCACACATATACATTAGACCGGGCCTGGAACCATTCCGATGGGCCGACAACTCCGGCCGAGTGGATAGACGCATGGGCTTCGGCACGCGGAGCACGCAGCGACTCCACCATCGCCACAGCATGGTCACGCCTATACGACTGCATATATCATGGTAACAGCTTAAGCCAGCCCACAGTAATCAACTCCAAACCAAATCTTGATATCCACCGTCCTTTAGTCGGCAATGCACCACACAAAAAAGCTGCCACTGAACTCATTTCGATATGGAAGATGCTTATTGATGCCAAAGCAACGCAAAATGCTCATTACTACGATATAGTAAACGTGGGGCGACAGGTTCTCGGAAACCACTTTGAGATATTGCGCGACAGCTTTACCACAGCGTGGAACAGCCGCGACGTTCCGGGAATGAAAACAGCCGCCGATGCTATGGCAGAACTGATCGCCGACCAAGACCGCCTCATGGCAACCCATCAGGCTTTCAGCCTTTCAAAATGGACATCCGACGCTCGCGACTTCGGTACCGATACAGATGAAGCCGATTACTACGAAAGCAATGCCCGACGCATTATCACCACTTGGGGTCGCAATTCGCTTAACGACTATGCCAACAGAGACCTTGCAGGCATGGCTACAACCTTCTACGGCGAACGATGGCGTCGTTTTACCGACACTCTTATCGATCGTGCGGAAAAAGGTCTTGGATTTGAAGGCCAAAACGACCCTTTCTTCGCCGAACTTGCCGATATGGAATGGAACTGGGCATTTACACATGATACGCTGCCATTGCAATCGGGCGAGAATCCGAAAGCTGTTGCTGCAGAACTATATACTAAATATTTCGGAAGCAACCGCTAACGCTGTCTGCATCTACTGTTACGCCAGCAAACAAATATTACTCAACCGGCTCTTTATTATTGTATAAATCTAAATTTTTGTGTACTTTTGCATGGTGATTATGCAAAACCATATCACATATTGCCTGCAACTATCAGAATCATTCACATTTTCCTTATAAACACTACATTATGAGCAAAGAAAAAAAATTCTTGACGTGTGACGGTAATCAGGCCGCTGCCCACGTGAGCTACATGTTCTCGGAGGTTGCCGCTATCTACCCGATCACCCCGTCGTCGACAATGGCTGAATATGTCGACGAGTGGGCTGCTGCCGGACGCAAAAACATCTTTGGCGAGACTGTTCTCGTTCAGGAGATGCAGAGCGAAGGTGGTGCTGCCGGTGCGGTTCACGGTTCTCTTCAGGCCGGTGCCCTCACCACTACCTACACCGCTTCACAGGGTCTGTTGCTGATGATCCCCAACATGTACAAGATTGCAGGTGAGTTGCTCCCCTGCGTATTCCACGTATCTGCCCGTACTCTCGCTTCTCATGCACTTTCTATCTTCGGCGACCATCAGGACGTTATGTCTGTTCGTCAGACTGGTTTCGCTATGCTCGCTGAAGGTTCTGTACAGGAGGTTATGGATCTGGCCGGTGTTGCCCACCTGTCTACCATCAAGAGCCGTGTGCCCTTCGTCAACTTCTTCGACGGTTTCCGTACATCTCACGAAATCCAGAAAATCGAAGCGCTTGAAAACGAAGATCTCGCTCCTCTGGTTGACCAGGAAGCTCTTGCCGACTTCCGTCGCCGCGCCCTCAACCCCGACGCTCCGGTAGCTCGCGGTATGGCTGAAAACCCCGACGTGTTCTTCCAGCATCGCGAAGCAAGCAACAAATACTACGACGCTGTTCCTGCTATCGTAGAAGACTACATGAACAAGATTTCTGAAATCACCGGCCGCAAATACGGCCTCTTCAACTACTACGGTGCTCCCGATGCCGAGCGCGTCATCATCGCCATGGGTTCCGTAACACAGGCCGCACAGGAAGCTATCGACGCTCTCATCGCCAAAGGCGAAAA
>CAZOCO010000021.1:0-22778 GCA_964578325.1 uncultured Muribaculum sp.
CCCAACGCGATGAATGCTGCTTGGGCTGGACAATGGGACATGAACGAGATTATGGTACAAAAGCTTCAAGATGCCACAAGAAACTGAAGCTACGCGTGCATATGCAGAAGCACAGGCTATGCCTGAAGATTCCGCTGCATTCGGAAACCTTCAGTGGCAGGATGTCTTTACCGACCCGCTGCTGGCCGGATATATACGTCAGGCACTTGACAACAATGTAAATCTTGCGAATGCCAAACTCAACGTCGATATAGCTCAAGCTCGTCTCAAAGGCGCACGTATGGCTTATCTTCCATCTTTGAGTCTTTCAGCTACAGGCAATAAGGCATATTACGATTATACTGGTATGCGCGATCTCAACTGGGGTTATCAGATTCCGCTGTCGGCCTCGTGGGAAATAGATGTCTTCGGAAAACTACTCAACGCAAAACGTTCGGCCAAAGCAGCCCTGCTGCAAAGTGAAGCCTATCATCAGGCCGTAAGAAGCCAGATTATCGGTGGTGTCGCCAACTGCTACTACTCTATCGCCATGCTTCAGAAACAGCTCGAGATATCACGTCGCACTGCCGAAAACTGGCGTCAGACAATCGACATCATGAAGAATTTCAAAGAAGCCGGCCGTGTCAACGAAACTGCAGTTGTTCAGCAAACCGCCAACTACTATTCAATTCTTGCATCCATAAAGGATCTTGAAACAGCACTTAATGATGCAAACTCGGCATTCTCACTGTTGCTCAACACCAAATGTGTTGAAGACTGGGGTATTTCACCCGATGCAACATTTGAACTTCCTGCCACATACTCGCGCGGAGTCGCCATGCGCGAACTCGCATCGCGTCCTGATGTACGCGCCGCAGAGCAAACTCTTGCAGTAGCCTACTACGCTACCAATCAGGCCCGTGCTGCGTTCTATCCCGGACTCAATATTTCTGCCACCGGCGGAATAACCAATTCTTTAGGCTCTATGGTAGTAAATCCGGCCAACTGGTTTGCCAATCTCGCCGGTACACTTGCAGCTCCACTTTTCGCCCGCGGACAACTCATCACCGGACTTAAGACTGCTAAAAAACAGCAGGAGCAGGCTCTCAACAATTTCCAATACACTCTGTTGAGTGCATCCAACGAAATCGGCGACGCCCTGCATCTCTACACCAAGAATCATGAGAAACAGGTGTTGCTCGCCCAGCAAGTCGACAATCTGGCAAAAGCAGTGGAATACACACAGGAACTTCTTGCCCTTGACGGCACTTCGACCTACCTGGAAGTAATCACTGCTCAACAGAGCCTTCTGGCCGCACAACTCAACGAAGTCACATGCCGCAACACCGTAGCCCGCGCCGCTATATCATTCTATCAGTCGCTCGGTGGCGGCCGTTAATATAACCTTACAAATTATCCCATGATTTCACCATTAGCACATGTTGATCCCTCTGCCAAAATCGGTAAGGATGTAACTATTTATCCCTTTGCCTTTATTGACAGTAATGTCGAAATAGGCGACGGCTGTACCATCATGCCATATGTATCAGTGATGAATGGCTCTCGCATTGGTAAAAACAACAAAATATACCAAGGAGCCATCATTGGCGCAGACCCGCAGGATTTTCGATGGAAAGGAGAACAGACATTCTGTACAATCGGAAATAACAACGTCATCCGTGAACATGTCATCATCAACCGCGGTATCACGTCGAACGGCGGAACCTACGTCGGAGATAATTCTTTCATCATGGCAGAAACACACATAGGCCACGATTCTCATATCGAAGGTAAATGTGTGCTTGGCAACGGAGTGACCATTGCCGGCGATTGCCATGTAGACGAATGTGCCATCCTGTCGTCAAACGTTGTGCTTCATGAACGCAGCCATGTAGGCAAATGGGCACTCATCAAGGGTGGCTGCCGTATTTCCGGCAACGTCCCGCCATACGTGATTATCGCGCATAATCCGGCCGTGTACGCCGGAATCAATGCCACGGTATTGTTGCGTCATGGCAATTTCTCTGCGACACAGGTCGATGACATCGCCAATGCTTACCGACATATATATCAGTCAGGATCATCTGTATTCAACGGATTGAAACGTGTCGAAGCCGATATCGCTCCGTCGGAAATACGATCGGAAATCGTTGATTTCATACGCAATCACGATCTGAATATCGTAGCTATCACTACCGAGCTTGAATAAAATACCGACCCTACAAAAAGAAAGCGGCCACATACCTACTAATAAGGAGTGTGACCGCTTACTTTTTGTCGCCATTTGCAGAGTTGCGATATAATCACTAACTTTGTCACCAACGATAACACTACGTCACAGCATATCAAAACTATGACTCCCCAACGATCAAAACGACTGTTACTGATAATAAACCCGATATCCGGAGTAAGCGGAAAAGAAAGTATCGAACCTTTGGTACGTAACGCCATGTCTCCGCTGGGATATAAAGTTGACGTTTCATTCACGGCCTGCAGTGGCGATGCCACCCGACTCACCAAACATGCTGTTGATAAAGGTTATCAAGCCGTTATAGCGGCCGGAGGCGACGGTACGGTAAACGAAACGGCCAATGCCCTGTGTGGTACTGATGTTGTGTTCGGCATTATACCCTGTGGCTCAGGTAACGGACTCGCACGACACCTCGGGTTACCTCTTGTTCCAGAAAAAGCAGTCAGTATTCTTGCACAACACAATATTATCGACATCGACTATGGTTCGGTAAACGGTCATCCGTTCTTCTGCACATTTGGAGTCGGATTTGACGCAGCTGTAAGTTCCCGCTTTGCCCGACAGCACCGCCGCGGAAAAATGTCATATATAAAATCTGCGATAGAAGAATATCTTAATTTCAATCCACAAGAATACATAGTCCATGCCAACGGATGCAAACTAACCGAACGAGCATTCCTTATAGCTGTATGCAACGCCTCGCAGTATGGGAACAACGCATACATCGCTCCACGGGCATCACTTACCGACGGACTACTTGATATCACAATAGTACATGCCGGAAACCCGTTCTCAACTGCACTTGTCGGGCTCGATTTACTTACTGGCAATATTAATAAGAATATGCTGATACACAGCTTCCGGGCGCCATCGGTGACAATAACCCGCAAAGTTCACGGGCCGACTCATCTCGATGGCGATCCTATCGACCTTGGAGAAACAATGGAAATCAAATGTCATCCAAAGTCCCTACGGATTCTTACTGTACCCAACGAAATTAAGTTCCGTCCGATACTTACTCCCATTGAAAATATGAGTCGCGATATCGCGCGCGATGTAAGTTCGCTGTTCGACCGCATAACTTCAAAACTTTAGATAGTCATTACAGTCTATGACTTCTCGTAATAAGATACAACACATTGCCAACATTCAGTCGCAATGTGTTGTTTTGCTTATATTAACCGCCAATTGGCACAAAATCCACTAATTTTTTCTCTAAAATTGTGTTATAAAACATATATAGCATTTTTCACTTTGTAAGTTCAAATATATTTTATATAATTGCAAAGAAAATAAGACCTAAACACTGCCCCCCGGCAGTTACTAACGAGAATAATCAAAAAAACTTCATATATTTAGTAGTAATGAGCTATCTTAAATTTGATAAAAACCTCCTGATCAATCTCGACCAGTCACTGACGAAAGAGATGCTACGGACAAATCAGGCCGGTGCATATCATTGCTCGACACTCATCGGTTGCAACACACGCAAGCATCACGGACTACTCGTCGTTCCAATTCCGGAAAAAGAGAACAAGTCATTTGTGATGCTGTCATCACTCGATGAGACTGTCATACAGCATGGAGCACCATTCAACCTTGGCATCCACCGCTACAAAGGAGGGGTCTACAGTCCAAACGGGCATAAATACATCCGTGAATACGACTGTGAGACAGTACCTAAAATCACATACCGTGTCGGCGGTGTCGTACTTACAAAAGAAATGATTTTCATCTCGGGTGAAAACCGCATCTTACTTCGCTACACTCTGGTTGACGCACATTCGGCCACAACGTTGCGCCTCAAGCCATTTCTTGCTTTCCGAGATGCCAATGCGCTCGTCATGGAAAACAATCAGCTTAACCCTGAATATACAGAGGTTAACAATGGTGTCGGATTCTGTCTCTACGAAGGTTTTCCAACACTGTACATGCAGTTGAACCACAAACCCACTTGGGTATCCGACCCACACTGGTACAAGGATCTTGAATACTCTAAAGACCGCGACCGAGGTATTCCGTATATCGAAGATCTGTGGGTACCGGGATATTTTGAAATACCTATTAAAAAAGGGGAATCAGTAATTTTCTCCGCCGGCCTGTCAGACGCTTCCCCACGCTCTTTCGCCAAGTTATACGAAGCAGAAATCGCCGGACGCACACGCCGCACATCATTCTACAACTGCCTGAAAAACTCGGCAAAGCAGTTCTATATCCAGGATAAAAAACAGGAATTTCTCATGTCAAGCTATCCGTGGGGATCTATACGTGCCCGCGACACATTCCTGGCTCTCCCCGGAACCACACTTGCCATTGACCACGTAAAAGACTTTGAAGATATAATGGCGACTGCCCTGAAAGCTCTCAACAATTATATCGACAATGAAATCACGGACAACCGTATCACGGGCATCAATCAACCCGATATTCCGCTATGGGCACTATGGGCAATACAGCAATATGCACGTAGCGTAGGCTTTGACCAGGCTCGCGAAAAATACCTGCCGGAAGTATCCCGAATCATTAACTGGATTATTGCCGGAGGACATCCGAATCTGATGGTAGATACCAACGGTCTCGTCTCAACCAACGGTACATCAACCCCTGCTTCGTGGATGAATTCAACCGAAAACGGCTGGCCATTGATTCCGCGTACCGGATACCTCGTTGAGTTTAATGCCCTTTGGTATAATGCGCTCAAATTTGCCATCGCGCTTTCTGAAGATAACACGAAATATAGTCGCAATCGCGAAAACTGGCAGCAGATTGCCGATCAGGCCAAGATATCGTTTGTTGACACGTTCCTCAACGACTACGGATATCTATACGACTATGTCAACGGCAAATACAGCGATCCAGCCGTACGCCCCAATATGGCAATAGCAGTCGGCATGGATTACTCTCCGCTCGACCGCCGTCAACGTAAAGGTGTTCTTGATGTGATCACTCGCGAACTGCTTACACCTAAAGGACTCCGCACTCTATCGCCTAAGAGCTACGGCTACATGCCTTTTTACATCGGTTCACCGGAGGTACGAGGCAAAGCATACCACAACGGGCCTACCCGTCCGTGGCTGTTTGGCTTTTATGCCGACGCCTACCTTAAAGTATTCGGAATGAGCGGAGTCTCATATATAGACCGCATGCTAATCGGTTTCGAAGACGAAATGAGCCAGAATGGTATCGGAACTATATCGCAGTTGTACGACGGTAACCCTCCATTCTCCGGTCATGGAGCTATCTCTCAAGCTACTAATGTAGCAGAAATACTTCGCACGCTGCGCAATCTTAAAAAACTTAATCCATAAAGCCATACTATTGTCATGAAAGCATTAATGTTCGGATGGGAATTTCCACCCCACATTCTCGGAGGTCTCGGCACAGCCAGTTATGGACTCACCAAAGGCATGTGGGAATGTGGCGATATGGACATCACCTTTGTCATTCCCCGACCCTATGGCGATGAAGACAAGTCGTTCGCCAAAATAATCGGAGCGTCGCAGGTACCCGTAGCATGGCGCGATGTCACCCGTGAATATGTAGAGAGCCGTATCGGCAACCTCATGTCACCCGACGAGTATTTCCGCCTGCGCGACCACATCTACGCCGACTTCAACTATATGCGTCTCAACGACCTCGGATGTATCGAGTTTTCGGGCCGCTATCCCGACAACCTACTTGAGGAAATCAACAATTACTCAATATGTGCCGGAGTAATAGCTCGTACTGAAGAATTTGACATCATACACTCGCACGACTGGCTCACATATCCGGCCGGAATACATGCCAAACAGGTGACCGGCAAACCTCTGGTCATACATGTACATGCAACCGACTTTGACCGTTCTCGCGGCAACGTCAATCCCGCCGTATTCAATATCCAACGCGATGGCATGCTGCATGCCGACCACATCATCACCGTATCAAACCTCACCCGCCAGACGGTAATCGAAAAATACCATATTGATCCGGCCAAAGTGACGACAGTGCACAACGCCGTCACTCCTTTGAGCGAAGAATTGCTCAATGTAGATCCACCTCGTGCCAAAGAGAAGGTAGTTACATTTCTCGGACGTATCACCATGCAGAAAGGTCCGGAATATTTCGTCGAAGCTGCCGCACGTGTTCTCCGCAACAACCACAATGTACGCTTCGTTATGGCTGGCAGCGGCGATATGATGGAAAAAATGATACGTCTTGCGGCAGAAAAAGGGATTGCCGACCGATTCCATTTTCCTGGTTTCCAAAAAGGTAAACAAGTATACGAAATGTTGAAAGCGAGCGATGTCTACATTATGCCGTCTGTATCGGAACCATTCGGCATATCGCCACTAGAAGCCATGCAGATGGGAGTCCCGTCGATTATTTCAAAACAATCCGGTTGTGCGGAAATTCTGAACAACGTGATTAAAACCGACTACTGGGATATCGATGCCATGGCCGACGCTATCAATGCTTTGGTCACATATCCCGCGTTCCACAAACAGTTGAAAGAAGACGGTCTCGCTGAAGTCAACCAGATCACCTGGGATAAAGCCGGACGCAAAGTAATCGACATTTACAAACAAGTCCTCGGACAATAAGAGAGAACAAAACAATTTAACTACACATTATATATAATTCAGCAACCATGAAATCAGTTTGCTTCTACTTTCAGATCCATCAGCCGTTCAGGCTCAAACGATATCGCTTCTTTGACATTGGCAACGACCACTATTACTACGATGACTTTGCCAACGAAGACATTCTAACGCGTGTAGCCCACCAGAGCTATATCCCGGCAGCAGAAACTCTGCTGAAAATGATTGAAGAATCAAAAGGCAAATTCCGCTGCGCACTATCGATTTCGGGCGTAGCACTCGAACAGTGCGAACAGCATGTCCCCGAATTTATCGACATACTGAAAAAACTCGCCGATACCGGCAAAGTAGAATTTCTTGCCGAAACATATGCCCACTCTCTGGCATCACTGGCCGATAATGAAGAATTTATCGATCAGGTAAAGAAACACGATGCCAAAATATTTGATTTGTTTGGCCAGCGCCCCAAAGTATTCCGCAACACAGAGTTGATCTACTGCGACGATATAGCACCTATAATATATGACATGGGCTTCAAAGGTTGCATTACGGAAGGTGCCAAACACATTCTTGGATGGAAGTCGCCCGACTATGTGTACTCTGCCGCAAGCTGCCCCAAACTCAAACTTTTACTTAAGAACGACAAACTCTCTGACGACATTTCATTCCGCTTCTCAAATCCAGACTGGGAAGGTTATCCGCTCACAGCCGATAAATACATGGATTGGATAGCATCTACCCCCGCCGAAGAACAAGTGGTAAACCTGTTTATGTCGCTCGATACATTCGGAGCTCTTCAGCCTCGTGAAAGTGGTATATTCCAGTTCCTCGAAGCACTTCCACGCTTTGCCGCAGAACGCGGTATCGAATTCTGGACTCCGAGCGAAGTTTGTTCAAAATGCAAGGCTGTAGATACTCTTGAGGTAATTCATCCCATATCCTGGGCCGACGAAGCCCGTGACACATCGGCATGGCTCGGCAACCAGCTTCAGAAAGAAGCCTTCAACAAACTATATTCTGTAGCCGAACGCGTACGTCTTTGCTCTGACCGACGTCTCAAACAGGATTGGGACTATCTGCAGGGTTCTGACCACTTCTACTACATGTCGACAAAACACTTTGCCGATGGCGCAGTTCACGCAATGTTCTCTCCCTACGAGACTCCGTTTGCCGCATTTATCAACTATATGAATGTACTGGCCGATTTCATCGTTCGTGTAGAAGAACAGTATCCGACTACAATCGAAAACGAAGAGCTAAACTCATTGCTCACGACAATACGAAACCAGGCCGCAGAAATTGAAGTACTTAACAAGGAAGTCGCGTCAATGCGCAATAACCTTGAACACTTCAACGAAGAACACGCCACCCGCAAAGCCGTAGCCGAAAAAAATGCAGAAGAAAAAGTTGCGCCTAAAAAGAGCACAAAATCAGAAGCAAAAACTAAAACAGCCAAAAAGACCACTTCTAAAAAGGCTTCAGCAAAAAAATCAGAATAACACTTACTGATAATTCATGAAAGAGCTTTTGGCAAACAATACCGAAAGCTCTTTTTATTTGTACCTTAAGATATAATATCATACCTTTGTATATATAAGAGCTAAATCAGAGGTACTGAAATCAATAACCAACCAATAATATCAATAAATGAACTTACTACACAGGATAGGCATTGTGCTCACATTGATAGCATCTCTATCCATCAATGCGCAAAGTCTTATTCCCCAGTCCAACGAAAAAGGCCGTTGGGGATATGCAGACGACAGTGGAACACTAATTATTAAATGCAACTACGATGAAGCGCTACCGTTTGACAACGGAATTGCCAGGGTGCGAAAAGGCGACAATTGGGGCATGATTAATTCCTCGGGAAAAGAGATTTTACCGATAAAGTATAATCTCATCGACAAATTTGCTCCCGGAATATTTCGTATCGCTGCCGACGGAAAAATGAAAGACGGCGTACTTCTTGACGAAAAATACGGTTTCGCCAATTCTGAAGGCCAGATTCTACTCAAGCCCGAATACAACGAGATAGGTCAATTCAAAGACGGTCTTGCATATATCAACAAGGGAGACATGTACGGCTACATCAACGACAAGATTGAAATTATCATTCCGTGTAAATTCAAAGCAGTAGGATCATTCAACAATGACGGATACACATGGGTATGCGACGGCGGTAAACCAGACAAAGAAAACCCGTCAAAATTTGTCGACGGCAAAATCGGCATTTACGACCGCACCGGAAAGATTCTGATTCCGGTTAAATATGCATCGGTTGGAATTTATCTCCCTTTCCAGCGTAAAGAAAACAAAGAGAAGGAGAAAAAACTTTCGCTACCTGTACGCACAGTTCTCACAGAGTCCGGCAGTCACCATCTGTATGCCAAGTACTTCATCCGTTGCAACAAGTTTTCAGATCTGAAAGAGGGTGCAGTAGGTTTCTGGATGTCAAACAATAGCGATGGTATCAAAAACGGTATCACCGACCTCAACGGCAATATACTTATTCCAGAAAACAAATACCAGCATGCCTGGTATCCTACCGATGGATTGGCTATGATACAGCTGAAAAAAGGATGGTGCCAGTACAACTATCTCGATATGTCGACCGGGAAATTATTGCTTGACGAAAACTCGGCAGACGGCTGGGCCTTCAAAAACGGCTATGCTGTAATACGGCGTCCCGACATTCCGGTAAAAAAAGGGGAGAAAGCAGCAAAAAACTATTACTATTCAATCATTGACACTAACGGCTACACCGTATCTAATCAGTATGGAGACATATTTCCGGAAAACTACGGTGTACACGTAGTAAAGAATGGATCAGTTTTCGGCCTTATCGGGGCCGACGGTCACCTGATTCTCGATGTAAACAACTATGCAATATATCCTCCGGCAGAAAACCGTCTGCTTTTGCGTCGTGTCAGCGAAAAAGACCAGATAGGATACGTAGACCTCAACGGTCAGTGGGTAATACAGCCACAATATGTATCAGGATACTCTTTCAAGCACGGGTGGGCTGCCGTCAAGAGCGACGAAGGATGGGGCTACATCGACTCAATCGCCAATATCAAAGTACCGCTGAAATGGTACTCTGTAAGGTTCATCTCATCACCAGAACCAGAAGTAGTATTTGTCGATACTTCATCTGAAAGTGGCTCAATCCCCTATAATGTGGCCACACAGTCGCTTCTCGGCACAACCGGCTACAAATTCATTCGCGATTTCGGTCGCGACTTCGAGGGCGGTGCCATTGTAGGATCCGATGTTAATCACACCGGCATCATTAATCGCAACGGTGATACAATAATCCCCACTCTTTTCCCCATAGAAACTACACGAAGCGCCTACCGCAAATACATCGACAAAGGAAAGACAGAGTGGACAGAAACCGACACATACCGCACAAAACTCCTCAACGACTCGCGGTGCAACAAAGGTCGCCTGAATCAGAAACTCGAATCAACCGTGTGGGATTATTAACCATTACTACAGTTAACAATGAAGACTTACAATATACTATTCCCGGCAATGATTGCTTTGATGTCATTGCAATCGTTTGCCCAGACAGACTCCGACCGTTACCGTCGTCTGTCAATATGCAACATTCTGGTAAAACACGACAGCGAGAAATATGCCGATGAAATCGAAGAACAGTTTCTCAACATCCCTGTCTCTGAAAAATACAACGATCACAACCTCAGTGTAAGGGTTGTATCTATGGATGGCAGCAAAGCGTTGAAAGACGAAAGCGACATTACAGGCTTTATCAATCGCAACGAAATTGCCAGCCGCCTGGTTGCCCGCTGGTTCGACCGCGATATCCTGTCGGGCGAATGCACACTCGACACCATCAGGAGCCGCGGACTATACGACGCAAGCAACTTCGACATAGAGCTATCGAAAAACACCGTACGCCGCACGGCTCTGCTTGAAGATGCAGGGGAAGACCTTATCGGCAATACATTCCTGCTCATGCACGAAATCACATATATCGACAAAAACAAACGTGCCCGCATGTGGGGAGCAATCGGACAAGGTCTTTTATCAGTAGCTGCAGCCTACACCGGGTCAAACAGTTTTAATGATCTCGGAAAAAATGTCAACGACATCGTATCTTCGATCAAAGGATTTTCAGTAAAAATCAATACTCGTCTCTACCGCCTGGTTTGGGACGACGAAACTGCCGCTACATTCTGGGAAAATCACTATTCCGACAAAAAATACAATCGCGATGGTGCTATGAAATTTGATCAGGAGCGTTCCAAATATCGCGTCGAATATGTTGGCAATGTCATATCAAAAGGAGGTACAACATCATTTCTGGGCATCAACGAAAAACAGCCGGAACTTATGATCAGAAAAGCCTGCCAGCGTGCCCTCGATTCTAACGTCGCAGATCTTGCCAAGAAATACGAAGCATTCCGTATCCGCACTCCGGTCGCAACGGTCAGTCCTACTATTACAGCCGGTATCGGACTGAAAGAAGGTGTCACTCCCGACTCTCGCTACGAGGTACTTGAAATCGAAAACAAAAACGGAAAAATCGTGTACAAAAAAGTAGCCGAACTTAAGCCTGTCGCCACTAAAATCTGGGACAACCGCTTCATGGCGGTTGAAGAAATGGCCTATGGCGCCGACCTGGGTGCCACAACCTTCGTCAAGACATCAGGCGGCGACATATACCCGGGGATGCTCATCCGCGAAATCAACAAATAAAACATCTATAAATCTGCAAAACGACATGCGGAGCCATCTTTTAAATGACTCCGCATGTTACTTTTATATCATCCAATGATTTATCTATTTTTCGTCGACATATCTGTTTGGAAACGATAATTTTACCGGCGGACTAACCATGGCATATATTACAAGACCAATGCCAAGCAGGATGAACGGAATCGACAACTGCTGTCCGAGATTCAATGTCATCGTAGCCTCGCGTGCCACCTGATCGTTTTTAATAAATTCTATCAGGAAGCGTGGCAGGAATATTCCGATAAGAAACACACCGAATATCAGTCCGGGGCGCTTTTCGGCATTTTTCTTCCAATACATCCACATCAGCAGCCCGAACAACAGAAAGTAGCACAGTGCCTCATAGATCTGTGTCGGATGCACTGCCTGACCTTCATACATTTCGTGCCACTGGCGTGAGCGCACGAACATAAAGCCCCACGGCAGTGTGGTTGCTGTACCGTATATTTCAGAATTGAAGAGATTGCCAAGGCGTATCAGACCTCCGACAAGGGCAATGGCGATGACCAGACGGTCGAATGTCCATAGCGGCGAACGTTTGGTGACAAACGCCGAATATAGCAATACGGCTATGATGATCGCGATCGTGCCGCCGTGGCTGGCAAGTCCACCCTCCCAAAAATATAGTATACGTATCGGATCGCGACTATATATGTCCCATTCATAAAAGAACACATGACCCAGGCGGGCACCTACTATAGTAGCAATCACTACATATACCAGCAGTGATGTCAGCCAGCTTTCGGGAGCACCTTCATGCTTGAACATACGTCCGACAATCTCCATGCCAAGAATGAAACCAATAGCAAACATAAGCCCGTACCAACGGATAGTAACGGGCCATGTTATCAATTCGGGGTTTGCTGCCCACGTGATATAATCTGTTATCATACCAGATGACGCAACAATTCTTTTCGGTCACCGTAGAGTAGATCGATAACCGGGATTTCAACCATTGTGTAAGCACCGGGGCGCTGACGCATCGACGCACGTGCCACTCCTACAAGTATCTGGGCTGTAAGAGCCGGATTGTTGATCGACATATTGAACTCAAAACGCTGATTCTGTGTAGTGCCGGACACACCTTTTCTCACCATGTTTACACCATGACCCATATCCTTTACCTCATCGACCGATGACACTTCTATCACGTGTGTCTCGTCAGATGCAAAATACGGATCGGCCTTCACGGCTTTTGTCACCTCCTCGAGGGTGTACCCCGGAAGAAGTTCCACATAAACCATGCGACGATGAATACCGGTACCCAGCGGTATTGTCATTGACAGAGCATTTTTCACACCGGCCTTCGACTTTACAGCAACAGTGTGCCCCATCGACATTCCGGGGCCGAAATTAGTATATGTCAATCCTTTGGGCGCAGCAGCCTCCATCAACGTTCTTACTACAGAGTCACTACCCGGATCCCATCCGGCAGAAATAATAGCCACAGATCCGTGTTTGCGTGCTATTTCGTCTAAAGTATCGCGTAAATCTACAATCGATGTGTGTATATCGTAGGAGTCGACGGTATTGATACCACGAGCCAAAAG
Source organism: uncultured Muribaculum sp. (assembly GCA_964578325.1). GTDB lineage: Bacteria > Bacteroidota > Bacteroidia > Bacteroidales > Muribaculaceae > Muribaculum. The sequence goes on from CAZOCO010000021.1 coordinate 13,125, forward strand.
ATCGGCGGCATGCTTCTCCACCTCTCGCGTAGGAGTACACAAAATAGCCACATCCACACAGTCGAGTTCAGCCACATCTGCCACGACCTTGTACTGCGACAGACGGTCGGGTTGCGGTGCCGACGGGTCACGTCGCACCACACCGGCAACCTCAAAGTCAGGAGCAGTCTCAAGAGCGTCGAGTACGTAGCGACCGATATTACCATAGCCGACAATAGCCGCTCTGATTTTTTTATTCTCCATATACTGCTGATTATTCAGGCTTACGACCGTTGACGATAGCTTCGGTATCTTTGGCGATCATCAGTTCTTCGTCGGTAGGTATAACGACAACTTTGACTTTCGATTCATCCGACGAGATAACGATTTCTTCGCCACGCACACCGTTTGCTTCGGGGTTGAGCTTAACACCAAGATACGACAGATTTTCGCACACACGACGACGCACATCAATCTGATTTTCACCGACACCTCCGGTAAATACGATGATATCCACTCCGTTTAATACAGCAGCATAGGCTCCGATGTATTTTATAATACGGTAGATGTACATATCGAGAGCAAGCTTTGCACGCTCGTTACCAGCGGAAATAGCAGCATCTATATCACGCATGTCCGACGAAACACCGGATACACCTGCCAGTCCACTCTTCTTGTTAAGCAGAGCCGATAGTTGTTTCGAATCGAGACCTTCCTTATCCATGATAAAGGTAAGTGCGCCCGGATCAACATCGCCTACACGCGTGCCCATCATAAGACCTTCCACAGGAGTCAGACCCATTGATGTATCTACGCTCTTGCCATCTTTAACAGCGGTAATCGAACCACCGTTACCTATATGGCAAGTAATGATTTTCTTTCCTTCCGGATTTACGCCAAGAAATTCGCATACGCGACGCGATACATAACGATGGCTTGTGCCATGGAAACCATAGCGGCGCACTGCATATTTTTCATACAATTCATATGGAAGAGCATACATATACGTTTCTTTCGGCATAGTCTGGTGGAAAGCGGTATCAAATACGCCAACCTGTGGAACATCAGGTATGAGTTCGGTGATGGCTTCGATACCGGCCATATTTACTGGATTGTGCAGAGGTGCTACACCGTAGCATTCCTTGATTTTGGCTATTACCTCATCGTCAATCTTGACTGATGAATTAAAACGTTCGCCGCCATGTACGACACGATGACCTACAGCATTGATTTCTTTCAGACTCTTGATGCAGCCGTATGTAGGATCTACAAGTATGTCAAGAATCAGATTGATAGCCTTCTTGTGGTCTGGGATTGATTCTTCAATCACCTTTTTCGACCCGTCGGCAAGCTTAAACTTCAGGAAAGCTCCGGGAAGTCCGATTTTCTCTACTCCACCTTCAGCCATGACGGTAGAAGATGTAACATCGATAAGTTTATATTTTACAGAACTGCTACCACAGTTCAATACGAGAATATTCATATCTGTTGATTATTATAGTTTCGCAATTATTCTCCGGCGAGACCTATAGCCTGGTTACATGTAATGATAGCCGTCTTGTAAATATCTTCGGGGAAACATCCGCGCGACAGGTCGTTGACCGGAGCTGCAAGACCCTGCAGAATCGGTCCGACAGCCTGCACTCCGGCAAGGCGCTGCACCAGTTTATACGCGATATTACCTACTTCCAGCGAAGGGAACACCAGTACATTGGCATGACCCTCAATCGGACTGCCGGGGGCTTTGCTCTTTGCAACACCTGGTACGATAGCAGCATCAGCCTGAAGTTCGCCATCGACAATCAGTTTCGGATCGGCCTGACGGACAAGCGCAGTCGCTTCAATCACTTTGTCTACACGCTCATGTTTGGCCGAACCCTTTGTCGAGAAACTCAACATTGCGATTTTAGGTTCGATGCCTGCGATATCGCGGGCAGTATCAGCAGCAGACATTGCGATTTGTGCAAGTTCCTTCGATGTTGGATCGGGTAGTACGGCACAGTCGGCAAACACCAGCAGATCGTCAGTACCAAAGGGTGAACCATCGGGCAGCAGCATGATGAAAGCTCCAGACACGACATCGATTCCGGGCTTGGTCTTGATTACCTGAAAAGCAGCCCGCAACACGTCACCGGTAGTGTTGCGCGCACCGGCAACCTGTCCGTCGGCATCACCTGCCTTTATCATAAGACATCCGAGATACAATGGATCAGAAGCCTTTTTGTAGGCATCTTCCATCGATATACCTTTTTTCTTACGCAGTTCATAAAACAGCGGTGCGTATTTGTCGAGAACTTTCTTATCGGTCGGATCGATAATACGGGCCTTCGAAATATTTGTAAGGCTCAATTCTTTTGCCTCGGCAGCAATATCATCAGGATTGCCTATAAGGATTATGTCGGCGAGTCCTTCTACAATAAGCCGGTCGGCGGCAATAAGTGTACGCGGTTCTGTTCCCTCGGGAAGCACTAAACGTTTACGATTTTTCTTGGCCTTCTCGGTCAGCTTTTCAAATAGTCCCATATCGGTATAATTGTTGTATTGATGTTGGTTATTTATTTCCACACAAATTTAACAAAATATTGGGAGTAAAACATCAAAATCCCCAAATAATAATGGCGAGTTTCAAAAATACCGCTAAAAAAAACATAAGACGTAATTTTGAAGAGCTGGAAGATGGCTTTTTCAGCTATTTTCACTAATTTTGTACAAAATCCTCGCATATGGATTCAAAGACAAACAAAAAGACATCTGCATCTTTCTGGCGTTCCTTTCCACGCCGTTATCCGATATTGTTTAATTTCTGCCTCATCATACTTACAGGCTGTATCCTGATATGGATAGCTCTGATAGCCCTTGATATCTGGACCGATCACGGCCACTATCAGACCGTCCCCTCTGTAAAAGGGATGAGCTATGACCGTGCCGTAGAAGAATTAAACAGATATAATCTCACAGCTACCATTACCGATTCAATTTACGACAGTTCTATTCCCTCCGGCACGGTGATAGAGCAATCACCACGCCCCGAAACCAAAGTCAAGACAAAACGCTCGGTATATCTAACCATATCAGCCTTTACTCCGAAAACGGTATCATTGCCAAACCTGATCGACACCTCTATACGCCAGGCGCGCTCAACACTTGAAGGCCTCGGATTTCTATATATTAACGAGGTAAGCGTAGCGTCTGAATACAAAGACCTGGTTCTTGGAGTCAGATTCAACGGTGTCCCGGTACATCCCGGCACGAGAATCCCCGTGTCAGCGACAATAACACTTGAAGTCGGACGAGGTTTCGGAGAGTCTGTCGACTCTCTGGATTCTTTCACTGAAGACTACGGAGTAGAAATTCCTGAATCAGACTTTTAATATCAATGATCGACAACTCTGACATATCCGATTACGACACCCTTGACAGTGCCGACGGACAGGAAATGTTTGAACACTTCCGCTTTGTTGCCGATAAAGGACAGCAGCTACTGCGTGTCGACAAATTTCTTGTCGCCCGTATTGAAAAATCCTCACGCAACCGTATTCAGCAGGCTGCCGATGCAGGATGCATCCTCGTAAACGGCAAAGCGGTAAAATCAAACTATAAGGTAAAACCGCTCGATGTAGTGACAGTCGTTATGGACAGACCACGCTACGAGCTTGAGATTCTACCTGAAAATATTCCGCTCGACATCGTATACGAAGACTCAACACTACTTGTCGTAAACAAGCCGGCCGGACTGGTCGTACACCCTGGTCACGGCAACTATTCAGGCACACTTGTCAATGCCCTCGCCTACCACTTCAAAGACAATCCGGACTACGATGTCAACGATCCACGCATGGGCCTCGTACACCGCATCGATAAAGATACTTCCGGACTATTGGTCGTAGCCAAAACACCAGACGCAAAGACACATCTCGGCCGTCAATTTTTCAACAAAACAACTAAGCGCGAATATGTCGCCGTAGTATGGGGACAACCGTCACCATCGGACGGACGTATTGAAGGCAACATAGGCCGATCTCTTCGCGACAGACTGCAAATGGCAGTTTTCCCCGATGGAGATCAGGGAAAACATGCTGTTACACACTATTATACAATAAAGAACCTTGGACATGTCAGCGTATTGAGATGTGTGCTTGAAACCGGACGTACACACCAGATTCGAGTACACATGAAACATATCGGACACCCGCTGTTCAACGATGCACGTTACGGTGGCGATCAGATTTTAAGGGGAAACTCGACTGCATCATACCGCCAATTCATTGCCAACGCCTTTGAGATATGTTCCAGGCAAGCCCTGCACGCACGAACTTTGGGATTCATTCATCCGGATACAGGCGAAGAAATGTTTTTTTCAGCACCTCTTCCCGACGACATGGCCCGACTCATCGAAAAGTGGGAAATATACTCCGGAGCCTCATCTTAACACGTCCTCTATTCATAATAAATGTGAAAATAAGAAAACAAACCTTTCCTCCACGACATTTGTGGACGGAAAATTGTTAACTTTATGCATCTAAACTTAATTTGTTACTCATGACCAACGAAGAACAGTTATATAAAGATATAGCTCCGTATTCAGCGGAGGAATTTCATGAGAAAATGGCCCGCTTGATTCACGAACCAGGATTTGAACATGCCGTCAAGTGGGTAATGCCCGATGTAGATTTTAAAGAATTAAGCAATCAGCTTCTCAACATAACCGACGGATATACATTTCAGCGTGTGGTAATGTTGCCTTTTCTTGAACTACTTGCAGAAAAGACAACTTCAGGTATAAGTATCAGCGGTCTCGATAATATTGACAAGACAAAAGCATATACGTTCATCACCAACCACCGCGACATTGTACTCGACACTTCATTTCTGAACTTAAACTTCCTGCGGGCCGACTATCCTACAACCGAAGTCGCAATAGGCTCGAACCTATTGATATACAGTTGGATTGCCGATTTAGTACGTCTCAACAAGAGCTTCATAGTAAAGCGTGGGCTGCCACGTACGAAGGCTCTTGAAGCGGCACGCGAACTTTCCGGCTATATACACTATGCGATCACTGGAAAAAATCAATCAGTGTGGATTGCCGAACGCGAAGGCCGCTCAAAAGACTCAAACGACCTGGCCCAGGATGCACTAATTAAGATGCTTGGACTGTCGGGTGGTGACAATTTCAGGCAGAATCTGTTAGACATAAACATTCTACCAGTATCCATCAGCTACGAATACGACCCCAACGACTACCTTAAGGCACGCGAATTCCTGATGAAACAGCGTAATCCCGACCATAAGAAGACTCAACACGACGATCTGTTTTCGATGGAAACCGGGTTGTTGCAACCAAAGGGGCATGTACATTTCACTGTAGGCACTTGCATAAATCCTTACATAGAAAAAATCCCTACTGATGCCGACCGCGCCACCATCGCACGCGAAGTATGCGAAATTGTCGACTGCCAGATACATGCCGGATACAAATTCTTTGCGGTAAACTATATCGCATACGATATGCTGAATCATACCGACCAATTTTCGGCATATTACACCGAATCCGAAATCGAAGTGTTTAAAAATTACATCAAAACCCAGCTTAACAAGATTGACGACATCGGACATATATCACCCGACGAATATGATTACCTCTGGAAAATGATGCTTACCATGTATGCTAATCCACTTAAAAACAGCATACGTGTCGACACAGCTTGTCCGGCAGAATAATCATACACATATCGTTATAACTCCAACACCTCTCAATGCGCCTCCCTCTCGCCATAGCCATCATAGCATTACTTTCCGGATTACTGTTTGATTGGTATATCATTTCTATACTGAACAGACGACGAATTGCACGTGTTTATGCGACTATAGCGGCATTAATGGGGATTGAGCTACTTGTAGCAATCATACTTCCTCGCAATAGTGGTAGCAACGAGGTATTGCTGGTGGTAATGTGGATGCTGTATGCCTACCTTACCTTCTACGTAGCACGCCTCACATTCTGCATATTCAGTCTGATATGTCGAATTCCGCGCCTGTGGCACAGTAATCCCTTAAAACAGTCTGGTATAATTGCCGGCATTGTGTCGCTGGCTGTATTTTCGGCTATGTGGTGGGGTGCACTCATCAACAGATTCAATCTTGAAATCGAACGTATAGACGTATCATACACCTCTTTACCAGAATCTTTTAACGGTTTTCGCATTCTCCAGTTTTCCGATTTTCACGTCGGAACATATGGCGACGACCCGAAATTCATAACAACTGTAGTAGACTCTATAAATTCGCTGAAACCCGATATAATTCTATTCACCGGGGATATAGTAAACCGGCGTTCCGACGAACTTACGCCGTTCACCGATATTTTGGCCCGACTTTCGGCACCATATGGAGTGTATTCTGTACTCGGCAATCACGACTACGGAGATTACTCGCGATGGCCCGACGAACAATCAAAAACAGACAATCTGGAACTGCTGCTCCAGATGCAGAAAAACATGGGTTGGCATCTACTCAATAATTCACATATCACACTCAAAAACGGGTCCGACTCACTACAACTCATAGGAGTCGAAAATTGGGGAGAACCTCCGTTTTCAACCTATGGCAACCTTTTGGAGGCATATCCTACACCATCCGATCCGGCTTTCAAGATTTTACTCACACACAACCCGATGCACTGGTTGCAAGAGATTCAAAACGATTCCACCCAGCGGTTCGATCTGACCCTATCTGGGCATACCCATGCCATGCAGTTTGAGATAGGAAAATGGTCTCCTTCAAAGTGGAGATACCCAATATACGATGGCCTTTATTCCGCCCCCGACTCGACGCGCTATATATATGTGTCGCGCGGTATCGGCACCGTTGGTATGCCGGCCCGAATCGGCGCATCACCGGTCATGACTTTGATTACACTACACCGCATCTGATATATTATTCGATATTTTACCTTAACACATCTCGATGGCAAATGAATTTATAGCCCTTATTGCCGAAGATCTCGATATCGGCAAACGTCAGGTAAGTGCGACAATACGTCTACTCGACGACGGAGCGACCATACCGTTTATAGCACGCTATCGCAAAGAAGCCACCGGAGCTCTCGACGAGGTTGCTGTTCACAACATTGCATCACGCTATGAAATGTACAAAAATCTGTCCAGACGCAAAGAGACGGTAATTTCAACAATAAAAGAACAGGGCAAACTCACTCCGGAACTGAAGGCACGCATTGAAGACACACGCGATCCGGCTATTCTCGAAGACATATATATGCCGTATAAGCCCAAGCGTCGCACACGCGCACAGATAGCGATAGAAAAGGGCCTGCAACCTCTTGCGGCTCAAATTATGTCGCAGTCGCTCGACAACCCGTTACGCACAGCCAGAAAATACTTCAAAAAGGGCAACATCGAAACCGCGATCGAAGGTGCCAGAGATATCATTGCCGAATGGGTATCTGAAAGTGAAAAAGCCCGTGGTATCGTACGCGCACGCTATCAGCGCAATGCCATTATTACATCAAATGTCATCAGCGGGAAAGAGGCAGAAGGCGAAAACTATGAAAACTACTTCGATTTTTCATCACCTCTACGACTGTGTACATCATATCGGTTACTGGCAATACTACGCGGACAGAATGAAGGCATACTGAAAGTTTCCTTATCTATCGACGATAAAGAAATGACCGAACGCCTTGTACGCATGTTCTTAAAAGCTGATGCAACACCTGCATGCGCCGAAATCGTACGTACAGCCGTGCGCGACTCATATCGCCGACTGATCCGTCCGTCGATAGAGACAGAAGTGCTTGGGGCTGCAAAATCAAAAGCCGACGAATCGGCGATAGCCATGTTTACTGAAAACGCACGCCAACTGCTTCTCGCGCCACCGCTGGGCCACAAGCGCGTTCTTGCCATAGACCCCGGATTCCGAAACGGATGCAAAATAGTATGTCTTGACAATCAAGGCAATCTTCTTTGCAACGACATTATTTACCCCCATGCGCCGGTCAACGATTGCCACGGAGCAGCATTTAAACTGATGTCGCTTGTCGACCAATACAAAATCGAGGCAATAGCCATAGGCAACGGTACTGCCTCACGCGAAACCGAAAAATTTGTCAACTCATTAAGATTCGACAAAAAAGTTTCCGTATATGTTGTCAACGAGAGCGGTGCTTCAATTTATTCGGCTTCGGAAATCGCACGTGCCGAATTTCCTGACAAAGACATTACCGTAAGAGGTGCGGTATCAATAGGCCGTCGCCTCATTGATCCTCTGGCCGAACTCGTGAAGATAGACCCGAAATCTATCGGCGTCGGACAATATCAGCACGATGTCGACCAGACTCGTCTCCGCGACGCTATGAGCTATACCGTCATGAGTTGTGTCAACTCCGTAGGGGTTAACGTCAACACAGCATCGCCCGAACTATTGTCATACGTATCGGGGATCGGTCGTGCGCTTGCCGGATATATAGTTGACTACCGTCGTGAAAACGGACCGTTCCGACGCCGGACTGAACTGATGAACGTACCGCGTATGGGAGAAAAAGCCTACCAGCAGTGCGCCGGATTTCTCCGTATTGCCGATGGCGACTATATCCTCGACAACACTGCCGTACATCCCGAACGCTACGAACTTGTGGAACGCATTGCAGCCGACAACGGCATACCTCTGTCGCGCCTGGTTGCATCTCCGGCAGTGCTTCACAATCTCGACCTTACTCCTTATATTACAAAAGAGACCGGGCTACCTACACTTACAGATATTGTTTTGGAGCTTGAAAAACCCGGACGCGATCCTCGCGGAGTTCAGGAAGAAGATACTGCCTTCGACGACCGCATTAAAGACATTTCTGATCTGCGACCGGGCATGGAAGTCACCGGAATCGTCAACAATATCACATCGTTCGGCTGCTTTGTCGACATAGGATTACACGAAAACGGACTGATACATATATCGCAGATGACAGACACTTTTGTATCAAATCCGGGCGACGTCGTATATATCAATCAGAAAATTACGGCCCGGGTTCTCGATGTCGACCCGCAACGTGGACGCATAGCACTCACACTTAAGGGCATGCCCCAACAGTAGAAATGACAGACGTTCTAATCTCTATCGGAGCCAATACATCGGATGCTCTTAATCGGGTCTCCGATACAATCTCGTGGCTGCTACTGGGTGCCGATGGGTGTCTTACCGTAACAGAGTCAACTCCACCCTATTCCACTTCCGAAATCTCCGGACGCTACCCCGACTATATAAACGCTCTGGTGATAGCACGAACCACAGTTTCTCCGGAAACACTTATCGCACTGTTTAAACAACTTGAACAGCGCGCCGGACGAACCCCCGAGTCAAAGAAAAACGGACTTGTGCCGCTTGATATTGACCTGATTTCATACGGCGAAACTATACTTAAACCCGAAGACATGAATCGGCCATACACCACAATCGGACTCACTATGCTTACCACGGCAACAACAATACAAAACACATTAAAGGCCGTGAAATAAAGCACCATACACTTGCATGTCTCAAAAAAAAATCATAACTTTGCACAAGTTTTCAACAAAACCATTCTAATTAACTAATTAACAACATGAACCGTTACGAAACCGTTTTCATTTTAACTCCCGTTTTGTCTGATGTTCAGATGAAGGA
>CAZOCO010000022.1:0-21739 GCA_964578325.1 uncultured Muribaculum sp.
CATATTACTGCAAGAAACAGGGTGTGACCAACATCACTACCGAGACCGGAGCCGGACAATGGGGCGCGGCCATGTCGCTTGCCGCCAAGCATTTCGGACTCAACCTGGCTGTATATATGGTCAAGGTATCGTATCATCAGAAACCCTACCGTCGGTCGATCATGCAGACCTACGGGGCCGAAGTGGTCGCATCGCCTTCGATGTCGACAAAAGCCGGTCGAAAAATCATCACGGATAATCCCAACTATCAGGGTTCGCTCGGCACTGCCATCTCCGAGGCTGTGGAGCTGGCGATGTCAACCCCTAACTGTAAATATGTGCTTGGCTCGGTACTGAATCACGTCGCGTTGCATCAGACTGTAATCGGTCTTGAGGCCGAACGACAGATGGAGATGGCCGGTGAGATGCCCGACATTGTAATCGGATGTTTTGGCGGAGGATCCAATTTTTCAGGAATATCGTTTCCATTCATGCGTCACAATTTCTCCGGTGAGCGAAATACACGATTTATTGCTGCCGAACCGGCCTCGTGTCCAAAGCTCACTCGCGGTGTTCTTGAATATGACTTCGGCGACGAAGCCGGTTACACTCCGCTCATACCGATGTATACCCTGGGCCATAACTTCTCTCCGGCCAACATTCATGCCGGCGGTCTGCGCTATCATGGTGCCGGAGCGGTGATTTCGCAATTGCGTTCACAGGGACTTGTCGAGGCTGTCGATATTCCGCAACTTGAAACATTTGCCGCCGCCACGCTGTTCGCTCAGTCGGAGGGTATAATTCCGGCCCCCGAAAGCTCACACGCTATTGCCGCTGCTATCCGCGAGGCCCGGGCTGCCGACGAAGCCGGTACATCGCCTGTCATCCTGTTTAATCTTTCTGGCCACGGACTGATTGATATGGCCGCCTACGACAGATATCTGGCCGGTGACCTTGCTGACTATGAAGTGACCGACCATCAGGTAGCCGAGAATCTTGACGATATTCCTCATATAATTAGAAAATGATTGGTTAACAATAGGTAAGTCTTTAAGGATTCCTTACGTGCTATGCCAACAGCACGTAGACTTTTTGTGCCATCGGCTGAAACGTGAGTTTCGGCCGATGTTTTTATTTACAAAATAGAGCATCGGCTTTTTGCGTCGGCTTTTTGGAAAGGTAAGCATGCGTTTACGCTAAAAACGTAGGTATTTGGATAAAATTTTCGTAACTTTGCAACCTCCAACGATTTTTTAGAACACCAATTAATTATTACGCGTATATGTGTGGAATTGTAGGCTATATCGGATCACGGGAAGCATATCCGATATTGATTAAAGGGCTCCATCGCCTTGAATACAGAGGCTATGACAGTGCCGGTGTGGCGCTGATCAATGATAAGGGACAGTTGAGCGTGTATAAGACACAGGGAAAAGTGGCTGTGCTTGAAAATTTCTGCGAGTCGAAAGATATCAGCGGAAATATAGGTATCGCTCATACACGTTGGGCCACTCATGGTGAGCCTTCAGACAATAATGCCCATCCTCATTACTCCAACTCACGCCGTATTGCCATCGTGCACAACGGCACCATAGAGAATTACTCGGTGCTGAAAGCCGCTCTTGAGGAACACGGCTGTAAGTTTCATTCTGAAACAGATACCGAGGTACTTGTAGAACTCATAGAGTATATCTTCGACTCGACCAAGTGCGAGCTGATCGATGCCGTGCGTGCGGCGCTCGACCAGGTGGTAGGTGCCTACGCCATCGCTGTTCTGCATCAGGAAGATCCCGATACAATCATTGTCGCTCGCAAAAGCTCTCCGCTTGTGCTTGGTATCGGCGACGGAGAGACATTCCTGGCATCTGACGCCACCCCTATCATTGAATATACCAATCAGGTAATATATCTGCGCGATGATGAAATGGCCATCATACATCGTAATGCCCCGCTTGAGGTACTCACCAAAGACAAGCAGCCAGCCGAAGTCGACATTCAGACACTGCAGATGTCGGTGTCGCAGCTCGAGAAGGGGGGATATCCTCACTTTATGCTCAAAGAGATTTTCGAGCAGCCCAACACACTGAAAGACTGTATACGCGGCCGCGTGTCGCTTGATCTCGACAAGGTGCAGCTGTCGGCTATTCAGGATCATGGGGCACGGTTTCTCTCGGCGCGCCGTGTGCTGATCGTAGCTTGCGGCACCTCCTGGCATGCCGGTCTTATCGGCGGCCGTATGATAGAGAATCTGGCGCGCATTCCCGCCCAGGTTGTATATGCGAGCGAGTTCCGTTATTCCAATCCGGTCATCAATCCCGACGACGTGGTGATTGCCGTGTCACAGTCGGGTGAGACCGCCGACACTCTCGCTGCCATTCAGCTCGCAAAAGAGCAGGGTGCATTTGTCTACGGCGTATGCAATGTAGTCGGTTCGTCTATTGCTCGTGCTACCGATACCGGCTCTTACATCCATGTAGGCCCCGAAATCGGAGTGGCATCTACCAAGGCTTTCACCGGCCAGGTGGTGGTACTCACAATGATGGCTGTCGCTATGGCGCAGCTTCGTGGCACAATATCTCCCGACAAGGTCAAGACGCTGTGTCAGGGTATTCTCGATCTGCCGGAGCAGATTACAGAAACCCTTAAGCTCAACGACGATATTGAGAAATTGTCGAGAATATACACCTTTGCTCACAATTTCCTTTATCTTGGTCGTGGTTATAACTTCCCCACTGCGCTCGAGGGCGCTCTGAAACTAAAAGAGATCAGCTATATCCATGCCGAGGGCTATCCGGCTGCCGAAATGAAGCATGGCCCGATCGCGCTTATCGACCGCGAGCTCCCCACCGTGTTTATCGCTCCTTACGATGAGCTTCACGAGAAAATTATCTCCAATATACAGCAAGTCAAGGCCCGTGGCGGCTCGGTGATCGCTATTGTCAGCGAAGGCGACGATACTATATCGGAGATGGCCGACTTTACGCTCACTATACCTCGTGTCGCCGAGGAGCTGTCGCCCATTATTGCTTCTATACCTTTGCAGTTGCTGGCCTATCACATCGCCGTGCGCAAAGGCTGCAATGTCGACATGCCGCGCAACCTTGCCAAGTCAGTCACGGTAGAGTAACCCAGGGGTCACACTATCCATCGGCTGAACTTTCACCCTGCCCACAAACAAAGGATGTTCCATTGAAACATCCCTACCAACCTAACACACATCTAATTACTGCTGCCAACGCGGTAGCGACGCGATGCTTCATAAACGTTGGACACCAGAGGCTTTAGACAGCCTCTGGTATCGTTTTAAACATATCAGCGTAGACCGAACCACATTCTGATGTGGGGTGGGCAATATTTCACCACCAGACGAGACAATACTACCGGAACATACAGCGCAAGCACTACGCTACCCACGTAGCATGCTACCAGCGTAGGCCAGGTATGTGGTATGCGGTTCCACACAAACAGTTCAAGCAGCATCTGCGGATACAGTCCAACCAGATATATCTGAAACGTGAAGTCGCGGAATGATGAAAACAACGACGGCAGTTTGCGGCACACTATCATGCACACCGACAAGCTCATCAGTATTCCGAGCATTGGAGTAAGCAATGTAATCCCGCCGCCCAACAGCCAGCTTACGCCAAATAGCGTGGCGCATACTCCCGCCACAATCCAACTATCAAAATGGCGGTAGAGTCCATATTTAAAACATACCATCCCACCGAAAAAATATATTCCGTATGACGGCACGTCGCGCAGACTGAACAGACCGCCCACAGCCGACGGTATTGACGGACCGCATATCAGCAACAGCCCCCATATCACCAGCAGAGCCATCTCGCTCCACCGGCGCCTCATTGCCACCCGGTAAAGCGGATAAAGCATCATGAGTAAAAACAGCGATGCCACAAACCACATCTCCGCCAGTGGGCCGTCGCTGGGATAAAGAAATGCGCATGCAAAGTCGTGTGCCGACCACTTTACACCTCGTTTCATGTGAGAACTTAACGAGGCCTTAAGCACGAAAGCAAAAAGTGTAAACACTACGTAGGGCACTGCAAGTCGTTTCAGTTTGTCGGTAACCACATCTCGATAACGCCATTCTCGACCTACACGTGTCATATAGAACAGGCCTCCGCTTACAAACATAAACAATGGCATATGAAAAGCGTAGGCAAAGCGGTGCAGCCAGTCTACGTCGCTGCCAAAGCCGCCGTGCATAAACTCATAGAAGTTGGCATGACCAATCACCACGAGCAACATAGCCCATCCTTGCAGTACGCTTAACCACAATATTTTAGTGTCTGTCCTGTTCATAGTTACAAAGTTACAAAATCTCCGGTATTATCGCAAAGCATATACCATGCTCGATGTGTATGAGGAGACTAGACCTACTGGCACGGTTTCCAGTGGACGAACCGGACATAATGTGCGACACCAAGTGGTTGCTATTAATTCGCAAAAGGCGAATTAATCTTTCTGCGGCAATATTTATACATCCAACACAGCCCGAGACTAACCAATACCACAAGCGCACATTGGGCAATTATCAACATTACCGGAGTAGTATCGTTGACATGAATTATGTCTAATATCTGAAGAATCGGACGACGAGCTGTGATTCCTATTATTAAATAATGAATATTATAGATGCTAAACGAAAAGGTGGCGACAAACATTACAAGTTGATGCGCAACTGTTGTGGTGTTAATGTGGACACATTCAAAGAATCCGCACACAGCCCCCATCAGTACCATTAGAGATAGCATATATGCCAGTGTCGGCTCCCCACGATATTCCCAAGGTAAAAATGTCCATAATGCAGTATAAATAGCTACAGACAATACGACTCCCACAATCCAGCCTGATAGTGACATTTTTACCGGTCGATACCGTTCAAACAATACTCCGCTTACAAATGTAAAAATCCAGTATGCCATCGAATCTAATGCCATAAATTTAGGGAAACCCGCAAAAGGCAATATCATACATATTGTCAATAATAACATATTTGCAGCGAAGCCCTTTGCTCCTGACAATTTCATATTATCAATATACAGGTATATGAGAATACTACACCACAGCAGTGTCGGTAAAAACCATAAATGCCAGAAATTTAGTTCAATGATAGCTCTGATGTCAAAAAATCTGTACCATATCATAGTGAGACCTGTAAACACGATATATGGTATCATTAACCGTACAAATTTTTTACGGACAAATTGAAAAAAAGTTACTTCACGGAATTTTCCTGAATGAAACTGTCGCATCAGCAAGATTCCTGAAATGAAGAAGAACATCGGCATTCCAAAACTGATCATCGGCGTATTTATTCGCCAGAAATGTCGGAATATGTCCGATGTATTAGGATTTGAATTAAAATCGGCTACCAAATGATTCACTATCACCAGAAGCATGCATATCACCCGAAGGTACTCCAGACCTATGCTTTTTGATGGTTTGGCGGGCAGAACTGTTGATGTGCAGTCGTTTGTCATATGTTTATAACGTGAGGCATTCTGTATTATTGTTTCTCTGTTATATCAAATGACCACGACAATAAAAAAGAAAATAGAGCACAAGATTGTAACTCATGCTCTAATAAACTTTAAATGGTTTTATTACCTTGGCTGTTGGCAGGAAGAACTGCCTACTTGGAGATTTTTGTATATTTAACGGTTCCGTCAGACATCACATCTCGGCGTATGTACAGTCCGTTGGAGGCAGGAGTGGAGACCTTCTGTCCGGCAGGAGTAAAGTATTCGCTTTTCACAATGTGTGATGTGTCGTCAACGATATCTTCAATTCCGCTGTTGAGCGAGTCAAACAGATCTGGCGACTGCAGCCACGCCATACGTTTTTCCAGACGCGGGCGGATATAAGTACTCCAATGTCGATCGAAATCGCTATCGTTGTATTGAGGCCAGATTACTGCATTGATGGCATGAGCGGCTTTAGTCATGGTCTGAAATTTTTCTGCAAAATCAATCACTTCATCGAGTCGTGATGCGGCAAGAGCAAATTTGCGTTCAAGCGCCATCTGCAAGTGGCGGGAATGCATCCATTCGGGCAACCATCTTGCCTGGGCGCCATCACTCGCATTCCGCTGTTCCCATAGCCAACCTTTACCGTCGGCCGCCTGGAAATTCCACTCGATGTCCCATAGTGGTCCGAAATGCCATTTGGTGTCAAGGTCGCGCCATAAATAAGTGCTGCCCATAAAACCGTCGAGATTGCCGACTATTTCCTGCGCAGCGACGTAGCTTGCTGCCGATTCAAGATCGATATGTTGCATCCATTCGGTGGAATATGGATCGGGGTTGTTTATGGCTTTGTCAATTGCTTCCATCTCCGATTTTACCCATTCTTTCTGCATTGCCGACATCTTTTCGGGAGCCTTCGGGGTGAAATAAACGATGTGGTGACGGGGTGATGCTGTATTTATGGTGAAAGTTTCTTCCTCCTCATAATTATCGATTTCCATAATCCAGCTACCGATTGTGGCCATATCTTCATTCATATCGGGCTGTTCGTAAATATTTACACGTGTTTCTTCTATGCGGATGGTTTCGCACAGCCAGTAGAGACCGATGTTATATCCGTTGAGCACCACTTCTACCATGCGATAGCGGGGATTCCATTCGCTCATCAACATCTCGCCGAATTTGTAGCCGATGGCATCGGCTACATAAATACCGTTGGGTTTAGAAAGCAGGGCGTAATGCTTGCTTTTAGGCATACCGAGCACCGACTGCTTTTTGTCGAACTTGATTTTATATGGTTTTTTGTCGAAACTTACCCACGACGAATTTCCACGTCCCCGGATACCAAGCTTGATTGGATTCTGCGCATCGCCGAGCGATGCATATTCGTCCGACATCGAGGCATCGATCCACAGTGTCGCATCGATATATGTCTCTTTCTGGTCGATAACAGTGTTGTCCACGGTATTTATATAGACTATAGGTAAAGTGCCGGATGGTGCCACATCCTGACGTCCCGGGTGATTTTGTCCGGATAAAGCAAACGCAACAGCCATAAATATGGCTAATAAGGTAGATTTCATAATTTAATTAAAAAGAGGTGTATTTTTTTTTCAAAGATAAATAAAAATCTCTCTAAACTCCAAGAAAATCACATCTTTTAACAAAAAAACATGCGTACACAATATTTTTTGTTTCTTGTGTTTTTATATCATTTTGTGTGTTGCCAACAATGCTGTACGACTCATGCGAACCACGACGCTCGTTCCGGATGTCATTCATGACTGCCTTACAAACTTGCCATACAGTGCATTACGCAACATGAATTGCTTTTACGGACACACCCGCCCGTAGGGCTGCACCATGGTGCAGCCTCCCCCGCCCGCACAAACAAAGGATGTTCCATGGAACATCCCTACCATCTGACATACAGCAATTTACGCCCACAAACACGGTATGGATGCCATGTATGGCGTCCGCCTCACACAAACCACGATACTCGATCCGGACGCCAAGCATGCCGTCCCTACCATTCTGCAACACAATAGATTACGCTATCACACATCCACTATAAAAACATAACTACATATGAACTTAATTCCTTTTGACCCTTTTGTCCTTTTGATCTTATGTTTTTCTCCACATGCGGGCGCATACTCAACCCCACAATCATCCGCCCGTAGGGCTGCACCATAGTGCAGCCTCTCCCAATCACCCACCTACCATGCAACGCATTACATTGATACATCCACAGTGTGTGTTTCACACACACCCAGCGTATCATTGACGCTATATGTGTTATTGCTTTCGTATGCCGCCTGGTGTGCGAGTGCAATTTAACAAACTGAAATATTAGTTAGATATTTGTGTCTATTATTAACAATCGGGAGGTAAACTTAATTAATTCGATTGTGGTTTTAATAACAAACGCGCGTCAATTTATTTAATTATTAAACGATTTAATTTTAAAATTTATGAACACAATTACTCATTCAGGTACTATTTTTAGTGGTACGTACTATTGTTCCGGTAGAGCTACACAATCTACTGAAGACGGAAGCTTTAACAATCCGTTTAAAACTTTGGAAAAGGCGATAAAGACTATTCCCGGTGGAAGTACGTTGTTGCTTGAACGCGGTTATGAATACCCGTTCTTTTCCGAAATAGCGTTTCGCACAATAAGTGTGGGCGCGTATGGCAATGGTACAAAACCGGTAATTTCTCGGTTTATTAAGATTAAAAATGCAAATAAAAATTTGTTTACCCGCGATGAACCGCATTTACACATCTGGACTTTGAATTTCGACCGGCTTGTACAGCTTTCCGGACATAGTGCCGACGACTTAAAAAATATCGGCTTCATATATAATCCCCTTACCGATAAAATCGTTTTCGGAGAGAAAGTGGCATTTAAAACTGCTGTCGATATGTATGTGGCGTTTAACTATACTGCACCAAAGCAATCGCAAGTTCAGGCGTTTACTTGTCTGAATAAAGATGGCAGTTTCTTTCAAAGTTCAGATGGCCGCACAATAAAAATGGTGTATTCGGGCGACCCTAATGATTTGTCTGACTTATGGTTTGCTACTGACGGACAATTTGTGCGTGGACCACAGGACTGTACAATTTCAGGTGTGAAAGTTATCGGATTCGGATCTAATGGAATGACTATGAATCGAGATAACGTAACTGTTAAAAATGTTGATTTTGACCTAATCGGTGGTTGTACTCTTGATGTGGCATACGTAGAGACAACATCATTCCACCGTACGGGTGCCGGAATAGAATTGTGGAAAACGTCAAGCAATACCACACCACTCTCAAATATTGAAATACAGAATTGTACATTCAATCGAATATATTCAGGTGCGATCGCTTTGGGTGGTTCTGTCAAGCGAAGCTTGGGGATACCGGGAGCTGAAAATATTCTAATCCACGATTGTGATATAAACCATTGCCGATATGCTATAACCACATCCATGGTTTACATAGAAGATGACGGATCTAATACCGGAGGTGCTGCTGTAAGCAATGTAAAATTCTATGACAACGAATCGCGCAATGCCGGCGACAACCAGTTTGGCAGCCCATTCCCTTCTGACGCACATCTATATTCGGGATTACCTGGATTTGTGATTGCCGACAATACTTTTTACAATGGTAATTTCCAGTATAGATATACCTATGATTTCGGATATGAGATGCGGCAAGGTAATGTATGCTATATTGAACCGGGACAGAATCTTATAACCATAGTGACGTATAAAACATCTGAAGTAATGTATCCCGAAGCTCCTACACCGGAGTCTGTAGCCGAAGCCATAGCCGAATATCGGGAGCTGGCAAACGATAATTATACTGTGTTTGAGTGCATTAACTGAAATTGTGATGATTTATATTGGCAATTGTCGCTTACTTGATTTCCGATAGCCCTGAATTGTAAATAATATTCCTAAAAATAATGGGACAATAAGCGAGCGGTTAACAAAAAGTCGCCAATGTATAAATGTATGTTGTGCCATTACAGCATACCATACATAAGGCAATAATGCAACAAACAACAACGGCAACCCTTTTCTGACAGCGTGGTGGAAACAGAACCACCACGCTGTCATTGTCGCTGTCCCGGTAACTATAATACAAAATATTGTTTTGATCTCAAATAGGCCATTGTTAAATCCGAAAATTGATCTCTCTCCCACAGCTTTAGATGCAGATTTCAGTACTTCAGGTCCGGCTATCATGTAAGAAACAAGCCATTTGGACGCCCACAGCATCGAGTATCCGATACCCCAACAAATACACCCGACAAAAAATATCATTAATGCATCTTTTCGGTTTAAGCATCCAAGTATGACAAACGCCATAGTCATTGCGAGCGGTAATATTGGAAATGTCAGAAAATCCAGATAGGATGTGATTCCTCCGATACAAAAAAACAATCCGGAGATATATGTCATGGAACCAGTGTGTTTCATCTGAATTAAAATGATTGATATCGCAATAAACATGATGTAGTAGCATGTTACATTCTGCAGCGTTAATGGTACTCCCCAAAATCCCCACAATAATATGGCTGCAAAATAAGAAATTGCCACACTCTTTCCAAATCGGCGATAGGCCAGAAATGAGGTAAACAGCAAAAGGAAGGATAGCAATGAGGTATTAAATATCATTAAATCACGGGAATTAAAAAATATTGAACACAAGCGAAGTGTAAACAGATAGCCATGCCAATAGCGGCTATATGACTCCGGATCATTTATGTTAATATCTGTCAACACATCACCATCTATGATTCCATGACAATAGGGATTTGTTGCCATTCCTTCAGTAGGACTCATCGCGCATGATGTGACAGCTTCGCTATACATAATGTATTGCGTGTAATAATCTACTTCGCATAACGGCATGAAAAACAGATGTGTCCAGATAGCTTTGCCAAACATACTGTTAATGGAGTCATCTACGTTTTTCTCATATAGGTCTACAGGTGTGGCATACGACAGATAGCTTAAACCGCAGAAAATACCTAATAGGATGAGATAGAGTATTGAAAGCCGAAATGCAATTTTTTTGAACATGACAGATCTATCGTGAGCGACGTAATTGGAACATGCGGCGATTGTTGTCGGAAATCGCGCCTAAAATAACACCAACCAGTAATAACATTATTGCGGCCAGAATAACAAAACATGCCACTATTAGAGTCGGAAAACGCGGTACGAGGCCTGTCTTAAAATACTCGACAAAAATAGGATACAATGTCACAACTCCTATAATAGCAAGTAATAGTGCGAGTATTGAAAAGAAACCGAACGGACGGTAGTCTCGAAAAAGTATGGCTATAGTTTTGAGTACTTTGAATCCGTCAGAATATGTATTGAGCTTTGAGATACTGTCAGCCGGTCGGTCTCGATATTCAATTGGATGTTCCATGATGATATAGCCTTTGTCAAGAGCATGAATAGTCATCTCGGTCTCGATTTCAAATCCCGCTGACATGATGGGGAAATTTTTTACGAAATCGCGGTTGAATACCCGATATCCCGACATTACATCCTTTATTTTACAATCAAACAAGCCGGAAATCAGAGAACGTACCAAACGGTTACCGGCATTGTGCATAGGCCGCTGATTAACTCCGAAATATGTCGAAGACAGGCGATCACCAACTACCATGTCTGCTCGGCCGTCAGCTACAGGAGCAATTAGCTCTTTCACTATATTTGCAGGATAAGTGTCATCTCCATCGACCATTACATATATATCCGCATCAATTGTTGAAAACATTTGTTTGATGACATTCCCTTTGCCTTGCCGGGGAACTTTTATAACATCTGCCCCCGCATTTAATGCAAACTCTGCCGAACGGTCTGTACTGTTATTGTCGAAAACGCATATACGTGCTTCAGGAAGATATGTACGAAAATCCGATACCACTTTTTCTATTGTAGGCTCTTCATTGTAACAAGGAACCAGTACTACAATTTTTTGTTCGGGAGTGTTCATGCTTTGCTTTTTAAGGTGTTAGGTTTTTGATAATATACAAATATAGTATTTATTTTATTATCGGTATGCAAATAGTTTAATTATTTTAGTTTGTCACCCAATATGTCAAGATAGGCAGTACCGTATCGGGTATCGGGCTCGATATAGTTGCCTTCGCCCCACTCGTTCCACGATTTCAAAAGCACTATGCGATGCTCGGGAGCCTTGTGCGCGACATGCTCAAGAACATCGTCAACATGTCGTCCCCACAGTTCTGGAGTATTGTTGTAGTAGATCTGTGCCCTGCTGCCAGCTCTGGGTGAACGGTCGTAGCCGGGTATAAGTGTGGGGTAGGTATCGTCGCGGCGGTCGTCGTCGTCGCACAGCCAACTTATGATCGACTTGTAGTTGAAACACTGTAGCGGTAGATTCAGCCGGTCGGACAGGAAATAAAGCCCGCGTTTGAGTATAAGACTGTTAAACCGACAGGCTTTTTCGGCGCGCCACATCGCGAAATTAGAATTGTTCATGGCAGCAAACCCCTTGGCAATTAATTGCTCTCGGGTAGATGAGGTGCGCAATGTGCGCATTCCTACGAAGTGGAAGCCATTCAGCCCGGCTTCACGTGCCAATTGCTGCCATAGAGCCAGAAATTGCTCGAGATGTGGAATTTCGTCAGGATTCCATATAGCAAAAAATAGTTTCCCGTCGACAGTGATGTAGCGAGGATCGCGGAATGCCGGAAGCAGATAGTCGAAATGGGTGCGGTCGTCGGCTTCGCCGGGATAGGTCTGCTCAAATATCATCGAATCGTGTCCAAGAAGGCCTTTTTGCTTTGTCCATGAGCGGTTAGTCCAGCTATGGTTAGCCCATCCGAGACAAAAAGGAAAGTCGGGCTTGCCTGACGATACGACCTCTTCAAAGGGGCGTTCGAGTACCTTTTTGCCGCCGCCAAACCAGTAGTGCCAGTACATGAAACCCTCAATGCCGGCTTCCCGAGCCATCTGTGCCTGCGCTTCGCGCACCTCTGGCAGCCGGAGGTCATAAAAGCCGAGATCTGCAGGCAGTTTGGGCTGATAATGCCCGGGGAATAGTGGGCGCGCCTTGACTACATTGTTCCATTCGGTGAATCCTTTGCCCCAGTGCCGGTCGTTTTCGGCGACCGGATGAAACTGTGGCAGATATATGGCTATGACTCGTGCTTTCATGTTGTCTGGTTTATTCAATTTCTTTTGTATTGTCAAACCGCATCGACGACTTGTCGACATTTTCATCAAAAATGGTGGGGAAATGCTTAAAGCGGTAGGTCATATATGAGACTTTTGTTCCGGTAAACGCATTGAAATACGATTTTACGGGTCCAAAAAGCCACATTAAAATACATATGGTAGCAATCGTCTGACGGAATAAAGAGTGTCGCTGTTGTCCTATGCCTACCATAAAGTGGGCTGCTATCGGAATAGTAAAAAATGTCGTGATTGTGAAGTAATGATTAAGACGATAAAAGTCTCCGATGAGGATGTTTCCGAATATGTAGCTTGCAAGCGATAGTAATATGAGATGGTACTGTCGGTCGGTGACGCGACGATTACACCAGATGAATACGATAAAGCTCATTACGTAGGTTGCAGCGACAATGGCTCCGACTTTCGACAGAACATTGCCTACAAGTCCATCTCCGAGTTCGTCGACATACTGACCGTAGCGCTCATAATTGGCATTTCCGTCTCCTATGATAGTATAAATGTCGACCAGTTGGTCGCCATAGTCGGTAATATCAAACGTAAGGCTCCATAGAAATATTGCGCCGATAACGGCCATCGAGATATAGTTGATTCTGTGTCGGATAAACGGCACAATAAAATATGCGACCGTGACCAGAGCCGATGTATGGATCAGGATGGAGGCGAAAAATATAAGTGTGGCATATATCCACCGTCGGCGATTGGTCGACCAGCAGGTGAAATATAGTGTCCACAATGAAATGGCCATGGCGAAAAACTGGCGCTTGAGGCACATGTAGCCCAGCATGTTGTCGACATCAAGAATGAAGATAAGGATACCTATCCACATGTAGGCCGGTGGGCAGAAGCGCTTGAACATGTAGCATAGAGTGTACATCTCGAATGCGGCCACCACAGCGTTGAATACAAAAAAGCCGAATGGCTGAAACAGCAGCAGCAGCAGCCGGTAGCCCGGCTCCCAGATGACATGAATATATGTGCGGTCGAAATTTTCGTAGTAGACGTTGTAGTCGGTGGTGGCGTAATATTCCACGGCAAAGCATATCCACATGGCGAAGAATATCAGATCGACACACTGTGTGCGCTCAAATCTGCTTTTATAAAAAGCATAGAGCATCAACAGCGTGAATATGACCAGAATATTAATCAGCATAGTTAACCTTTACGTCGCGTGGATTAAGGATAGTGTGGTAGGCCAGAAGGAGTTCCCTGACAATTCTGGCAGGATTGTGCCGTTCGAGAGCCTTGCGCCGTGCCGATTGCCCCAGACGCTCCATTTTGGCCGGATTGCCATAAAGATTCTTTATGGTGTCGGCAAGCATATACGGCTCGTTGGGTGGTACAAGCAACCCGTCGACGCCATCGTGGATGATGTCGGGAACCCCGCCTACAGATGTCGCCACGCAGGGCAATCCGAGTATCATTGCCTCGCATAGCGAGTTGGGACTGTTGTCGATGTATGACGGGTGTACGTATATATCGGCATCGAGCAGTTCGTAGGCCAGGCGTGTCTCGTCAAGAACTCCGGTGAAAGTCACGTTGCAGTCGTCAAAGCGGATATGCTCACGCGTCTCGATATATTTTTTATTCTGAACGCCACCGACCACTCGCCATTCAAATTGCAGGTCGGTGTATAGGCACAGCGCATAGGCAGTTTTGAGCAATACGTCCATCCCTTTCCATAGAGAGCCGTTGCCTACGGTGACGAGTTTCAATACGGGTCGGTCGCGATATTTCCAAGGATGTGCTACGTTGTAGAAACTCTGACGCAGAGCTTCGTTGCATGTGAAATAGTCTGCTCCGGGAGCAAACAGGTCTACGATCGCACGATCCCAGCGAGTGCGCCCGAGATAGTGGTGTACGGCCGAAAATACGCGGAGTTCGCGCTCGGTGCGTTGTCGGTTTTTGCGCGGTGTCATCAGTTCGCGGAACGCCATCCCTACGTTTAATCGCGACAGATAGTAGCGTGCCGCCGACCACGAGGAATAGCGGGGAGGGTATAGGGCGTTGTAGTATGATGGCATCGAGCCTTGCATGTGTATCACCACAGGAATATCGACATATTCAGCCACAAGGCCGTAGCACCACTCCGATCCGAAGCATTGTATGATGTCAGGCTTGAAATCGGCGATAATGTCGAGACACCGAGGCAGTAGCAGTCGTTCTTCGTGACTCATTCCAACGCGGTCGCACATGCGTTTTGATGGGGTGTCGATGTCGATCGGGTAGTATGTGACACCATCAACGACATCTTTTACAACATCGGTCGACATTTCAAACGCTATGCCGAGTTCTATTTCCGGACAACGTCGTACGGCGCGTTCGAGCGAAGCCACCCAGCCGCCTCCGTTATACGACATGGCGTTAAGATTTGCGTAGCATGACGGTGTTACCGAAAACCACAATACTCTCATATTCCCGGTAAAAAGATTATTTCCAGAGTGTGAGTATGCCGGGGCGGGCAGTAGCATTGACTACGATGCGCAGCGGAGAGAGCATCGATTCAAGATCGCGAAGCTCGGCGTAGGTAGTGTGGCGGTCGCGGACTACTGCTAACGACGCGTCAGCATAAGAGGAAAGTATCGATAGTTCGCGAGTTTCGACAATCGACGGGCCATCGATAATTATGATGTCGTAGCTCTGGCGCAACGTGTCGATAAGGGTCGACAGTTCAGGTGAGGCGAGCAGCGATAGCGGGGCTACATTGACATCGCCGGCGGTGAGTACATCGTATCCGGCGTCGACAGTCTGAACGGTCTTGGTATAACCGGTGATACCGGTTGCGATAAGGTTGCTTAATCCGGATGTGGATAGCGACAATGTAGCGGCCAGTGAGGGTGATTTTACATCAAGTTCGAGAAGCAGTGTGCGTTTACCGGTAGCGGCCCATGAGGCGGCAAGTCCGGTGGCTACAGCCGTACGACCCACACCATTGCGCGCTCCGGTGACAAGGATTACGGGCGACTTGATGTCGCGCAGTGTGAACTGCAATGCGGCTCTCGCTCCATCCAGTTTTTCAGCATATTCAGTAGAAACAGCATATGGTAGAGTGCCACGTACCTCTTTTTTAGGGAGAGCAGGCAGAGAGCCGAGCATATCGGCTCCGGGGATGAACTTGTGTATGTCAGATACTCCGTTGATACGGTCGTCGACGAGGCTCCATACATATATTGCTCCCGGAACGATAGCCAGCGAAATGCAGAAGATCAGGAACAGCATGATATATGGCGGCAGCCCGGGCTGTTTTTTCATTACATGTGGTGCCGAAAGAACAATACCTGTAGGGAGGGTGTTGTTCATCTTCATGTAGTTGTGTTCCTGCTCCTTAAGCAGAAGCATGTATATGGCGTTGTTGATTTCGTAGTCGCGCATCAGGTCGGTGTATCCGCGTGCGAAAGTGGTGTAATTTTTTACACTGCTGTCAAGACCGACTTTCTGGCGATTTACCTCGTTAAGAACCTTTTCGGCATTGGTTATGGCATTGTCGATAGACACCACCAGGTTTTCGCGGTAGGCGTCGAGCTGCTGTACCATAGTTTTAAGTAACTTGTTGGATGGTGTCGCATCTATTTCGAGGCGCATCTTCTCCTGAACCATCTGATTGTACTCGGTTACAAGCAACGCGATCTGTTCGTCTTCAGCCGGTACGGGCAATAAGCTATGTTTGTCGCCGGTGTTGCCGAGGAGAGACTTTATCATGTTGAGTTTCTCAATATCTGCACGCGCCAGAATAATGTTTTTCTTGAGCTCGGCACTGATGGTGTAGTCAACCTCACCGTCGGCGAGCGGATTGATTATATTGTTCTCACGCGCGAAAGCTTCGGCTTTGGCTTCCTTGTCGGTCACCATTTCGTGCACCTCGCCAATACGTTTTTCAAGATATTCGTTGACCATGCGGGCTTTATCTACATCGACCGCTATGCCGATACGGTTGAAGTCGCTGATAAAATCGCTGAGCAGCATCATGCCGAACTTGCGGCTGGGGCAGATATAGCTCAACTCGATAATGTCGGCCTTTTTATTGGGGATGGTCGGCATGATTTTCTTTGAGAGATCTTCGGCGGCGTAGTCGTAGTTGCTTACGATAAAAGTCATTTTCAGCGGCAGGCCGTCGGTGGCTACATAGTTGTCAAACTCGGCTGTTTTCTCTATTGAAAAGTCGCCGTATATAGTCTTAAGGTCGACAGGAAATTTCAGATCCTGGATGTCGACAATGACATCTTTCTTGCCGTTAGTTCCTTTGACCGAGACAAGCCCGTTTTTGTTGACCCTTACCTTGAAAATGAGTTTGGTCGTCAGGGTATCGCAGATAGATTCCGGAGCGACGAACACCATCGGGCCGTCGGCGAGAAACTTCTGTTCGCGTTTGATGAGATTTTTGTTGTAGATGTTTGATACATTGAGGTCGAATTTCTTTACGAGCCCTTTTAACAGGTCGTGCGATTTCATCTTTTCCACCTGGTTGTCGAGCATTACGTTTGAGCCGAAGAGGCTGCTCATACCGGCGACATTCATCAGGTCGGAGTCTTTCGATGTGTCGGTGATGAGCAGAGTGGCGCAGATATTACGTTTTGTATCCATGCGGTAGATCCACAATGCTCCGGCCAGAGTGCCGAGACATGTCACTACAACGATAAGCGGCAACCAGCGGCGATAGGAACGTATCAGCGATGACAGGCTGAATTTAGAAGTGTTATTGGCGGTATTGTTTTCCATTTGTTTCTACACCGGGGGTTATTTAATAAATAATGTAATCAACATAGAAGCGACTACCGATACACCGCTGATGATGGCTGTGGCAACCGATAGTTTGAATGAGCGATTCTGGTCGTAGGTAGAGTTAACCTCCTTGACTTTTGTTGGTTCGATATACACGATATCGTTCTGTCGCAGATAGAAATAAGGCGAATCAAACAGTTTTGAGTCGTTGAGATTCAGACGGTAGAAATGCTTTACTCCGTCGACATCGCGTATAAGCAATACATTGTCGCGGCGTCCGAAAGCGGTTAGGTCGCCACAGGCGGTGATAGCATCGATAATTGAATAGCGTTCGTTGGTCACAGTCAGTCTGCTCGGCGTATTGACCTCACCGAGTACATTCACGCAGAAGTTCTGCAATACGACTTTGACAAACGGATCCTTGACTTCTTTTGAGATACGGTTGCCGATGAGCTGGGCGGCCTCGTCGACAGTAAGACCGGCAACATGCACTTCACCTATCGAAGGAATATTTATATTACCATCGCGATTTACTATATATGTCTGTTGTTGACCTTGAGACGTCACCAGGCCTTTGGCATTGGTGGCCGGGTTGTACATGGGCAGATTGTATTCGGCTGTGGCTTCGGGGTTAAACGATGTTACGGTTACCGACAATTCGTCTTGCGGGACGATCTTAACGGAGTAATCCGAAGATCCGAGTATACCGGACAGTTGTGATTCGAGGTCTTTGAAATATGACAGATTATTTTTGGAGGTATTGCATGACGCAAGCAGGCACAACATCGTTGCTGCCGCTAAAATTCTGACTTTCATGGTCAATATTGTAACTATAGTTGATTTCAAAAGATGTAGGTTGATTGATTCTATATTTAGAAACGTCGGTGTATGGCATTATATTGCATGCCACGCTTAACAATTTTTCACTACATCGCCTCGCCTGCCGCTACAGCCGCTGAATATGCGTCTGATTACTGAAATATTGACCGCCCCGAGCCTACCCGGAGCGGTCATTGTTTGTTGTCGTTATATATTACGTTAGAATTTTGTATTTACCAGTTCCCGGAATTTGTAAGGTACGGAGCCGGTTTCCGACCACCAGTAATCGCGGTCATCCTTGCGTACCCACACATAAAAAGTATTAGTATCGGAGTCGTAGGCCCAAAGCACTGCCGGGTCACAGCATTGGTGAACCATAAACCCCGAAGCCCAAAACATACCGCCGGTGTACTCAATCGGAGTCTGAACTTGATAGAAACTACGCATCAAGTCGTAATTGCCGTTAGGCATCAGCTTGTCGAGGCGGTTATATACCTGTGGATTGCGAAACATGTCAAAATCCGAGGTATAGTCGCCGATATGTTGCTTGAAGAGAGAGGAAAGCGAAGTGGTTGCCGAAGGTGTGGCGACTATGTTGGCCGAAACATTATAGGTCTTGCCTTGGTTATTCTTCATTGTGGCGGTGAGATGCTTGCGATCTGAAAAATTAACATTGCACCAAGTTTCGACAACATCAGGTGTGCAATCTCTGACAGTCCATTCCGTAGCCGGATTCTCGTAGCTTGGATTGATCTGAAGCCAGGAACACTCTCCTTCTCCATTCTTTTGAAGCGTTGTCTGATAGGCATATCGGCCCGAAAATAGCCCGTCGTCATGCTCCTCCAGATCAACTACAATCGGATACTCCGCGCCAATAGTCCCCTCTAGTCTGTAGGTTCTTGAGAAAACTGAAAAAGCAACTATCAAAAGTGTGACTAATAGAACGGATGGTCTCATGTAGATACGTTTTTACCAATAATGTTCTATGTACCAGCCTTTACCGCCGCAGAACGGACAAAATCCCCCTTGCCAGCCCATGCCTGTGCCAAGGCAAATGCCACAATCCTCAATTCTGCCATGTTCATGATAAATCTTTTTTTGTGGTTTAGGAGGTATATATGGCGTCGTGCGATTGCTCTTCTCTGTAGCTCGATCTGTGAAATCAAGTACGATTTCGCCATATTTTGGATTTACGAGATAACAACCAGTTGTACGACCATATTCTATTCCATTGGCATTTTTTACTGGGATATAGGAAAATACAAGGATGTGAGTATCTAAAACATCCCTTGGTTGACCGTACAAATATCCGAAACTCAGTCTAACTTTATCACCTTTTATTAAGGCGTTTTCGTTTGAATAACTTAAGTACAGATAATCCGAAACGGGAAGATAATAAAGACCATCCTCCAGTGTTCTGCCTAAATTTGTGCTTAGATACAAAACTCTGTTAGTGCCACCTTGTTCTACATCAAAAAGATGAGTATCCGTGAATTTCAATGGTTTAATTTTAACACTATCCTTTGGCTGAAGTCTGCTATCGACGATTATTTTGGAATCAAAATTAATTTCTTTTGCGCCTTTCACCAACCAATGATTGCAATCATTTTTAACACTTGTTGAAACAAAGACCTTCTCAACATCCTTAAATTTACAATTATCATTAATTTTTGGAGTTTTTTTGAAGAACAACTCTTTGGCTCCGCGTATAATCTCCCTACTGGAATTGCTCGGATCATAGGTGAAAGAAACATCATCGTTGAAAGTAATTATACCAACATTTTGGGCAATGGTTGATTTTATCATTGTTTTACCATTGAATATGATTTCGTTTATACCATAGCCCAAATTCGGATATATAAGGTCAACATCGTCGTTGAATATAATTTTGTCTGCGTTATTGTAAATACCAATTCCTGCTTCTCCTATCATATTGATGGGTCTATTAAAAATCGCATTTTTAACACTTAGACCGTAAAGACTTCCTTCATTCATAATAAGTGGCATTTCGGATTTCGCTACTATTAGTGTGTCTACGGAGACCGTCTTATGGCTATAGTCCCCCAATAACATCCATAAAGACGATGGAACAACAAGTTTGGAAATTTCGGACGGGAGATATTCAACGAAGCTAGCGTCTGCGACGATGACTCCCTCAAGAAGTCTGTTTTGAGGAGTGATTGGATAAATCCGCGCCCGGTTTCTTGATAAGGAAGACTGTTCGCCGCCCAAGATAAATTGGAAGGAACGATTAAGATTATCTGACCTCTTGTATCGAATCAACTTTGATTTTGGATTATATGAGGCTAAAAAGTTGCCACCATAGTTCAAATTTGCATATAATTCATCTTCTTCTGAGGTTAGTGAAATGACAGTCGTATTTGGCTCGACAAGTATCAATTCATTTAGATTTGAGAAATTTGTAGAAGTACCATTCGAAGACACACCGAATTCAATTGGCGGATACTCATGGTTAAAGTATATTGCAGCCGAGATAGGATCATTCGGAAACTTCATTATATTATAGCCATACGAATACGGTTTAAATTGCATTATTAAAGTTGATATAGGCAATGATGCTTTATGAATGTTTTCGTTTAACGATTGACATTCGGAAACATCCAATGCTTCTAATAGTATCATTTTCTTTAGGACATCATAACTCTCTCGAAAATCCAATTGCGAAGGTTGTAAGCCCTCATCTTTAATTTTGAGTTTTTTAATTTTCTTTAAGTCAAGCCCTTTCAGAGCCTTCTTTAAATTCGTATTTGCCGGAACCGTTATGACTATTTGTTCCTCATAATTCACGGAAGCAGTTTTCCCAAACGTAGATATTGGGAGAAAAAGTAATAGTATCAGAATTATAAGACACGATGATGAAATATGGGGATTGTGTCTAATGTCGCTTCGGTAATTCATTTGAAACGTGATGCTTATTTGTGCCTTGCAAGCTCTGCCGAAGTTTGGCGGATAATGATTGAACAAAACAAAAGGCGCGGAGCTTGATTGTTGCTCGCGTCCTCTTGCCTCACGTATCGCCAAACACGTTTCACGAAAGAACGGAAGAATTTAATCACCCCGCACCGTTATCGTGTATGACAATCGCACAGGGTCTGCTGCGCTCTGAACATATACGAATACGACAAAAGGGACACTCCCGCGTGGTTCTTCGTGGGTCTAAAATTGGCGATTTTGAGACAAAGAACTTAAGCTAAATGCCTTCTCTCCATCGGATTTTTCCCCGACGGATAGTACAAAGTTACACAAATTATTTGAGATTGACGCTCTTATATGCAATTTATTCTACAAAAGTAAGTACGGCTCCTTCATTTAAAATTTCAGAGTGATTTCCCCAAAAAAATATTTTATAGGCGAGAATTAAAGATTTTCGTAGAAAAATCTTTAATGGTCAACCGTAATTATTTTCTGTAACATCCGGGAAATATTCTACCATAAGATCATAAACTTCTGGTTTATTTTCTTCATCACTACATATAGAAT
>CAZOCO010000023.1:0-8056 GCA_964578325.1 uncultured Muribaculum sp.
CAGAAGTGACCTGCTGGGGCGACGGTAGTCCGCTTCGCGAATTTCTGTACGTAGACGATCTCGCCAATCTGTGTGTATTCCTGATGAACAACTATTCAGGGAACGAAACTGTTAATGCCGGCACAGGGAAAGAGCTCACCATCAAGGCTCTTACCGAGCTCGTAGCAAAAGTCGTTGGTTATGAAGGCGCTATTGTATGGGATACCACGCGTCCTAATGGAACACCACGCAAACTGCTTGATGTTTCAAAAGCAGCATCGCTTGGATGGACTTACAAAACCGAACTTGAAGACGGAATCAGACTCGCCTACGACGATTTCCTGAATAATCCGATGCGTGCCGAGCGATAAATACCGCCAGCCCCACAACGAATCAGCCTAATGGCCTGAACGCTTGCTGAAAATTTACCGGCAACTGTTCAGGCCATAATTAATCATACGCAATAATTTGGATATCGCAATAATATGCACTAACTTTGCATAACTACTATTAACAGCCATAACATTTTTTCTTACACTGCGCATAGCACAAGGAAAATACATATCATGCCAACAATATGAGTATATCAATACTTTCACACGCACATTGGATCATCAATGCCATACTTGCATTTTTCATTGCGATCGTATGTTCCGGTATACTGATTCCCCAGATCCTTCTCATATCATTCAGAAAAAAACTATTTGATTCGCATGACGAGAGGAAAATTCATCAGGGCATAGTTCCACGTTTGGGTGGCATTGCATTTTTTCCTGTAATATTATTTACTGTAGCACTGCTTGCCGGTATTAATCTCACATTCACCCACGAATTTGAAGGCTCGGCGCTAACGAGTTTCGCATGCAACGCTCTGTTTGGTACTTGTGGCGGACTGATGCTATATCTGATAGGTATGGCCGATGATCTTGTTGGTGTCAGATATTCAGCCAAATTCGTCGTTCAGATTTTAGCAGGATGTCTGATGGTAGCATCCGGATTATGGCTGAACAGTTTTGACGGATTTCTATGGGTTGAAAATTTATCGCCGTGGGTGGGCATGCCTCTTTCCATACTGCTATTCGTATTCGTCACAAACGCCATAAATCTTATTGACGGCATTGACGGTCTGGCATCCGGACTTTCTGCTATAGCACTATTATTCTACGGCATTTTCTTTTTACATCTGTCGGCATATCCCTATGCTATAATTTCTTTCGCATCACTTGGTGTAGTGATACAATTCTTCTACTACAATGTTTTCGGCGATGTAGAAAAACACAAAAAGATATTTATGGGAGACACAGGAGCACTTACACTGGGTTTCATACTCTGCTTCCTTGCACTTACCTTCTTCGTAATAGAAATCCCCGAAGGTACAAAATTACCCAACAACGCAATTCTTGCTTTCTCTCCGCTACTCGTCCCATGCCTCGATGTAGTGCGTGTATTTGGTCGTCGCATACGCAAGCATGGCAACCCGTTTCTCCCCGACCGCACACATATTCATCACAAGCTACTCAATCTCGGCATGCCGAAAGGAGTAACGATGATAACAATTCTGCTCGTGTCCATTTTTTTCATTGTATTGAATCTGATTCTTACATCGCATCTCAACATCACATGGATATTTATTATTGATATAGTTATATGGACATTAGCAAACCAACTGATCAATAAGCGCCTAAAAAAACTTGGCCGTCCACTCCAATGAACCAGACACAACCATTCTGACAAATAATACAGACAACATTCAGACATCAAGTCTGCCACCAAATTTTTTGGGGCAGACTTTTTTATATCACCTATTATTACTAACTTTGTATTGTTAAAAATAGAGCATTGAATTATGATCAACAGAATTCTCATCAGAATGAAAGTGGTTCAGCTGCTATACTCATATATGCTGACCCGCAATTACTTTAAGCTGCAGGATGAACCCATACAGCCTACTCGAGACCAAAGATGCGCTTACGCCACATATACCGAACTTCTGATGTTGCTCACCGAACTTTCTGGATATCATATATCAGTAAATGATCAAATAATCAGAATATCCCCGAAAGCTACAAAAATCAGTCAGAAACTCACACGTTGCGCCGCATCGTTGGCCGGCAACGATACTTTCAAGGAAATATGTCTGCACAACACTCAATTCCTGTCGCAGCTTCGTACAATCATGCCGGCACTTTCTGAAAAGGTATATAATTCTGCCATCTACAAAGAATACTCGCGCAAACGTTCAGAAATTTCACTAAACGATGAAGCTCTGATGTGGAAAACTATTTTCCGCACAGTTGTAATGCGCGATGACACTATTATCAAGCTCTTTTCTGAATCCGACGACTTTACAAATCTCGGACAAGAACGCGGTCTCAATATGTTTGATACCACACTCAACGAGTTTGCCGCCGTAAGAGACTTGCTCGTATCTGCCCGTAATTCGCTTGAAGAGTCATTAGACAAGGCATACGATCTATATCACGCCATGCTTCAGCTGATCATAGACCTCACAAACTTCCGTGAACGTCAGATTGAAGAAGCAAAAAACAAATATCTACCCACACCCGACGATCTTAACCCCGACCTGCGGCTGGTCGAAAACCGGTTTGTAGAGCAGTTGCGACTAAATCAGGCCCTGGCAGCATACGTTTCCGACCACAACCTTTCATGGGAAAACGATGACGTAATGCTGCGACACCTCCTCGACAACATTCTTCAGAGCGACATATACAAAAAATACATCGAATCACCGGTAAGCACATACGTTGATGACTGCGATTTCTGGTACGACATAATGCGTTCAATAATTATCAGTAGCGACGAACTCGCCGAAGCTCTTGAATCGAAATCCGTATTCTGGAATGACGACATCACCATCATGGGTTCATTTGCAATGAAAACCATCCGAAAATACGCCGTTAGCGGTGAAGGAGCACAAGTAGAATTGCTTCCTAAATTCAAAGATGATGTAGACGCAAAATTCGGGCGCACACTATTTGACGTAACCGTAGAACATCAAGATCAATACCGCGATATCATCAACAAACGCCTCACCGGCGGATCGTGGGACCCCGAACGTCTGGCCTTTATGGATATCGTCATACTGGAAACAGCCATTGCCGAACTATTTGCATTTGAGTCCATTCCGACGGTTGTAACCGTAAACGAATATACCGAAATAGCCAATTACTACTCCACACCAAACAGCGGACAGTTTATTACCGGTATGCTGTATGCAATTATTGCCGACCTCAAGCAACAAGGACTTCTGCACAAAGATTAATACTTTAGCCTGAATATATCACACAACCTAACCCCCCACTAATAAAATGATTCTTAATTCTATCCTTCTCCAAAGCAACGGCGATGCCGGTATCATGAACTTCGGTCTCATCATCTTGCTATTTGTTGTGTTCTACTTCTTCATGATCCGTCCGCAGCAAAAGAAACAGAAAGAAATCCGGAAATTCCGCGAAAGCCTTACTGTCGGTGACAAAATTATCACAGCCGGCGGTATCCACGGAAAAGTACGCGCAGTCAAAGAAAACACATTTGTTGTCGAGATTGCCGACGGTGTGAAAATCACTATCGACAAAGGATCTGTATATCCGTCAGCAGCTGATGCACAAGCAGCTCCGACACAAGAAAAATAATCTGCCACACCTCCGCGACCATGAACCGATCGCAGTTCTCGTCAATATTGCGGCAGATTAAAGCCATTCTTTCCAAGTTCACCTCGGGCCGCGGCCATGAGGTGGGCTTGTTTCTTGTATTTGTATGTATTGCATCTTGCTACTGGCTCATTCTCACCCTCAACAACGAAACACAGGAGGTTGTTGACATCCCATTTTCTATAGTTGATGTTCCCGACAGTGTCACGATTCTTTCCGATATTCCAAAAACAATAAAAGTAAACGTACACGACAAAGGATCATCTCTTCTCAGATCGCGCATATCCGGACAACGCACGCTGAAAGTCGATTGGATGGACTATGCGACATCCGACAATACGATTCGTATGAGTAAAGTAGACCTGCTCGGCCTACTTCGTACATTCTTCTCTCCATCGGCCCAAGTCACCAATGTTATGCCTGACTCATTGCGGCTCATCTACACCACTATGCCGGGGTTAAAACTACCCGTATGTATAGAGACCGACCTATCTCCTGAATTAGGCTTTACTATAAACGGGCCGGTAATTATAACGCCTGACTCCATCACACTCTACGCGCTTGACGATATACCCGATCAAATAACATGCGTATCAGCAGCTCCTACTATGCGTAAAGGTCTACGCGACACCACACATATTGCTATACGGATCACCCCTCCCGATGGATTCAAGGCCATTCCTGATCACGTAACGCTGACCATACCAGTCGAGCCTCTCATTATGAAACAGCAGAAAGTACGCATCGAGACTTGCAATGTTCCGGATGGACACGGTCTTCTTACGTTTCCGGCCGTAGTCGACATCTCATACCTGATTCCGATGAGTGCTTATAAGACAGATTCGCATATCCTGAAGGCTACCGTCGAATATAACGATGCGGTTGCTTCTACCAACGGATATATCCCGGTCAGAATCTCATATATTCCCGAAATTTACAGAGATTTAAGTCTTTCGCCCGATTCGGTGGAATATATTCTTGAAACAAAACACTGATGAAACTCATCGTAGTATCCGGCGGCATAGGCAGCGGAAAAAGTGTAGTATCGCACATACTCACATCAATGGGGATGCACGTATACGATTGTGATTCCCGAGCAAAGATGCTTATGGATTCTGACATCAGAATTATAGACTCCATTGCACGCGACATATCTCCCGAAGCCATTACACCGCAACATACTATTGATAGAAAGAAACTTGCATCGATAGTTTTCTCCGACAGAAACGCACTGCATCGCCTCAATACGCTTGTCCACGCAAGTGTTCGCGACGATATACGCCGATGGGTATCGACACTAAAATGTCCGGTAGCCTGGATAGAGACTGCAATAGCCAGCGAAAGCGGCATAATCGACATGGTCGATGAAGTGTGGCACATAACAGCTCCTGAAGACACACGTATCCAGCGTGTCATGAAACGCAACAACATTTCGCGCCAGCAGGTACTCGAACGAATCAACTCACAACAAAACTCCATCCCCGCAGATACCGGAAAACCGGTCAGACTCATCTTCAACGATGATATCCAACCGGTTTTACCTCAAGTGATAGCTTTATTGAACGGGCAATCAAAATTCACTTGAGAAGTGGAATCTGATTTTCGGAAAATCGTTCTGTGCCATCTGTAACACATAGTTACTGTCGGCAAGAAACACATCCCTACCCTCGCGGTCTGTTGCCATAAACTGATGCTTACGCTTTTTAAACGCTTCAAGAGCGTCGCGGTCGTCACTTTCAATCCAACATGCTTTATAAAGAGAAATAGGCTCCCAGCGTACTGTAGCGCCATATTCATGAAGCAGACGGTATTGTATCACCTCAAACTGTAGCTGGCCAACGGTTCCGATGATTTTGCGACCGTTAAACTGGTTGACAAACAACTGGGCCACACCTTCATCCATCAGCTGCTGCACTCCTTTTTCAAGCTGCTTGGATTTCATCGGGTCAGTATTCTCGATATACTTAAACATTTCAGGAGAAAAACTCGGCAGACCACGGTAATGAATATTTTCGCCCTCGGTCAATGTATCTCCTATCTTAAAATTACCGGTATCCGGTATACCGACAATATCCCCCGGATATGCTTCGTCAAGAATACTCTTCTTTTGGGCCATAAACGCAGTGGGAGCCGAAAAACGCATCATTTTGCCACTACGTATATGCTTATAATTGGCATTGCGTTCAAAGCGACCGGAACATACTTTCACAAATGCAATACACGACCTGTGGTTAGGGTCCATATTGGCATGAATCTTAAAGACAAAACCACTGAAAGCCTCTTCTTCCGGTTTAACTTCGCGCTCTTCTGCCTTCACGGGTCGGGGCGAAGGAGCAATCTTTACAAAACAGTCAAGCAGCTCTTTGACTCCAAATGTATTCAGTGCCGATCCAAAAAATACCGGAGCGACCTTTCCTTCAAGATACTTGTCAGTATCAAATTCCGGATATACACCTTCTATCAGTTCGAGATCCTCGCGCAGTTTGGCAGCATCGGCTTCACCGACCTGCTCATCGATTCGCGGATCGTCGACAGAGTCTATTTCTACACGCTCTGTCACCTGCGTCTTGCTTGGAGTAAACAGGTCGAGAGTGTGCTCATAAATATTATATACTCCTTTGAACTTCGCGCCGATATTAATCGGCCACGACAACGGACGCACAGCAATCTTCAGCTCCGACTCCAGCTCGTCGAGAATATCAAAAGGATCGCGTCCTTCACGGTCGAGCTTATTCACAAATATGATAACCGGAGTGTTACGCATACGGCACACTTCCATAAGCTTGCGAGTCTGTTGTTCGACACCCTTGGCCACATCGACCACAATAATTACAGAATCAACGGCCGTAAGTGTTCGATAAGTATCCTCCGCAAAGTCCTGGTGGCCCGGAGTATCAAGAATATTTATCTTATAGTCGCCGTAATTGAATCCCATCACCGAAGTCGCAACCGAAATACCACGCTGCTTTTCGATTTCCATCCAGTCGGATGTCGCGGTTTTCTTGATTTTGTTTGACTTTACGGCTCCGGCTACGTGTATAGCTCCACCAAACAACAGTAATTTCTCTGTCAAGGTAGTTTTACCGGCGTCAGGATGCGATATGATCGCAAATGTGCGCCGACGGCTTATTTCGTCTGTAAGAGTACTCAAATTTTCTTATTCTGATATATTTAACAATTCGTTTCTTCTTCGGCAAGACGGCGCAGGCAATCGGCAAGCGAATCAACCCAATAAGGCTGCGACACATCGTATGTTGCCACTATACGCTGGCAATTGAGCACACTGTAGCACGGGCGCGTGGCGACAGTAGGATACTCCGTTGCAGGTACAGGAGATACCAGCACATTCCGATTACCCGACAGATGAAATATCTGCTGTGCAAAATCATACCACGATGCGACTCCTGCGTCTGTAAAATGGTAGATACCGGGCACCCACTGGCGCGACGACAATATCTGTACAATGGCATTAGCTAAATCAAGCGCATATGTAGGAGTGCCGATCTGGTCGCACACTACCGACACCGGCTGACCTGCAGCGCCAAGACGCAACATTGTCTTCACAAAATTCTTACCATATGGCGAATACAACCATGCTGTACGTATTATTATCGACTCCGGCTCAAGTGCGATCAAAGCGGTTTCACCCTGGCGCTTCGTCGTTCCATACTGCGATAGTGGATTCACCTTGTCGCTCTCTACATATGGTTTGTGCGCAGTTCCATCAAATACGTAATCGGTAGATATATGTATTATTTTCGCCCCCGATTCCGAAGCCGCCATCGCCAGATTTCTCACCGCCTCACAATTGACTTTAGCGCACATCGCCTTTTCTTCCTCTGCCTTTTCGACATTGGTATACGCGGCGCAATTGACAATATGCGATATATCATTATCTTTGACATACGCTTTTAGGGTTGCCAGATCGGTCAGATCAAGAGTATCTATGTCGGTATACAGTGTAACTCCGGGTATACGCGATTCAAGTACGTTCCGGAGTTCATGTCCGAGCTGCCCGTTGCAGCCTGTGACCAGAATTTTCATTTCATATAAAAATTTAGAGCTACAAATTTACAAAAAATCGCCATAACCCCCACTATCCGCTTCCACATTATACATCGAATAATATGCACACTCATTATTAGGTTCAAAAAGTAATATCTGCAAATCATCGTAGTGAAGCATACACTCACATATAAAATATCGTTAAATGATAAAGCAAACGGATTTTTTTTCTTAACTTTACAAAATAAATAGTGTCACACTCATCAAATTTCTACCATTGACAGCGAACCAACTGTCCAATAAAGTGTTTAACTATAAAACACTAAAACTTTTTATATTATGAGTAACGAAGGTAAAAATTTTGAAAAAGGCCAGCGCAAAAGTAGCGCAGCTATCGTAGG
>CAZOCO010000023.1:8066-21204 GCA_964578325.1 uncultured Muribaculum sp.
GTACCGTTTTTGGTATCTTTATGATTGTCATTTACATCGGAATGGGTGTATTGTTTCTGTGTGACTTCTTCGGATGGTATGAAAACGGCACTTTAGCTTGGACACGCTGGGTAATCGGTATCGGACTTATTGTATACGGTATATTCCGCGCATATCGTCAGATTGCAGGTATTGACTATAATCCTCTCAACCGGGAATAAACTATTAAATTTTCATCACCTTGAATATCATCGGCAAATATATAGCAACCGGAGTCGGAGTCATCCTTGCTGGTATGGCTCTGACCTCCTGCCGCCACAATCCCACCAATACATCTACATCCGGGTTGGCGACAATCGTTTGTGACGCAACTTTTGAGAACATAATGGCACAGGAAATCGATGTGTTTGAATATACCACCAAAGGTAACGCCAACATCATCCCATACTACGTGTCTGAAAAAGCAGCGGTAGACTCTCTGCTCGAACAGAAGACCAAAACAATTGTAATTCCACGCGATCTGACCCAAAAAGAGAAAGACTATCTGGTGGCGCAAAAAAAGAATCCACGCTCAAACCGGATTGCTGTAGATGCCGTAGCTCTTATTGTAAATCCGGAAAATCCGATTGAAAAACTCACCGTATCTGAAATCGCTGAAATTCTCGAAGGTAAAGTGACCTCGTGGAGTCAGCTCGGCCCTGAAATGAAAAAAATGGGCGATATTAAAATCGTCTTTGACGAGGAAGGTTCGTCGACAGTTCAGTACATGCGCGACTCCGTGATGCACGGTGCGTCATTTGGGCCGAATGTATTTGCACAGAACTCACCTGCAGAAGTATTTCAGGCCGTACAGGATCACCGGTCGGCAATCGGAATAATTGGCGTAAGCTGGATCAGTGCCGATATGCGCACACGCGATCTGCCACGCGACGAAAAGATGGCTTCGCTTCAGCGCAACGATACAACGGTCACCGATTTCGATCCGGCTGTTAAGGTTCTGAAAATAGGTCGTGACAACGATTATCATGCCTACCAGCCCTATCAGTTATATATCTACGATGGCCGTTATCCACTCTACCGATCTATATACATGATTACCACAGGAGTCAACGGCTCGCTGTCACACGGATTTTATTCGTTTGTCACAGGCACGATAGGTCAGAAAATCATACAGCGCACCGGCATTCTTCCGGCCCGCGTTCAGCCCCGTATGGTTCAACTGATATAACCAACATTAGAACGTAATTTATATAAACCGATAAAACCATTTTTTAAGGACTGATGAAACTAAAACTAATCTTATCCCTTTTCGCGGCTGCATCGCTTGGCGCTTCAGCCCAGAACTTTATGGATGGTGTCGAATACTTCAAGGCCGATCAGCGCGATAATGCGAAGACTCTGCTTGAACGTAACCTCAACAACGCCGACACCGACAAATCACTTGCCTACTACTATCTGGGAGCAATCGCCGTACTCGATACCACTGCTACCGACGGCAAAAATCTTGCCATCGCAGAAGATTACTTTCAGAAGGGACTCGCTGACAATCCTAACAATGCGCTCAACAAGGTTGGTCTCGGCGAACTTGCTTTGATGAGCGGCAACGAAAACGAAGCCAAACAGTACTTTGCCGAAGCTATAAAGCTCAATAAAAAAGATGCCGTTGTGCTTACTGCAATCGGTCGCTCATACTTCAACACCGACCCTGTGAAGTATGCAAAAGAAATAGAGAAATACGACAAGGATGCTTTCAAGGCCAATCCCAAATGTCCCGATATCTTCGTACTTCGCGGTGACCGTGAAGCAGCAAATCAGGAATGGGGTGCAGCTGCCGGCAACTACGAAAACGCTATACTCTACTCCGCCGGTCTTCCCGAAGCCTACGTAAAATATGCCAACGCATATTTCAACGTAAAACCCGAATACGCTATCGACAAGCTCAAAGAATTGTTGAGCGTAAATCCCAACTCGGCGCTTGGACAGCGTGAACTCGCAGAAAAATATTACAAAAACGACCAATGGGCCCTCGCCGCACAGGCCTACGGTGATTACATCAAGAATCCTAACCACTTCACCGAAGACGAAGTACGTTACTCCGTACTCCTATACTACGGCAAACATTACGACGAATCTCTTGCACTGACTGAAAAACTTCTGGCACAAAAGCCTGAATATTTCCAGGAATTCCAGTTGAGCCGTATCAACTTCCTCAACAAAAAAGAGCTAAAAGAGTATGCGGCAGCCGAAGCTCAGGCAGAAAAATTCTTCAGCCTCGGCGAACGTGCACACGCCAAATATTCAGCTACCGACTATACAAGCTACGGCGAAGTGCTACAGGAACTCGGCAAAGACTCCATGGCCATCATTGCATATGAAAAAGCTGTAGCGATCAATCCGACAAAGGGCGATAACTACAAGGCTCTCTCTTCTGCTTATTCAGGAGCAAAGAACTACGTAAAAGCCGCTGAAACATTCCAGCAGTATATCGATCTTGGCAACTATACGACCAACGACCTCGTTACTCTTGCCAACCGCTATCAGAACGTAGCAGCCACGTCAGAGCCCGGTTCGGATGTAAAAAACAATGCTATCACCAAAGCCATTGAAACTATCAACATTGTAATTGAGAAAGTTCCCGACAATCATATACCGGTCCGCAACAAAGCACGTATGTATATGGTAAAGAACGACAACCAGCCGTCGGAAGACATGGTAAACACATATACCCAGATGATAGCCCTACTCGACGCAGATCCTTCCAATTTAGAAAAACGTGTCGACGACTATCGTGAAGCTTACCAGATGATTGCATCGTACTATATTTCACAGAAAGATATCCCAACCGCAAAGGTTTACTATGAAAAAATGTACACCCTCGATCCTGAAAATCAGGCTCTGCGCGACTACATCGACCGTCTGAAAGACTAATATTATATTTACTTCATACAGCGGGAAACACTGCATCAATTCAGTGTTTCCCGTTTTTTTATCAAACATTTCGGTGGCATTCCTCATTATATAATATATGATAGTACGACATAAATATAATTACTTAAGGATATGCCAAAACTTATTCTACTACGACACGGACAAAGCCTGTGGAATCTTGAAAACAAATTCACCGGTTGGACAGATGTAGATCTTTCCGACAATGGTAAAGAAGAAGCTAAAGTTGCCGGACAAAAGATAATAAATGCCGGCCTTTATCCCCGCTTCTATTTTACATCATTTTTGAAACGAGCAATACACACCCTCGAAATTGCAGCAAACTCAATGGATCGCAACTGGGTTCCAGTCGTAAAAGACTGGCATCTGAACGAACGCCACTATGGAGCACTCCAAGGACTCAACAAAGATGAAACAGCTAAAAAGTACGGTGACAAACAGGTACATATCTGGCGACGCTCGTTCGATGTCTTACCTCCGGCACTCACGCCTGATGACCCTCGCTTCCCCGGCAACGACCTTAAATACGCAGACTTAACTACCGACCAGCTTCCGTTGACCGAATCACTCGAAACTACCGTGGCAAGAGTCAACAGCTGTTGGGAAGAACTGATTGCGCCACACCTTCATCTTTACGACACTATATTGGTAGTGGCCCACGGAAATTCACTCCGTGCACTCGCCATGCTACTGCTGCATATGTCGCCCGAAGATGTCGTCAATCTTGAAATACCGACTGGAACTCCATGGCTGTTTGAACTTGACAACCATCTCGCCGTAACAAGTCACCGATATCTATAAACAAATCCCCCGTGCAATTGTGAAAAAACTGCACGAGGGATGTAGCGTTTAGTATGTAGCGCCGGTATTACTTCAAGACACCCATTTCACGGCCAACCTTGATGAAAGCTGCAATAGCACGGTCAAGCTGTTCGCGGTTGTGAGCCGCCGACAACTGTACACGTATACGTGCCTGTCCCTTCGGGACCACAGGATAATAGAAACCGGTGACATAAATTCCCTCTTTCTGCATGGCAGCTGCGAAGTCCTGCGACAATTTGGCATCGTAAAGCATTACAGCGCAGATAGCCGATTGTGTAGGCTTAATATCGAAGCCGGCAGCAAGCATTTTATCGCGGAAATATGTTACATTCTCCATCAGCTTGTCGTGAAGCTCATTGCTTTCCTTTAGCATTTTAAACATTTCCAAGC
The DNA here is from genome assembly GCA_964578325.1 of uncultured Muribaculum sp. Classification (GTDB taxonomy): domain Bacteria; phylum Bacteroidota; class Bacteroidia; order Bacteroidales; family Muribaculaceae; genus Muribaculum. Next base: position 12,204 of record CAZOCO010000023.1, read on the forward strand.
TGGCACCGACAATAGACGGTGCGACAGAATTGGAGAACAGATATGGACGTGAACGCTGACGCAACATGTCAATTACTTCTTTCGGACCGGTAGTGAAGCCACCCATAGCTCCGCCGAATGCCTTACCCAGTGTGCCGGTGAAGATATCGATTTTACCATAGCAGTTAAACTGCTCGGCTACGCCATGACCGGTCGGGCCGACAACTCCTGCCGAGTGGCTTTCATCTACCATGACAAGCGCACCATACTTTTCAGCAAGCTCACATATCTTGTCCATCGGAGCGACATTACCATCCATAGAGAATACACCGTCGGTAGCAATCATTTTAAAACGGCAGTCTTTAGCCTCCTGAAGGCAACGTTCAAGGTCGGCCATATCGGCATTTGCATAGCGGAAGCGCTTTGCCTTACACAGACGCACTCCATCGATAATCGACGCATGGTTGAGAGCGTCAGAAATAATAGCATCCTCCTCGGTAAGCAGAGGCTCAAACAATCCACCGTTAGCATCAAAACATGCAGCGTAGAGTATCGTATCTTCGGTCTTGAAATAATCGCTGATAGCCCGCTCAAGCTCCTTATGGAGATCCTGTGTGCCACAGATAAAGCGGACTGACGACATACCGTAGCCACGGTTATCCATGGCTTTCTTCGCAGCCTCGATCAGACGCCCGTTATCGGCAAGTCCCAGATAATTGTTTGCGCAGAAATTAAGCACCTCGCCTTCTGTGCCCTCAACATCAATCGACGAGCTTTGTGGAGTTACAATAACTCGTTCGTTCTTATAAAGACCATCGTCTTTAATCATCTGCAACTGCTGTGCAAGATGTTTCTGAAAATTATCGTACATTGTAAAGAATACTTTTTTTGGTTATAACAACGCAAATATAAAACTTTCCCCCGACTCTTCAAAAACTTTCTCAAGACAATAAAAGCCCTAAAGATTATCTAAAATCCGATTCTCGTTCTTGTAGAATTAATACGCTCATGGCGACAACATTCTATTATCATATCAATATTTAAGATTTCAGGATCTACAAAAAACGATTGAACAGAGTAATAATAAATAGGTTATATACGTTGATAGTATATGGAGACACAACCGGTAATTAATGAGCACAACAAACAGGAATATCCACCTATGCATACGGCGGAACATCTGCTCAATGGGCTAATGGCACGCAAATATAACTGTGGCCGCGCGTTCAGCGCACATGTAGAGCGAAAGAAATCAAAACTTGATTTTCATCTTGACCGTCAGCCATCACCCGATGAGATGGCCCGTATCGAGCAGGAAATTAACGATATAATAAGTGAGGATGTACCTGTCACTATCGACTATATCACACAAAGTGAAGCATCAGAACGTTTTGACATGCACCGACTGCCCGACAATGCTTCAGACACTGTAAGGATAGTAAGAATAGGTAACCACGACGAATGTCTGTGCGCAGGCTCTCATGTTGGCAGCACATCGGAGATCGGAGCGTTCCATATATCAAGTACCCGATATAACGACGGTGTATTCCGTATAGTATTTCGTTTAGGCTGACAGGAGATATGCGTAAGTTTATCATTACAGCCGACGGAGTGCTGAAATATGGCGACGTAAATATGCATAAAGACCTTTTGGGTGAAGGTGAAAGCTGTATAGGCGGTGGGCTATATGAATTTGACTATATCGGCTGCCGTCTTTCGCTATATGGCAGATCGTATGACTACGGTCGCCCAAAATGGGATTGGGTCGACACGCTGATTATACCGGAAGCATTCCGCGATCTAACAATAACCTATGAGGATCTCCCATTGCCAACTCATATCAAACTGCGATATAATTAAACCCTTGCAAAAACAGCAAAAAGTCTGAATCACGCTGCTGATTCAGACTTTTTGTATATGACTGTATCGTAAAGGGCGGTTTATGCTTTGGCGCGTTCTACACGTTCAACATAGGCACCATTACGGGTATCAATGCGAACTTTATCGCCGACTTCGCAGAAAAGAGGTACACGAACTTCGGCACCAGTTTCTACTGTAGCGGGTTTCAGAGTGTTGGTAGCAGTATCACCCTTCATACCTGGTTCAGTATAAGTGATTTCGAGTACTACATTCTGTGGCATTTCGCATGTCAGGATTTCCTCGGTAGCAGCCTGTACCATAGCTTCGCAGATATCACCGTCTTTTAGGAACTGCACACCTTCGATGCTTTCGCCGGGTACGATAATTTCTTCCCAAGTTTCAGTATGGAGGAAGTGGTAGCCAAGATCATCACTGTAGGAGAACTGGTAGGGACGACGCTCGATACGCACTTCGTCAACTTTCACACCTGAATTCCATGTCTTATCAAGGATACGACCGGTCTTGACATTGCGGAGCTTTGTACGCACGGAAGCCGGAGCTTTGCCTGGTTTTACATGAAGGAATTCAACTATAAAGAAGTAGGTGCCGTCGATATCAAGACACATACCATTTTTAAAATCAGCAGTTGTTGCCATGGTGTTTGTATTATCTGTTTGTTATTGATTATTTGTCAGGTGATAACGATATATCTGTTTTAAAGTACAAAGGTATAAATTATCGGTTAAATCTCCAAATTTTACCACAGCTGCAACCCCGACAAAAACACGAGCCCGATACCTGCCGGAGCTATATACCTGAGTGACATCACAATTGATTTCTTTAACCAGTGTGGAGCATTGCCCAATTGAGCGTCAACTATAGCCGGACTGACTTTCCAACCTACGAAGAAAGCGATAGCCATACCACCAAGTGGCAACATGATATTGCTTGACAGATAGTCAAACAGATTGAATATTGTTTTGCCACATACCTGAATATCCGACAGAACACCGAACGACAGCGCACACAGCACACCCAATATCATTGTTGTGGCTGTATTGATCAGCACTGCACTCCGGCGCGACATATTAAACTGCTCGGTAAAAAACGCCACACATAGCTCACTCATTGATATAGTCGACGTGAGTGATGCCACCATAAGCAGGAAAAAGAACATCAGTGACCAAATATCGCCAAAAGGCATCATTCTGAACACTGAAGGCAGAACCTCAAACACCAGTTCCGGCCCGGCTGCCGGAGCGACGCCGAAGGTGAATACCGCGGGAAATATCATTACACCAGCGAGCAGGGCGACAAGAGTATCAAGAGCGGCTGTAGTCGAAGCACTCTTGATAAGCGGCGTACGATCGGAAAAATAGCTCGCGTAAATCATCATCGTCCCAAGTCCGAGCGACAACGAGAAAAATGCCTGCCCCAAGGCGCCTACCATCACAGAAGAGTCTACTTTAGAGAAGTCGGGGTAGAACAGAAATCGCAGACCTTCAGCAGCGCCATCCATCAGCAACGAGTTAACACAAAAAACGATCAGCAGCACAAATAATACCGGCATCAGAATATTTGATATTCTCTCAATACCACGTTTTACGCCGCGTAGTAGTACCAAAGCGTTTGCAGTAAGAAATACCAGTGTCCACACCACCGGACGAAAGCCTGTGGAAAAATCCTTAAAGACGGTATGTAGTTCGCCGACTGTCGGACGGTCTGCACCACACAACATTTTCAATGATTGAAAAAAATATTCTACTGTCCATCCGGCCACCACAGAATAAAACGATAGAATCAATGTCGAGCACAAAATGCCCATATATCCTACCCATGCCCATCGGTTGTTACCGGCCAAAAGCTGAAACGCACCGAAGATATTGCGTCGTGTACCGCGCCCCATGATAAATTCGGAACAGATGACAGGTATGCCGATAAGTAAAATAAAAAACACATATATGAGCAGAAATGCACCACCCCCATGCACACCGGCTTCATACGGAAATCTCCATATGTTACCAAGCCCGACAGCACTACCGACAGTAGTCGCTATCACACCCATGCGGGTTGAAAACTGTACTCTCTGATCAGCCATTACAACAGCTTGACTACAAAAATTATTATAATCAGAACCGGCGCCACATACTTCACAAGTCCCCATATCATAGCTGAGAGTAAAGGTGAAACCGGCGACGGCAAATTGATCTGCCGTTTAAAGAAATTCTTCGGCGCAAACCATCCTACATAAATACAAGTAAGAAACGCAGCCACAGGCAACATAATATTTGTGGTCGTTGCGTCGAGAAACGCGAATATATCCTTGCCTCCGATAGTAAGCCACGACAAACTTCCCTGACTCAACGAGCACAACGTCGACAACAACGTAAGCGGAATAATGAAATATATACACGCCCTTACACGCGACACACCGAACTTGTTGATAATATATGACACCGATACCTCCGACAACGAAAGTGTCGACGTTAGAGCCGCAATCAGCAACAGTAGAAAGAACAGTGACGACCACAACTGCGTGGCAGGCATAGCGCTGAATACTTCAGGCAATGTAATAAACACCAGTGCAGACCCTTCAAGTTGATGAGATTCGAGCCCGAACGACATAACAGCCGGGAAGATAATCACACCCATCATGACAGCAACGAGCATATCGAGCATCGACACCGTCACAGCCGTGGTGGTAAGATTGGTCTTACTGCTGAAATATCCCGAATATGTGATGAGGATACCCATACCGAGCGAAAGCGAGAAAAATGCCTGTCCCAGAGCATTAACAACCACCGATGGTGTAAGTTGCGAAAAATCCGGATGAAAAAAGAACTGCAGACCTTCCACCGCTTTAGGCAATGAAAGCGCCACACAGCAAAAAACCAAAAGAAGCACAAACAGCAATGGCATCAACACATTAGACATTTTCTCTATACCCTTCTGCACCCCTCGCAATAAAATTGCCAGATTTAGGCCGATAACGATATATGTCATAATCAACGGACTCCAGTCGCTGCACACATACTCATTCATATGCGATGCGAATTGAGAATCGAGCGAACTGCCGCCATCACCATCATATAGATTACCTGTCACCGACTGTATCAGATACTCGAGAGTCCATCCGGCGACTACCATGTAGTATGATAAAATAAGGAACGACGCCACTATAGCGAGGAGCCCCACAAGCCACCACCGGCGCGACGGCGACAAGGTCTTAAACGCTCCTATTGAATCGGAATGAGTACCGCGGCCAAGCGAAAACTCACAGAGCATGACCGGAATTCCGAACAAAAAGATACATATTACATAAAGCAACAAGAATGCCGCTCCGCCATTTGCCTGGGTTTCTGCCGGAAATCGCCATACGTTACCAAGTCCTACCGCACTACCTACGGTAGCTGCAATCAAGCCGACACGGCTTGCAAATTGATTTTTTTGAGACATCAAACTGTATAATTTCGTTTCACGGGTGCAAATTTCGTAAATTAATTAAAATTATTAAAGAAAATACGTGATATAATATGTAATTTTGTGGAAATTTTTCAAATATTCAGAGACTCGATACATATGTTACGCAGACTGACATCATACATCCCCAATTTCGTATTATCGGTAATTACAACCGTCGCCATTTTGTATCTGACATTGGCTCCGCAACCACTTCCCGATGTAGATATACCTATGTTTGAGGGGGTTGACAAAGTAGTACATTTTCTAATGATGTACGGCCTCACCGGTATTATTGCATTCGACTGTCTGCGACTAAAACATTACAGCCTGTATACAAAAGCTCCCTTAAAACTTGTCGCCGCAATTACCGCCGCAACAATAGTATTCGGAGTGACTATCGAAATCATGCAGCTCCATATGGATGCGGGACGAAGCTTCGATCCTTCAGATATAATAGCCGATAGTCTCGGCTCGCTTGCAGCCGCAGCCACAATCATACCATTGTGGCCTTCAGTCTCCCGATGGTATCATTGATATCCATTTCTTATAACCAAGAAATGCTATCACGGTATACGCACTATACAATACCGCATACAGATATATTCCCTTATAAATATATAGTGCCACACACACCATATCGACAATAAGCCACAACAGCCACTGCTCGGCATATTTACGTGCAAGCATCCACATTGCGACTATACTTCCGGCCGTGGTAAACGCATCCCATACGGGGACATTGGAATCGGTAAACCGGGTGAGTATGAAATATATGGCATACCACACCACACACAGCGCGATTGAAATAAATGGCCACAAACGGCCCGGAACCCGACATATAGGCAGTTCCGACCGTTTGCGGCTTTTAAGATTGAATGTCCAGACAATATAGCCGTAAACGGCTATTGCCAGGTAATAGATATTTATTGCAAAATCGGCATACAGACCCTTGTCAAGATATATCCACATAGATATAGCCGGCATGACAATACTTGCCAGCCACACTTTGGAGTCAGCATTGTATTCCCACCAAAGATATATTACTCCGACAAGAAAGCCTATAGCCTCAAGTATCATACAGGTCAGAATTTTAGAGTGACCGTAGCAAGTACATGCGCCGGAGCCTGGGCAGCATAACCGGCGTAACGGTAAATTACATTCTGTCCGGCATCATCGATATAATATCCGGCACCTGCGTAGCCATTGTTGAAATACTTCCGGCTGAAGATATTATATACCGAGGCCCCCACTCTCATGGATTTAATACCCAGCAGCCCTTTTATTGTGTAGCCTACATGCAGATCTGTAACACAATAAGGCGATATAGAGGGAGTGGCTACAGTTGCCGCATCGCTGTGAGATGAGTGGGTGTTGGCCATGTACTGGCGCGAAACATAGCGAGTCTGTACCGATGCGTCAAAACCCTTGACATTAAATGAGAACGTATTGGCTAACGTCAGATCGGGAGAAAATGCGATAGATGTATTGCCGCAATCAATCGTGATAGGATTGGCATAATCATCATCGTATATATACTCTACGAAATTCTTAATACGGTTGCGCGACAACGTAGCGTTGACATCCCATGTAAACCACTTCACCGGGCTCCACTGTGCCTGAAGCTCAACACCCATACGATATGACGAAGGCACATTTACGCTCAATGGGTTGCCGGTATCAGACAACTGTCCGGTAGCCACGAGCTGGTCGCGATAGTCCATATAATACAGATTCACACCCACCATAAGATTTTTGGCCGAAAAACTATATCCGGCTTCGTAATCAAACAGTCGCTCGGCTTCAGGACGATGATGCATGTCGCCATCGGTGAAATTATCGCGGGTCGGTTCTTTATGAGCTACACTCCACGACGCGTATACACGATGAGCGCCGGTGGTATAGTTTAATCCGAATTTCGGATTGAAGAAAGTCCAGTGACGGTCAACATCGAGAATAGCCGGAGCATCTGTAGTATAGTCAAAATTATCAGATATGCCGCGGATAGTATAGTTGATATGACGCACCTGAAGGTCGCCGAATGCAGTCAATCCGTCAACGATATCCCAGTCGGCACGGGTGTAGATATTGGAGTCAAATTTACGTCCCTTGTTGTCGTAGTAACGCTGCAGCGGATTGATATCGCCTACATAGTTTCTCACCCAGGCAACTTGTCCGAAATGGCAGCCGTAAAACCAGTTGGCCGCACCACCTATGACAAGACGCAGACGCTCACGCTCCATTGTAGCTGACAGTGTGGCGCCACCGAAGCTATTGTCATTCTTTTTCAGACGTACAAGGTCGCTTTTCTTGACTTTCGTGCCATCGGCAAGATAGAACGGTTCAAGTCCATATTCGTAAAGAGTACGCTTTGTCTTATACTGTTCGTAGTAACCGTCGTCTTTGGTATAGTGCAGAGCGGCATTCAGTCTCCAGTGGCTGCCAAGACGCTGTGCGAGATGAAGCTGGAAATGATGCTGAATGTAGTTGTCATTCTGGTCTGGATAATAAGCTACATTTCCATCAGTGTCTACATACTCACCACAAGGATTGTAACGTCGGCCATACTTCTTCATGTCGTCGAGCGATGCGTAATCCCATGCCATATATGTCTTTTCCTTTCCACCGAAAGCGATAAGACGCACTTTTGTATTATACGACTGATAGGCAGCCTGTCCGAAATAGCTCCACAATTCTGATGCAGCGCGTCTGATATAGCCGTCGGAACCAAGATGCGACAGACGCGCGTCAAACGACCAGTGATCGCCCAGCAATCCGCTACCTACGCGGAGAGTCTCACGGTTGGTGTTGTATGAACCGTAAGCACCGGAGAGTTCGGCATACGCCTGGTCGGAGGGAGCGTCGGTAATCATATTGATGGAAGCACCGAAAGCACCCGCACCGTTGGTCGAAGTACCTACACCGCGCTGAATCTGTATGTCGCGCACCGACGAGGCCAGATCGGGCATATTCACCCAATACACATTGTGACTCTCGGAGTTGTTGATAGGAATTCCATTGGCGGTGACATTGATACGCGAACCGTCGGTACCTCTGACTCTCAACGATGTGTACCCTACTCCGGCACCGGCATCACTCGTTGTGATAAGCGAAGGAGTGGCACCCAGCAGATACGGGATGTCGCGACCATCATTGTTCTTGTCGAGCTCTCGACGCGAAACATTTGTAAATGCAACTGGAGTTTTTGATGTAGCGGCATTGGCTACAACTTCCACGATAGGAAGGTTAACAACTGCAGAATCTGTCGATTCTGCGTCGGCTGACGACTGTGCGCCAAAAGCCGACAAGGAGGATGCGGCCACACTTAAGGCCACACCGCCCCGAAGAAGATTTGTTCTCTTCATCAGACTTTTTCTCTACGCCGGTATTATCCGGATCAGGTTCAAAGGGTATAATCTCAGCCAACGGCCGGAATATCCGGCAACGTCAGCACCCCAAAAATAAGTTAATGATCTCTGCCCGCAAAGGTAGACATTATTACTCATTCAGCCAAATAAAATTTTCAACAGCCTAACGGATAGATATATAAGTATGTCAATGTTCGCTTTGAGCCTGTTGTGGGGGGGGGACAATGGGAGGGTATGTGGTTTTGGATTGTCATCCGTTAGCTTTTGGAGCGGGCCGGCTCGTGTCGCCCGTCAGGCGGGTCGGGCGCGTGGAAGCGTAGGTATGAAGGTAGAGT
>CAZOCO010000024.1:0-21154 GCA_964578325.1 uncultured Muribaculum sp.
CGGTCAGGCATTCCTCGAACTCCATCCTACCAAATATGCTGAAGAGCTCGTTAAGCGCATGAACCAGAGCGGTGCCAAAGCATATCTTGTAAACACAGGCTGGAACGGAACAGGCAAACGTATTTCTATCCGCGATACCCGCGGCATCATCGACGCTATCCTTAACGGTGATATCCTCAACGCTCCCACCAAGAAGCTCCCAATCTTCGACTTTGAAGTACCCACCGCTCTTCCTGGTGTAGATCCCGCCATTCTCGATCCGCGCGATACTTATGCCGACGCATCACAGTGGGATGTTAAGGCTAAAGACCTTGCCCAGCGTTTCATCAACAACTTCCAGAAGTATACCAACAACGAAGCCGGTGCAGCTCTCGTTGCAGCCGGTCCGCAGCTCTAATCTTTACTGATTAGTCGTAATACCGCATATTATCATCGCCCTGTAGCAATAAGCCGCAGGGCGATGTGATTTTAATCCTAATACCATAAAACGCCCTCCCCGATATAACCGCGATTCACCTCCACAACCACAAACAAGGGATATTTCATGTAAACGCTTCTATTGCTCTATTATACAATGTATTACATGTTGTCGGTGCGGTGCTGACGGCCTTTTTTTGTAAATATTTTTGCTATCGGGGGCTAAAATATTTATCTTTGCAAAATAATATGCCAAAATAAACAATTATTATCATATTTTTATTCTGTAATGTTATGAAAAAACTATTACCACGTATTTTTGCCTACATTGTGCTTGCCACTGCGACAGTCGGTACGGCACAGATCATAGGACAGGCATTATCCGGCGGACCTGAACATGCGCCAAAATACCCTCCCGGAGTTCCGGCAGCAGTAGAAAATCTGCGTGTTGAGACCGACGGCACCGCCGTGACGGGTGAAATTCTATTCAACATGCCATCTACAACATTCGACGGCACGGCACAGAGTTCAGATGAACGCTGCTCCTACACTATCGAAGTCAACGGAACCAAAGTAAAAGACAACGTACAATTCTGGTGGTGCGACGAAGCGAGCCACGCGCTCCATGCCGAAGGCCACGGACAGGAATTTACCGTGACCGTATGGGCCACCAACGACCTCGGCGACGGTCCCAAGACCACTATCACTAAATATATCGGCGAAGATCAGGCAGCCCCCGTCAGCGACTTCGTCATGACCGTAGGCGAAACAGCCTTTGAGCTCAGCTGGAAACCCACGGCGGCATCCACGGCGGCGCATACGATCCGGGCAGCATCAAGTATACGCTCTATGCATATCCCGGCGGCCGCCAGGTAGGTACCTATGGCCCCGCCGTATCTTCGGCCTCCGTGCCGTTCACCGGCGAACTGCTGTCGGGCGACTACTACTTCGGCCTTGAAATGGAATACTGGGATGTAGACAAGTGGACGAGCGCCGTCTACCCCATGGCCTACACAAACCATGAGGTCGTGAACCCCTACGAACCACCGTTTACCTACAATATAGCCGCAAACGCAGCCGAGGCACAGAAGATGTTCAACATACTCGACGCCAACGAGAACGAGGGCACCGCGACATGGTATATCGACGGCACCGGCGCTGTAATATCGTATGACTCGTCAGATCCGAAAGACGACTGGCTGTTCTCGATGCCGCTGAAACTGTCGGCAAGCAAAATCTACTCATTGAGCGTCAAAGCAAAAGACAACGGCTATCCCGAACGTATCGAAGTGAAAGCCGGAGCCGCAGGCACTGTAGAAGCGATGACAATCGACGTGATAGCACCCACCGTGCTTGACGAAGGCTCTCCCGTCATCCTTGACGGCGAATTTTCGGTAGAAGCCGACGGAGTATACTTCATCGGATTCCATGCATGCTCCGATCCCGATGAATACAGCATCACCATATCGGAGTTCAGCATGGACATAGCCGCTTCGATGAGCGCTCCCGGCGCCGTACAGTCGTTTACCGCCGTACCCTACTACTTCGGCGAGACTCCTGAAGTGCGCATAGCCTTCATCACTCCGACCGTCACCATCGGCAATGCACCCCTCGATGCCATAGACAAGGTAGTGATAGAGCGCGACGGCGAAATCGTACGCGAGTTTACCGAAATCGCCACGGGCCAGATTGTGGAATATAACGATCCGTGCGCAGAGGGCACATACAAGTACACCGTCTATGCAGTAGCCGACGGCGAAATCGGTGCGAAGACCGATATGGAAGTAAAAGTCAGTGCAGTATACGGCGACAACTTCACGTATTCATTCACCGACAACGGTTATAGCGCAGAAGCGCTGTTTACCGTAATCAACGCCAACAACGACGAGAAGACATGGACATTCACCGCAGAAGGTCCGAGGGTAGAATATAACCCCGACAGCAAGACCAGCATGGACGACTGGCTGATATCAATGCCTATGGTACTCAAAGGCGGTAATGTCTACACATTTACCGTCAAGGCTGTCAACGGTCGCGGATATGCCGAACGCCTTGCCCTGTATCTCGGCAACAACATGACTGTAGCAGCCATGACCGACTGTGTGACCGAACCCACCGACTTCGACGGAGTGGTGACTCTGACCGGCACATATGCCTGCCATAGCGACGCAGTGAAGTATCTCGGTATCCACGGATGCTCCGATGCCGACATGAACTACATACTGCTACGTTCGATGCAGGTAGAACCCACCGGCGAATGCGAAGTCTTCAATATCGCCCACAATCTCAAGGCTACCGGCCTCGACCTGCCTAAAAACCCGTTGGCAGGCGGCGACATGACTGTCGGCGTCAACATAGAAAACACCGGTCTTGAAAGCATGAATGCATATATCGTGCGGCTGTTTATGGACGATGAGCTGGTAGGCGAGGCCACAGGCAAGCCGATGCCTTCGGGCGCGAAAAGCCAGGTAGATGTGACCTTTAGCACTACCATCTTCCATGCCGGAGAGCACACCCTACGCGGTGAAATCGTTGCCGACAACGACGAAGTCGAGGATGACAACGTGACCACCGACTACACCGTCACCATCGACGAGTCGGTTCATCCGAAGATCAACGACCTGACGGCAAACGCAGCCGATGCCGATGTCACACTCGAATGGTCGGCACCTTCGACCGAAGGCACCGGAGTTGAAACCGTCACCGAAAGCTTTGAAGACTATCCGGCCTTCTCGATCGGCATGCCGTGGTCGGAAGTCGAAAACGACAACCTCGGCGACTGGACTGTAATCGATGCCGACGGCCTTGAATGCTACCAGCTTCAGGCAAACTGCAATTTTGCCCCCAACTACAATACCCACCCGCTCAAACCGCGCGCCTGGATGGTAATGAACGCCGCGCAGTCGGGCCACACCCCGGGCTATGTGCCACTGATGGGAGCCGCTACCGGCAGCCAGAATATCGTGTGCATCGGCGCTATTCCTTCAGGATCTGTCACAGCCAACGACGACTGGCTCATCTCGCCGCTTCTGTCGGGCAACGCGCAGACCATCACGTTTAAAGCCAAATCATATTATTCATACACCGAATCGTTTGAAGTACTTGTATCCATCACCGGCAAGGATATCGCCGACTTCACCAAAATAGGTGAAGTGGAATCCGTACCTTACAGCGACGACGGTGATTACAAGGAGTATTCATACGACCTCCCTGCCGGCACGCTCTACTTCGCAATACGCTGTGTAAGCTCCGACAAATATGCACTCGTAATCGATGACATTACATACGAACGCACCGGCGGAGCAGACAGCAATCTGCAGATACTCGGCTACAACGTATACCGCAACTACGAGCTGATCACTCCCGAACCTATTGCCCACACACACTACGTCGACAGCAATGTAGGTGACGGACAGCATGTATACCACGTGAATGTGGTTTACGACCGTGGCGAATCGGGCGTATCCAATCCCGCATATGTCGACATTACCACCACCGGCATCGACACTATCACGGCCGAACAGAGCATGACCGTGAGCCAGTGGGGTGGAGTCATCACCGTAGCAGGTGTTGAAAGCCGTCTTGTCGAGCTATTCAGCGCCGACGGTCGCCGTATCGCGGCTGAAATCGCTGCTCCAGTGGCAACATTTACTGTAGCTCCCGGAGCATACGTAGTACGCTCTGACAACAACGTAAAGAAAGTTTTAGTACGATAAAAATTCCGGCACAATCCCCGGGCGGAGAGACGACACAGGCCTACTCCGTCCGGGTGTCGTGCTGAAATACCGACACGTTATAAATATCAGATGAAAAAAACATTATTGCTGATACTGGCCGCCGCGATATGCCTGTCAGGTACAGGCGTGGCAACAGCAGCCACAACTGCTACCGGCAAAGCAAAGGTACGCATCGAGGCCAACGACCCATCTGTGGTCAAAAAGACTACTACGGGCTCTCTAAACCTTGAGACACGCGACCCTTCGCGCCTTTCAATAGAATATATGGAACTGCCGAAAGCGACACCGTTCTACACCGATGCCGACTTCGTGATGCCGTTCCAGTCGAAAATCACGCCAGACATAGCTCCGCTTGCCGGAGTTTCGGCTCCATCATACGCCTCGGCGGTCAATCTTCCCAAGACTCTGCCGACATTCAACTATATGCCTCTCTACGACCAGGCGTGGGTCACGGCATACGACTTCTCGCTCTGCAGCTTCAACCCCAACGACGGCACCACCACCAAGCTCGCCGGAAATGACGCATTCTATGCCGCTGACTTCGCTATTGCAGCCGGAAGCACCCTCTATACCTCGGTACCGTTGAGCAATGGCAGCACATATCGTGGAGTCGTCAATCTCGACACTTATCAGGTAGAGAAGCTGTCGGTGAATGACAATAAGCTACAGGCATTGTCGGCAGCCTACGACAAGACTACCGGCACTATCTACGTCTGCAGCCTCAAGGCCGACAATTCAGCCTTCTACCTCACTACATTCAATCCTGAAGACGGTACTCTCGGAGCAGAAATCAAGTCGTACGGAGCCGAAGGAATGTCGGCGATGGGCGTCAACCGCGCCGGACAACTGTATGGAATATCGCGCACCGGTTCGCTCTACAAAATAGACAAGACCACCGGAGACCTCGAAAAAATAGCGTCGTACAGCAATCTCACCGCACAATACAACTGTTCGGGATGCTGCGACATGACCCGCGACATTTTCTACTATGCCTACTTCGGCGGAGTCGGAACGTCGCAGCTCATAGCCTTCGACCTCAACACCGGCGCCGGACAAATAATATGCGACATACCGCGCAGCATCGAGATGCAAGGTCTGTGGATAGCCGTAGCACCGTTTGACGACGGAATGCCAGGTGAACCCACTGACTATAAAGTGACATTTACCGACGATTCGCTCGACGGTACGGTATCGTTCATACTACCGGCCACTACCTACGGGGGCGATGTGCCTGCCGCAGGCTCGAAAGTAAACTATGAGCTGCTCTTCAACGACGTCGTACGTTACTCCGGTTCGGGCGACTACGGTCAGGCTATCACTCTTCCGGTAAGCGTAGACAAACGCGGCGCCTACACCATCCAGCTTAAGGTGAGCAATGAAGCCGGTTACGGCGAAGCTCTATCAGACAGCCGTTACGTGGGCTACGACGATGTGACTGGCATCACTCGCGTCACGATGGACATGTCAGACACCGCATTTACCGTAAAATGGAACGCACTGACTGCCGTGCACGGCGGATATATCAATCCGGCCCATATCTCCTACGACGTAGTACGCTACCCCGACGGCACAACTGTAGCTGCAGGCACCGACCAGACATCGCTCGTAGTGCCAATTGCGGCAGATCTGCCCGACGGAAACTACAGCTTCGGTATCACCGCCCACTTCTACAATCCGGAAACCGGAGCCATAGAAGCTAAACCCGAGGTCAAGTCGGGTGTACGCATTCGCGGAGACTACAAAGTGCCGTTCTCCTACTCTCTGACCAACGCCAACGAAGCATCACAGATATTCAAAGTCGAGAATACCAATAAAGACTCACAGACATGGGTGTTTACTTCGCAAGGCGCAATGATACAGTACAACGACGACAATGCCACTATGGCTATGGACGACTGGCTGTTCTCGATGCCGATACACCTTGAGGCCAATATCATCTACAATTTCACCTCAAATGTATTTGTAGGTAACGACGGCTATACCGAACGTCTTGAAGTAAAAGCCGGTACAGATACCGACTCCAAGTCTATGAGCATAAATGTCGTACCGAAGACTACATTCAATTCCGAAAAACTGCTTGCCGGAAGCTTCGTTGTCGAGACTCCAGGAACATACTACATCGGTATTCACGGATGCTCCGATCCCGACATGTACTATCTGGTTGTCGAGGATATAGCTATGGATGTGGCCGGCACGATAGAAGCCCCGGGTGCAGCCACCGACCTCGCGCTGCAAGCCGTATATGGCACCGACCTCGAACAGACACAGATCAGCTTCAAGGCTCCAACGGTAAATGCCGCCGGCAACCCGCTGTCGGCTATCGACCGCATAGAAATACTGCGCAACGGCGATGTGGCACATGTATTTGACAATCCGGCTCCGGGTGCGGCGTTGAGCTACCTCGACACTATCGTAAAGCGCGGAACACAGGAATACAAAATCATCGCTTACAATGAACATGGCGCCGGTATGGCAGCTGTAGACAACGTATTTGTCGGATACGGCCGTCCGCTGTCGGTAGAACAGATCAACTACAAGCTCGAAGACGATGACAATACCGTCACCCTGTGGTGGAACGCCGTAACCCACGACGTCAACGGTCGCCGTATCGACCGCACCATGTGGTATCAGCCCAACGTAATCTTCCCCAACAGCGCACAATCTACTGCCGGCAACGGTATATATGCATCGGCCGGATTCACCCACAGCAACATCCAGGATAAATACGCACAGTTAAATCCGAACTACGATGTCGAAACCAACGACCAGTTCTTCGTACGTTACTACTTGAGCAACTACTACTACGAAGGCAAAGGTCTTTGGGAAGGACCGACTCATACAGGCGCATCGATTCCGTTTACCACTTATATCCCTGTAGGTAAGGCTTATTCACTCCCGATCCGCGAATCGTTTGCCGACGGAAACACCCACTACGCATTCGTACTCGACGGCCACGGCACCCACGGATCGTTTGACCTTACCGACTCCTCTCAACTCCCCTCGGCCCAGTCATACGACGGCGACGGTGGCATGATAATGTTCGTTCCCCAGTATATCGACGACAAAGCCACTCTGTACCTCGGTCGCGTCAACCTCCGCGATGCAGTCATACCGCGCGTGTCGTTCTACTACTATGCCGTTCCAGGCAGCGAGGATCTGGTACGTGTTAACGCAGGCACATCCAACACCAATATGGCCACAGTCGCCAGCATTAAGGTCGGTGGCACACCGTCGGCCGGATGGACTAAAGCCGAAGTCGACTTGAGTGCCTACAGCGGCAAAGTAGTACAGATAGGTATCGGAGCCACATGTGTATCGGGCACCAGCTATGTACTTATCGATAACATCGAAATCACCGATCCGGAAGAAAACAACCTTGCCATCGGTAATCTTGAAGTCGCTTCCACAGTCCGTGCCAACCGCGAAATGACCGTAGCTGCCACCGTAACCAACAACGGACACTACGACATGGCCGGATATAAAGCCACACTATATGTCAACGACCAGGCCGTCGAGACAAAAGAAGGTCAGCCTGTAGCACAGGGAAAGACGCAAACCATAGCGTTCAACTATACTCCTAAAGTCACCAACACCGACGGCTTGTGGTGCCGGATCGAGATAGCTGCCGACGACGACTCCAATATCGCCGACAACACTACCGACGACCTGTACATACAGGTGGTGATGCCATCATACCCGACAGTCACTGACCTGTCGGCCAAAGCAGAAGGCACCGGCGTGACACTTGAATGGAGCCGTCCTACAGGAATCGGCGATGTAGCAGAACTTACCGAAGACAATGTAGAGGGATATGCTCCCTTCTCTACCGGATTGGAGTCAAGCGAACTCGGCGAGAATGATTACATCGGCAACTGGTCGGTAGTAGATGCCGACGGCCAGCCTGTGACACAGATTGCCAATCGCGACTTTGCCAACAACCGTGCCGACGGCGAAGGCAATGCAGCCCCCAAGGCATGGATGGTATTCAATATCGAACAGGCTAATGTTGCGGCCGCTTATCAAGCCGGTCTTACACCTCACAGCGGCAAGCAGTGCTTCATCTGTCCGGCGGCGATACCTGTCGACGACACCCGCGGCAACGACGACTGGCTCATCTCGCCGCTGCTGTCGGGAAAAGCACAGACCGTATCGTTCTTTGCCAAGTCAATCTCTACCGTCTACGGTTACGAACGGTTTGAAGTACTATATTCTACAGCCTCCAATGCTATCGAAGACTTCCAGTCGCTCTACACCACAAGTGTCGACGACAACTGGCATGTACAGACAGCCGAACTGCCCGAAGGCGCACGCTACTTCGCCATCCGCTGTATAAGCTACGATGTATGGGCCCTTATGGTCGATGATATCACATTCGAGGCTGGTGCCGACGAATCTCTGCAGCTTACAGGATACAATGTCTACCGCAATCTCAAATTGATGGTGACCGAACCTCTTACAGAGTGCAACTATAGTGATGTTGTCGACGAAAACAGCGTCAACGACTATCACGTATCGGCAATTTACAATCTCGGTGAATCGGCACTGTCAAATGTGGCTACTATCGATCTGTTGACATCCGGTCTCGACAACGTGACTGTCGGTGGAATCACTATCAGCGTAGACCAAAGCGCCATCATCGTGTCGGGAGCCTACGGAGACCATATAACTGTCGTTACTGCCGACGGCCGCACAGCTGCGTCTGTCACAGCTAACGAAGTAACGCGTATTCCCGTACAATCCGGCACCTACGTAGTCAAAGTCGGCAGAATTGTAGTAAAACTGATCGTACGCTGACATAGCTTTTACGACAACTCTTCGCAGGAGCGGCATCTATTGAGGTGTCGCTCCTGTAGCGTTTACACCACATATGTGTCAAAGAAAACAATCATGGAGAAGATGTAACCGAGTTTGGTGGTTATTTTTCATTTTCTGGTCAGAAAGCATGGATACATGTCGTGGTTTTTCACTAATATTGTATCCGATTTGCTACACCTCTATTCCCTTGAAATTTTAGTCATACTCGAATAACCAATATCAATTATGAAAACACTACACATTTCTGTACTTTCACTTGGCATGCTGATGTCGGCATATTGCGCGTCGGCGGCCGGTCTGAATGTAGGCGACGGGCCGTGGAAAATCACATTCAACGACTCCGACAAGACCCTCACCTATTCCTATAAAGGAAATACTATCATCGCCGGTGCACACGTCACAGCGAGCGACGCGGCACTCAACACTCTCGATTCAAAACTATATCCACGTGTCGAATTAAAGAAGCAGTCTGTATCCGACGAATTTGGGAAAGGAAAAAAATACACCTATACCTATTCCGGTCTTCCCGGACACGAAAATCTGGAACACTCAATCTACATCTATCCGTCATTGCCCTATATGCTCGTAGAGGCCGCGGTAGTATCTAACGACGGTGCGACATCGTCGTCAAATATCTGTCCCATCGTGAGCGAAACCGCTACCGCGCTCCCTATCGGCAACGGTGACAATCGCATATACAACATGCCGTTTGCCAACGACAACTGGGCCACCTTCCACTCCGAACCATGGAACGGAGCCCCTGTCACATCGTGCGAAGCCACGGCATACTACAACATCGACTCACGAAACAGTGTGGTAATCGGATCCGTCGATCATTCCACATGGAAATCGGCAGTACATTCTACCCCGTCGGGAGAATCCACCCTCAACAATCTCAAAGTAGAAGCCGGATATATCAGCGACCGCACATGGGACATTGTACCCAACAAAGCCAGCAGTGAGCGCCATGGCGCCGTAAAGGGAGAACGGGTGGTATCCCCTCGCTTTATGGTAGGATATTTCGACGACTGGCGCAACGGACTTGAGACCTATGGTGACGCCAATACCGTTCTCTGCCCCAAATATGAATGGAACAAAGATGAATCGCTGTTTGGCTGGCAATCGTGGGGAGGCATGGAATGGGGCCTAAATGCCAAATCGTGTATGAGCGTACTCGATTTCTTTGAAAAAGAACTTCTCCCGGCTGGTTTCCATAACGGCAAAGGCCGCTGCTTCATCGTACTCGATTCAGGGTGGAATGCTCTCAACGATGACGAACTGCGAGCTTTCACCTCAAAATGTAAAGAACTCGGAATCGCAGCCGGAGCTTATACCACACCATTCTCATATTGGGGCGGCGAAGATGCAATTACACGCAACGACGAATGGCAGGGCGCCCGCCTAGGCGAGATGGTATTGAAAGCAGGTGGTCGGCCACGCCATATATGCGGATGGTCTCTCGACCCGACCCACCCGGCCGTAAAAGAGTGGAACCGCAAGGAATTTGAGAAATTTCGCGATCTCGGCTTTGAATTTGTCAAAATCGACTTTATGAACAACGGTTCGCAGGAAGCCGATTCATGGTATGATCCGACTATCACCACCGGTATGCAGGCCTACAACTATGGTATGGACTATATCAAGGATTTTGCCGGTGACATGATGCTTGACTTCTCTATCGCGCCCATATTCCCGGCCAAAGCTCATGTACGACGTATCGGATGTGATGCCTGGGGCGACCTGCCACAATCGATGTATACCCTCAACTGTATCAATGGCTCATGGTGGCTCGACAGGGTGTATGCCTTCAACGACCCAGACCATATGTGTCTGTCAAAAGTACCATTCTCCGGCAAAGGCTCCAACGACGAAAACGAAGCCCGTATACGCTATTCATGCGGTCTGATTACAGGTATGACCCTTCTTGGCGGAACATACGCCTATGAAGGCGAGACACGCGACATGTATGGCAAGCCTTTCCACGTAGTCGGATATCCCGAAGAGCGTGAACGCGCAGTGCGCTATGCCACCAATCCCGATCTGATAGAAGTCGGTCGTCTGGGTCACTCTTTCCGTCCGGTAGAAGGTAGGTTCAACAACGTAGGTACACTTTTCTCTCACAATGACCTCACCGTAGATAACGAATTTATACTTGATACCCCCGACGCTTTCTACTACGTAGTTTTCAACTACGACACCAATGGCACCCCACTACATAAAGATATAGATTTCGCTCGTCTGGGAGTAGACGGTTCAAAATTTGTTTCCGGCAAAGAACTTTTCGCAGGCAACGTATTCGACCCGGCATCTCTTAAAGTAGATGTTCCGTCGAAAGACGTACGCATCTACCGCTTCGAGCGCAAAAGCTACAACGCCAAGTGATTTCCACCACATATAACTGGTAAGGCACTGCTACGCCACACCGCCATGCAGTGCCTTACTTGTTTTTACAAAATTTCGGTCAGCTAAAAGTCTCACGGATAACCTGCGGATAATGGTCATGTTCAAGCCGCTGCACCTTTCGTGCTACTATTTCCGGAGTATCACTCGGCTCTATCGCTGTACTGGCCTGGAATAATATGCGGCCTTCGTCATAGCGTTCGCTTACCATGTGTATGGTTATACCGGATTCCAGCTCACCGGCAGCGACTACGGCTTCATGTACATATCGCCCGTACATACCTTTTCCGCCGAACTTTGGCAGCAACGACGGATGTATATTGACCATTTTGCCATTGTATGCAGCAATCAGGTACGAAGGAATAAGCAACAGAAATCCGGCAAGTACTACAATATCTATTGAATACCGCTTCATTATTTCCATTGTGGTTTTTTCATTTTGAAAATCCGCACGTGATAAAACGCATGCCGGAACACCCCTACGCGAAGCACAATCAAGTACTCCGGCATCAGGCCTGTTGCTTATAACAAGGGCTACCTTAAGCCCGCAATCGGCGTCCTGAAAATAACGGATTATGTTTTCTGCATTTGTACCCGTACCCGACGCCAATATGGCAATATTCTTTTTAACAGTAGTGGTCATTATTATTTCCCTTTCTTATAAGACACGGCGCTTTTACCCGGCTTTATAGTGATTGTTGATTTATTTTTATCATCGAAGACTGGAGTCCACTTTATTTTTTAGGCATATTAACTATTGTAAGTTCTATTTTTAGAATGTGAATTCTTATATCGAACTCATGTTAAAATATATTCTATGGCAAAGGTAGTAAAAAAACATATACCGCCCCTACTATAGAGCATGTCGCGGCGGCACAAAGCAACAAATGTTACAACAAATGGCGTTTTTGTCACATTATTAGCCTCATCACAATGTTAATTTTGTAATAATAAACGACCACACATTAAACCTGTTTTTGAGAATGAAACACCTTTCGATTATCGCTACATTGATTCTTTGCGCGACAGCTAATGTACTATGCCAAAATCCGAGCCGCACATCATTGCCTTCAGCCGAAAATGCCGAGCTGAAACTTCCTTATGCCACCACAGCATTAACCGCAGAATTTATCGGGCCGGTAATTAACGACACCACCCACTACATATGGTGTTTCTCACCGCTTGCTACTCCCGACGGGAAAATACACGCAATGGTATCTCAATGGCCGGTAAACGAAGGTATGGACGGCTGGTATGGGCCGAATGCAGAGATCGCCCACTACGTAGCCGACAGTCCTGAAGGTCCGTTTACATATGTTTCTACCGTATTAAAAACCGACAGATTCGCCGATCCGTCGACTATGGCGGGGCCACACAATCCACGGCTGGAATATGTCGACGGCAAATATATCCTGCTATATATCTGCCAGAATCCCACAGGAGGCACAGGCCAACGCATCGGTATGGCAATCGCAGACTCGATTGACGGCCCTTGGCGGTTCGCCGGCGATAACGACGGTATTATGGTATCCACGTCGACAGATCCGTCACACTGGACCTACGGTTCGGAAAAGAGCATCGGTACAGACAATCCGGCATTCCTTAAAATCGGAGACAAATACTACATCTATTTCAAAAGCGGCACCCCAAACCACATGGATGCGAAATACGGCTATGCGGTGGCATCGTCGCTCGAAGGCCCGTATACTATGTGCGATGCACCTATCACCGACAACGTATCATATCTTGAGGATGCGCAGGCATTTGAAATGGACGGCAAATATTATCTGCTGACGACCGACAACCTCGGCGGTAATACCGGTGGTTTCGGCTATCTGATACTATGGGAATCAACCGACGGCCTGCAGTTCAAACTTTCCGACGCAAAAATAGCATTGGGTACACTGTTTGACTACTGGGGCAACAAGGCCGACAAAGACGCACTGTTTGCTACTCCAGGGTTATTTGTACGCTGCTATTCCGGGAAGATGGAACGTCCGGCAATATTGAAAGTAAACGGTAAACCGGCCTATCTGTATGGAGCGGGAGATGTAAACATTCACGGCTACTCAATGTCGGAACCTTACTGCTATCGTATAAACTGGGAATAACTTATTCCAACATGAAAACCACAATAATATTTTCGATAGCGTTAGCTACCTTTCTATCGCTTGATGCGTCGGCACAGACTCCGTTGTATCTCGACGAAAGTGCTCCGGTCGATATGCGTGAAGATCCATTACTGTCGGGAATAATGGGCACTGCATTTGTCACCCCACATGGCACATATATTATAGAGGTCGGAGCTTCGTCGGCCGATATCCGTGCTACAGGCAGTGTCTCACTATGACATGTCAATGTGCGGCTGGCCGGTAAATTAGCGTAGATACACCCCACGACACAAGTGCCGCCAATGCTACTGCCGGTAGAAGCTGTAGCGTGTGTGTCATTTCCACCACAATGAATATCGTCATGAGCGGAGCCCTCACTACGCCGGCCATTACAGCCGCCATGCCACATACTACCATTGTGTCGGCGGGAACAGTCGACATAAACGGTACATGCGAAGCACACAAGGCGATAAAGGCACCTGCAAGTCCACCGACAAACAGAGTCGGAGCAAAATCTCCGGCAACACCACCACCCGAATTTGAAGAATAGCATGCTATGGATTTCGTCAGTAGTATTCCGGCGAGTATCCATAACACAGTATCCGATTCACTGAATGTAGCAGCGATACTACCATCAACCACAGCCGACATATGTCCGTTGGCGACTTGAGACAATACACTATAACCCTCACCGTAAAGAGCGGGAAACAGAAACAGCAGTATGCCCACAGTAAGTCCGGAAAGAATATTGCGTACGACCGGGCGCGCCACACTATGAAGTCGGCGACGCACATATAGTCCGGTAGAGAGATAATATGCCGAATATATACCTGCCGCAACAGCCATAAGCAACAGAGCTGGTATCATGGCAACATCAAACGTCATCAGAGGCGGTACGGTCATATCTGTAGTACATCCGCTCAACAAATAAGCGGTGACACCGGAAATGAGACACATCGATGCAAGCATCAGTACCGATGACACCCCAAGCGTCATGTGCAGCACCTCCAACGTAAAGAACATACCGCCTATAGGCGCCTTGAAAATAGCAGCGATACCGGCTCCGGCGCCACATGCCAGGAAAATCAGCATCTGCCGGCGGTCGAGACCACACAGGCGTGCCACATTACTGCCGACAGCGGCACCGGTGTAGGCAATCGGGCCTTCCGATCCGGCCGAACCACCAAAACCGAGGGTCAAGGCACTGGCAATCATTGACGACACGGTAAGACGCGCAGGCATCTTACCATCGCCGGATGCAATATCAGCCTTCATGCGGGCAGTACTCTCTTCGAGCGGCTGCTTCACTATATTTCTTACAAACCACCCTACAATCAGAAATCCTACTACCGGCACTCCTATCAGCCACCAGTTGCTACCATGGAGATCAAAACCCGACGTGACAAATGTCGAAATGGTTTTTACAAGCCATTTCAGCAACCATCCGGCTACTCCTATCAGCAACCCGGACACTACAGCCGCAACGCCAAGCCGCATCGTCATCGACGAATCATTATTGTCAGTATTATCCCTCATATTTATTCATACAAACGCGAGACACAAATAGTTCTTCGCAGAAATGAAAAAACGCCTATCCCGCTATAGAGACAGGCGCATGTATTTTTAATTAAAGAAACTCTATCAGGCCTGGGCCAGCGGAGCGGGTACGTTGTAGACCCTCTGTGCCAGTTCCTGATCGAGCATATACAGAGCCAGGCCATTATCGCCAATCAGCTTCAGACGGTCGATAAGTCCTTTGGCAGTCTCCTCTTCCTCAACCTGTTCGGCTATAAACCAGTCGAGCTTACCGCGTGTGGCATAGTCGTGCTCGGCTTCGGCAAGAGCATAGATATTATTTATGAGTGCAGTAACCTTTTCTTCGTGTGCGAGAGTATCTTCAAAGGCCGCAAGGGGAGAATCCCATTCGGTGGGCACCGCGTCGATAGGCTTCAACACAACACGTCCGCCACGCGATACCAGATAGTTTATGAAAATTTCGGCATGGGCCTGTTCTTCTTTAAACTGGATGCGAAACCAGTTGGCAATCCCGGCATAGCCTTTCTCCTCAAATTGCATAGCCATGGAAAGATATAGATAGGCCGACCAGAATTCAGCATTAATCTGCGCGTTGATAGCGTCTTCAAGTTTTCGATTGATCATAGTTGCAACGGTTTAAAATTGTTCTATCAGGATAAACAAAGCAGCCTGCATAAAAGTTCATAGACGGCACATTTTTTTTCAAAAAAAATGAATTTCACTTATCTTTGTAATCCAATGACGACCGACAGCCACATATCTCCTGCAGTACATATATCCGAACCCCACCAGGCTCCTGTATGGCTTATCGTACCGGTATTCAATGCCGGAGCATATCTCGGCGAGTGCCTGGAATCGATAGCTTCACAGACATTTACCGATCTGCACGTATTGATAGTCGATGACGAATCGACCGACGGTTCGACTGATATTGCTGCAGATTTTTGCCGCCGTGACAAGCGATTCGAACTTATAACTATTCCGCATGGCGGCGTTTCAAAAGCTCGTAACATCGGTATCGATCGTGCCAACGGGCGTTACATAGGATTTGTCGATGCCGACGACCGTCTGTATCCACACTCCATCGCCACTCTTGTTGATGCACTGGAATCTACCGGAGCGCAGGTGTGTGTAGGACGTCCGGAAGTATCGTCGCACTACCGTGACATCGCGCCACAAAACCACACTCCCGAAGTAATGGATTATGAGACAGCGATGAAGAAGGCTCTTTACCAAAGTATCATTCTTAACTCACCATGGGGTATGCTGATGGATCGTCGTCTGCTTGGCGACAACATACGGTTTGATGAGACGATACGCTATGAGGATCTTGATGCTTTTTACCGCTTTTACGAAGGGGCAGACAAGATTGCTTTCCTGCCGGAAACTGTATACTTCTACCGTCAATATGCCGGAAGTTTCATGCATCAATGGAGCCCCAACCGTCTGGATGCGCTTGAAGTGACCGACCGCATTGTCGGTTACATGCACCGGCATCATCCTTCGGTGGCACGCGCAGCGGCAGACCGTCGGTTCAGTGCTCATTTTAATCTGCTTTTGCTTATGCTGAAGGAAGGTGTCGACGACAAAGAGTCAATATCACGTTGCCTGGCGATTATCAGGCAAGAACGCATGCACACACTTACCGACAAAAACGTACGCTTGAAAAATAAGCTCGGAGCCATTGCCTCGTGGGGAGGCATGCCTGTGCTTCGTATTCTGGCTCATATTGTATAAATTAACGTGAGTTCGACATAAGAAAAGCGGTGAGTGTGCGGGAAAAAGCGGGTGTTTGAAGGTAATACGTTGATTCACAGGTTGGTAGGGACGCCATGCATGGCGTCCGGTAAGAGCATTGTGGATTTGTGTGAGGCGGACGCCAAGCATGGCGTCCATACCGCGTTTGTGGGCGTAAATTGCTGTATGTGAGGTGGTAGGGATGTTCCATGGAACATCCTATGTTCGTGGTGGTGGGGAGGATGCACCGTGGTGCATCCCTACGGGTGGATGTGTCCGTGAAAGCGATGTATAGCGCGTAATACGTTGAGTGGTAGGTTAGTATTGACGCCATGTGTGGCGTCCGGTTAGAGCATTTTGGATTTGTGTGAGGCGGACGCCATGCATGGCGTCCCTACCGCGGTGGAGGATATAACGTGTTGAGTAGTAGGGATGTTTCATGGAACATCCTATGTTTGTGCGGGGAGAGGCTGCACCATGGTGCAGCCCTACGGGTGGATATGTCCGTGAAAGCAGTCTGTGCTGCGTAATGCGTTGTGTGGTAGGATGGTAGGGGCGCCATGCATGGCGCCCGGAAAGAGCATTGGGGGGGTGGTGTATGGCGCCCGGATGACGTAAGTGGGTGTTCGGAGTTTTTCGGGTGGAGGGGTAACGCGAAGCCCCGGCGCCGGGGGCGTCGGGGCTTGGTATTGGGGTTGTCGTAGTTGGTTTACTTGATTACGACTTTCTCGGCTTTGCGGCCTGTAACCTTGATGTAGAGGCCGGGAACGAGGTTGGCGTTGTCAACGCGTACGCCCTGTACAGTGTAGTAAACGGGGGTAGCGTTTTCAGCGTCGGTAACGATGTTGTCGATACCTGTGAAGCGCTGGGCGAGGATGAGATCGTTGGCTTTGGCGGGAGTGAGAGCTTCGGGAGCGTCGTTCTTCCATGAGTAGCCAAACAGACCGCTGTAATTGGCATCGGAGCTGGCTTGCCATGCATAGAGGTTGCCGGCAGGGTCGAAGGCGAGCTGTGAGGTCTCGGTTACGTGTTTGGTATCGTTGACTACTGTACGGAACTTGAACGTCGGGGTATCACCATCCCAGGTTACGTCGAATACCTTGATGTTTTCATTGTTACCTGATATTGCGAACAATGAGAGGTCGTCGGAGATTGCAACCGAACCACCGCATGAGGTGAACAGTTCCTGATGATAGCCAGAGTTGTAAGGCATAGCAAAACCATCGGTAATGTAGACAAATGCCGGACAACCGGTGGTATTCTGACCTAAATTACGAACCTGTGCACAGAATACACCACCCGGTGTCGGGGTGATACAGATATTCTGGTATCCAAAGATACCGGTACCTGCATGGCTGCCATCGGCGCCCATCAGGCCGTGCTCGATCTTGTCTTCAAAGTCGGTCTTCCACTTGCAGAGGATGCCCTTGAAGTCGGAGTTTCCGCTTGGCCAGTCTTCTGCAAATACCCAGAAGTATTCTTCGGTGTCGCTCTTGCGCTGGAATGCGATACCTGGAGCTCCGGAGCCGACAACTGTACCATTGGGCATCTTAAAGCAACCTGTACCGTCGTTTGTACCTCCCGAGAGGTTTTCAGGTGTGGTCTCGGGCGATGTGGGATCAAACTTCCAGTAGCCGGCACCCTTGTCGCTGAAGCAGCAGGCGTAGGCGGTATTCTTGTTGCGCATACCGATACGGTAAAGGTCAGAGCGGTTGCTGGCGGTCCAGGGAGCCATACCTGCGTGCCAGTTGCCGGCCTTTGTACCGTCGGCGTTATACATACCGAAGCCCTGTGCGAAGCCCATAGAGTAAACGACGTTACCGTAGGCGGGGCTTTCGGGGTCAGTGACAACACCTACACCACCACGAGTGGGTGTATTAGCGTTATTGCAAATTTTGCCGGGAGCATCGTGGAGGAAGTGCGATGTAGCGGTGACGGGGTTAGAGTAAACCTTGACGGCCCACTTGTAGTTGGTGCCGGGGTTGAGGGCGGGATCGTCGACGTATACGGTGTTGAGACCTTTGGCTGTGCCACCGGCGATAGTAACAACGTCGGTGTCGTCGTCGGCGTTGGTGAGGATCACGTCAACTGCCTTAACGTCGCCGGTAAGGAAGTAGTTGGCGGTGGGTACGCCACGGCTGTCAGAGGCTGTAGAGAGGCCGTAGGCGAAGTGAGCGCGCTCGCCGCTGTCAACCCAACCCTTGTCGGGATCTTCGATTTCGGGCTCTTCTTCTTCATATGTGCCGGGCTCGGGGAGCTTGACATCGTCGCCGTTGTAGCATACGAATACACCATTGTATACGGCGCGTTCACCTTGAGCGTTGTCATATGAGCGGGCTACGTTGCCACCTTTGGCATACATGTATGTCGAGCCGCCGCAGTCCATCTGTGTGGCGTTGCTTACTCCGAAGTGGTCGCGGGCCATGATACACATCTGCTCGGTAGTGAAGCCGAAGTAGCGGGTGGGGTTCTTCACATTGTGTTCGCACACGAGCATGTAGAACTTGGTGCGGTCTGCGTTTACACCCAGCAGTGTACGGGGATAGTAGGTGTTGTCGTAGCCACCCTGTCCGTAGGGAGCTGCTGTAGAAGTGGTGTAGGGGCAGATCTCACCGTTCTTCATGGCCATGATGTTGCCCGATACGGCTTCCTTGATGCCATTGGGGGTACCGTGGTCTACGAAGTTTACTGTGGTGTTGAAGTTTACCTTGTGGCCAACACGCCAAGCGGCATTCATGACGTTGCCGAAGCCGCCGCGACCTACTACAGCGAGGTCATGGCCGTCGAGTTTGCCGATAGTGGCTTGTTCGCCAGGACCGTAAGCACGGATTTCCTTGATTACCATCGGTGTCTTGCCGCCGATGTTGAAGTCGGTTGTACCTTCGTCAAAGTCAAGAAGAACTTCGGTGTAATATTCACCGGCGCCAATTACATTGTTTGTGCCGGGAGTACCTACGTTGGTCGTGAATTTGTCGGTAAGGTCGCCGACATTGAATGCGCGGTCGCCCCATTCTTTGGTAAAGCATGATGCACAGCTCCAGGGCACGAAACGGTTGCACATGTCGAGCTGCATCTGATGGCCGATGCTCTTGTTGAAGCAAGAGAATTCAGAACCTGAACCTTCGCCATTTTCGGTAGCCCAGATAGGATTATCGTCTGTACCGAAGTTGCGGAGTACCTGCTCCTTGAGGAAGTCGAGGTAAACCTTGCCGTCATTGTCTACAGCAAACATACCGGTGGTGGTGATAGGGCCACCGACGTGTGCTACAGATGCGATGTTGGGGTCGGTAAACATCACGCCGTCGGAGATGCAGACTCCGTGGGCACCCTGACCGCCGTATGCGCCGGCGAAGTTATTGCTTGAAGTGTTGTTCCAGAAGTTGGCGTTGACACCGGCAATAGCTTGGTGGGTAGAGCTGTGGATAGCCTTGGCGTGGTTGATGAGGGTACGGGTACCATACATCGAGCTGGGGTTCTTGACGTTCTCGATAGAGATTTTGGGGTTGGTGAGGTCAACCTCGATTACATGCAGACGCGATCCGGGGTATGCGGAGCTGCGGTTGGTTTTCCAGTTGACCAAGTGATACTTGACACCGGGGCAGAGGTCTTCGGTAGTTTGTTCAACCTCCCAGGTGTTTGAGCCGACAGTCCAGTTCTCGGTGGCTGCCACCGAGGTCATAGCACATGCCGACAACAATGTAGAGCAAAGTAAGAGATGCTTTAACATGGTTTGGTTAATAATGTTATTATTAATGGTATTAATTAAAATTGTGATTTTTATATGTCGTGTATGTAGTTGCTACAGGCAATTAAGCGCAAAGTTAATAACTTGATGCAGTAAAACCAAATATTTTTGCATTTAAATTGTAATTTGGTGGTTTATAGATGGTTGCGAATTGTTAAATTGTAACGGGCCATGCATGGCGTCCGATGATGATGCGTTGTCAGATGGTAGGGATGTTCCATGGAACATCCTCTGTTTGTGCGTGGTAGGCTGCACCATGGTGCAGCCCTACGGGTGGATGTGTTCGTGAAAGCAGTATGTGCTGCGTAATGCGCTGTGTGGTAGTTTGGCATGTATGCTGTCCGGTTAGAGCATTTTGGATTTGTGTGAGGCGGACGCCAAACTTGGCGTCCCTACCGCGTTTGTGGGCGTAAATTGCTGTATGTGAGGTGGTAGGGATGTTCCATGGAACATCCTATGTTCGTGGTGGTGGGGAGGATGCACCGTGGTGCATCCCTACGGGTGGGTGTGTCCGTGGAGGCGATGTATTGCGCGTAATGTGTTGTGTCGCAGGTTTGTATGGACAGCATGCATGACAATGTCACTAACTTAACGTTCCCAACCTATCCCAACAAAAATGGAGCCGTCCTTGTATTTATTTCAAAGACGGCTCCTTA
>CAZOCO010000025.1:0-20954 GCA_964578325.1 uncultured Muribaculum sp.
TGAGAATATCTTTCGTAGCCATGTCAAGGTGGTTGGTAGGCTCGTCGAGTATGATCAGGTCAGGCTCGGTCAGCAACATCCGGGCCAGAGCCACACGTTTGGCCTGTCCGCCCGAAAGGGTGTCGGTGGTCTGGGTGAGATCGTGTATGCCGAGCTGGCCCAGCATTTGTCGTATACGGTCTTCTGCTTCCCATCCCGAGGTGTGATCCATAGCGTGCATGGCTGCTTCGAGAGCATCGTTGTCGCCCGAAGCCACAGCACGGCTGTAGTCGGCAATGGCAATTGAGGTGGCATCGTTGCCTCCGAGCATCGCCTCCATTATTGTAGCGCCGGATGGGAATACCGGAACCTGTTCGAGCATACCGACGCGCAGACCGTTGCGGAAAGTGACTGTGCCGGAGTCCGGAGCCTCGGTGCCGGCTATGATTCGCAGCAGAGTGGATTTGCCTGTGCCGTTTTTAGCGATGATACCAATTTTGTCGCCCTCGAATACACCGAAAGTCACATCGGCGAAAAGCAGACGGTCGCCATAGCTCTTTGTAAGCTGGTCTATCTGTATATAACTTGTTGCCATATGGCAAATTTACACATTATACCGGTGAAAAAATGTTAACGCATTGAGCAAAATCACCTGTGAGGTGTTATATTTGAAAGCGCGATTAAACGTGACAGCGTTTGGCTACGCTTGAGATATATTAATTAACAAATTAAAAACATCAAGACTATGAAACCTCTCCATGTAATTATGGCCGTTGTAGGCGGCGCAGTAGCCGGCGCGGCACTCGGAGTATTGTATGCACCGAAAAAAGGTCGTTATACCCGTCGCGACATATATCGTTTTATGAAACATCACGGTATTGATATTCACAAGTGTCCGGTAGAACGTCTGGCAGAGTGTATCGCCGAAGAAGCAAAAAAAGAATCGTCGAAATGATTCATAAAACGAGAGATAATTACAATTAAGTGTATAACAGGATAATAATATTAAAATGAATAATACAGTAGCATTGATATCGGCATTTTTAGGTGGCGCACTTGTAGGTGCGGCTGTAGCGTTACTTACCGCTCCCGAAAAGGGTGAGGTGACACGCAGCAAGATTACTGACTCTCTGCGCCGACGCGGTATTCTGTCGGAAGAGATTGATGTAGACGCTCTTGTGGCCAAGCTTGCCGAGGAACTCGACGATTGATAGAAAACATCTTTATGTTTCATACATTCCATGCTCTGTGCTACGTAGATACGTGGCGCGGAGCACGGGATATATAGAAGCCCGAAAAAGTATATAAACACGTTTTTCCCAACTATTATAAGAATGTAAAATGAGCGGACATAACGACGAATCCTTCCAATCGGTGTGGCACAATGCCAAAACCTACATCAGGCTGTATGCCGAAAACATGAAGTTGCTGTCGATAGAAAAATCGACTTTGTTGCTATCGGGGGCTACTCTGGCTTTCGTATTGCTTCTGTTTGTAATAATCTCGTTTTTCTTTATCTCGATAGGACTGATATACGCATTGGCCGAGGTGATACCGGTAATGTGGTGCTTCCTCATTATGGGCGGATTGTATCTGTTGCTTGCCGCTTTGGCTTTTATATTGAGAGACTCGCTGTTTGTCAATCCTATCGCCAGGTTTGTATCACGCTTGTTTATAGATGATCCGGAAGGATCGAATGTAAAATCATCAGAAGATAAAGCACAATCATGAGTACCAAAATGAAGAAGCTGCACCCTGCTATGTCGGTGCCTAAAAAAGACTGGAAAGGCTATACGCTGTCGGAACTGCGGTTTCAGCGTGCATTGACGCTGGTGAGAATGGACATGGCTTCCGAACGGTTAAAACGTTCTTCGCAGATTTTTGATACACACCTTAATCAGGTTGTCGCGGGTAATATATTCCTACGGCTGTTTTCCAATATCAATTTTGCTGAATATGCAGCTATAGGCATACGCACATTGCGCACTGTAGTGAGATTCTGGCAGGCGTTCAGAAACTAAACACATTTAGTTGCAGGCTTCCTCTATCCGACCGACAATCTTGTCCGGACTGATAGACCGCAGACACGCCATGGTGCCGAGCGGACATGTTTTAGATCCTGCTGTCGAGCATGGCTGGCATTCGAGACCGGCCACTATGGCGTCGTCGAGACTCTGCCTCCATCCAACAAAACCGCATGCCGGGGTGGTTCCTCCCCATATTGAAATTACACGCGTACCTTCGAGCGACGCCAGATGCATGTTGGCGGAGTCCATTGTGACCATCACGTCCATTGTACCCATAAGTTCCATTTCGCGATCGAGGGTGAGCGATCCTGACACGAAGGCAATCGCATTGTATTTTTCTTTCCAGGCATTGAGTATGGCGAGTTCTTGTTCGCCACCGCCAAACAGAAATATTTCGTAACGTCCGGAAGCCGACAATGTGGCTACTACCTGCTCCATCATTTCGGGCGGGTACGTCTTTGTAGTGTAGCGTGCAAATGGAGCTATACCCACGCGACGTTTATCTGTCGTACTGTCGCAGGCGGTTTTGTCGGCAAATCCTCTGAACAGTGAGCGATCGAGGCTGTAACCAGCCATCTCGATTGCATCAAAATAGCGTTGCGTGAAATCGCGTTTGCTCGCGGCGTGATGCCGAAGTATCGACAGTCGCTCGTGGCGTCGCTTATCAAGAATCTCTACCCGACGGCCACGGCGGGCAAATTCGGTGTCGATAATCCATGAGCGCAGAGTATTGTGCATGTCTATGAATACCGACGGGTTTAGTTCGTCAAGGCGTTTTACCAATTTGAGTACTGACGGAAGATTTTTGAAATCGTTCTTATTGATACCGAATACCTCAAGGTTGGCAGGCCGGTCGATAAACAGACTTGTGAATTTCTGGTTAGTAACGGCTACTACACGCACCTCGGGATGTGACATAGCCAGAGTGTATATCGCCGGAATCGCCATGGCGACGTCTCCAAGTGCCGACGGCCGGTAAACTATCACTGTCTGCTGTTTCATGTATTACGGTTCAGTTGTTATACGCTGAAATTATTTTATCTACGAAAAGATTGTATTGCAGCTTGTCGTGGTATGTCTTTTTTGCTTCGGTACCAATGTGTTGCCTTAACTCGGTGTCTGTCAGTAACCGACGTATGGCAGCAGCAAGTTGCTGTGTATTGCCGGGTTCTACCAGGAGTCCGTCTTTACCGTCGGTGACGTATTCTACCTGGCCACCGTTGTTGGTCGTGACGATTGGTTTCCCGGCTTCCATAAACTCAATGTTGCTCAACAGACATGATTCTACAACAATAGATGGTGCTACCCCTATATCCGAAATATCTATGTAACCGCGGACATTATCAGTAAATCCGACTATGGTTACCTTGCCATTAAGGTTGTTTTTGTCGATGATTTTCAATACCTCGCGGCGATATCTTTCCGAACGAAATTTTCCGATGATAAGCAGATGAAATGGCAGGTCGTTGCATAGTGCGAGAGCGTTGAGCAGAGTTGTCACTCCCTTTGACTTGCGTACACGTCCGGCGAATGTGATTACCGGGGTGCGGTCGTCGATACCGTATGAGTTGCGGTCGATAGAGGGTTTTACAGATTCCGGCCGGGAAGGTATGCTGTTGAGAATAGCATACGTCGTCATCTGCTCTATCCACGGATTGGCGGCGACGAGCTTGTCTTTTGCCAGTTGCGATACGAATATTACTGCATCGAGCCGACGGAACATCCGGCGTTCCAGCAATCCGATTTTTTGCGAACGTGCTATGTGGCGCGTGAAGACTATACGGCACTTGTGTTTAGCTTTGTCGCGAGCCATTACAGCTATTGGTATGAAGTGGCGGTCGTGGATGTTTATAACGTCGATAGCATTATCATCGATATATCGTGCCAGACGTCGTGCGGCTCCGGTGCTCCACTTCCATTTGAAGTCAAACGGCGCGGCATTGCTGCGGTCTTTGACTATACCGTCGCCACGGCATAGAGTGTAGATATTATGGCCTCGCTGTTCTAAACTTTTTATGAGGTTCAGTATATACTGTTCGGCTCCACCCCATACTTTTCCGGGATATATCTGCAGAATGTTCATATTGTGGCTATTCAGTTATCTATGAGCAAGATCCGTATAGTAGGTCTGTACTAACGCTTTTGCCCGGTTGATCCGGTCGGGAGTTCCGCCGTCGACAATGGTCTGACCTACTGTGTCAAACTCGGTGTGGCCGTCGTTATCGATGAAAAACAATCCATTTGTAAATGAATGGAACGCCCAGGGCTCATATGGAGTGGCGAATATGTCACGGCTGAAAAGAAAATCGTTGTGGGGAATATTTAGCTGACCTAACAATGTAGCCGCCAGATCGGTTTGTCCTACGATCTTGTCAATAATCATTGGCTGCTTTACTGCGCCGCCAAGTAGCAGCATGGGTATGTGGCAGAATTCGTGGCGTGGAAGCGGTTTGCTGCCGAGATTCAGTCCGTGGTCGCCGACAATGGCTATGAGGGTATTGTCCCAGCCGGGTGACGCCTTTAACTCATCGATCATGTGGCCGAGGCAGTGGTCGACATAGGCAAATGAGTTTGCCGCAGGGTCTGACAGACGGTTATACGGTACCTCGAATGTTTCGTGCGAACTTAATGTCTGAAACGTAATCATCCAGCGTTCGCCTTCGGCATTTTTCTTTTTGATTTCTTTTGTCAGCCATTCCATGATGTAGCCGTCATGGATTCCCCATTTACCTGTAGGCGCATTGTTGGGAAAGTCACGTTGCGCTACGAGGGTATCATGGCCTGATGCCAGATAATAGTCGGCTTTATGCATGATCATCAGATCGCCGCCGTGTACGACTGTAGTGGTATATCCACCCTTGTCGCGCATGGATCGGGCTATGGCCGGAAGGTGTGGTAGTTTGCTGTTGTAGCGGATAATAGAGCAGTTAGTCGGTGCAGGGTAGCCACTTATTACATTGACTAAAGCACGGTCAGTGCGCCAGCTGCCGGCGTAGCAGTTGCTGAACAGTATACCTTCTTTAGCGAGGCGACTCAAGTTGGGCGTAACTTCCGGATCTCCACCGGTCATATCGAGGAATTGTGCGTTCAGACTTTCCCATATAATCAGCAACACATTAGGGCGATCGGTCTTTAATAGTTTTTCCGGCTCGCCCTGTTTGGGAAACAGTCCGTCAACTATATGCCGTGCCTCGTCGTCGGTCATGTAGCGGTGTTGCGAGTCAAAATCGTCTTTTACCGATATGGAATATATGAATGTATATATCGGATTTACCGCAAAGTGGTTGAAAAACTGGTATTTGGAATAGTATGCTATAGAAGGATTGTATGGACGACGGTGCAAACCGCGTATCAGTATAAAACATATTGCGCCCCCTGCGATAAATACGGTCAGAGGCAACAGTCGCTCTCCTATTGATACGGGGGTATAATAGCCATAATCGGTATAGCATATCAGCGGAATCTCTACCACGGCGAATATGACTGAAGAAACCAGAAGCCAGATTGCTAAAGTTCCTGCGATATACCGATTGCTGACACTTGCCGTGGCACCCTTAAGGTTGCGGAGATATGGCAGCACCGACGAATCGAGTTTGTAGTGCCAATAGCCATAGAGTATGGTGTCGGCCACCGTCATCAGTCCTACGATGACGGCCAGTGCAATGTTGAGCGCTGTTACAATCCACAATGGTGAAACCCCAGCTATAGCGCATACAATGGTGAACAACAGAGTCGCACCTGTTGCATATGAGGTTACTATCAGGTCGGTGGGCAGTCCGTTGCGATAAATACGCGATAACTCGCGCATGGTTATGGGCGCCTCGGTCGAGCGTCGGTTTACGATGCCAAACAGAGGTTTCTGCAAAAGCAGAAACACGAGTGCCCAAGCGATGAATGAAGCAGTAAGATAAAGTATCAGAGCTGTCATAGACTATTCACCCTGCGACTTCAGATATGCTTCTACTCCGGCGATATCTTTGCGGTTGTCGACCGAAAGCGATTTTGAGTGGCAATTGTAGTAGTAGATGGGTACCCCGTTTTCAATAAAGCGGAATGAGTCGTTTTCTTCCACTTTTTCGATAGGGCCTCGCGGTGTGTTGTGGTAGAATTCGAGAGCTTTGCGGTTGAAAGCACCGACACCCACAAATTTGTGGAATACATAGTCCATAGCTCCCTTGGGATATGGAATCGGAGAGCGGGATATGAACAGGCATCTGTCGTTGCGGTCGACTACAATCTTGAGGTTTGTGGCATCGACTACTTCAACGGGATTGGAGAAATCTGTCATAAGATTGGATACGTAGAGCTGTCCTTCCTCTATATTGTCGGGTATACAGCGTATGATGGCATCGCGGCGCAACAGGGGCTCATCGCCGTTTACCATAACATACAGGTCTGCATCGACTTTAGTAGATACTTCGTATAGACGCTCGGTAGCCGTGTCGTGGTCGGATGATGTCATGATGACTTTGCCACCGAAGTTTTCTACGGCAGAGCGGATTTTATCGCTGTCGGTAGCTACATATACCTCATCAAATTCAGGTACTTCCATGCAGTGTGACCATACCCATTGTATCATCGGTTTACCCAGAATCAGGGCGAGAGGTTTCTCAAAAAAGCGGGTTGACTCGGCACGTGCCGGTATAACGCAAATTATTTTCATTGTATAGTGGTATTATTGTTTTCTGATTCTTGAAATTTCCATCTGTTGTGCGACCACAGCCACAGGTCGGGCTGTCGACGTATTGTTTCTTCCAGCATACGGAAGTATTGATCGGTCATCGGATAGTCGGAAGTCGTATCGGCCGGTGGAATAATTTCCTTGAATGTCAACTGATACCGACCTCTTTTTAACCGTTCTATGTCGGTGTATACGAATGCTGCTCCAGTGCGTCGTCCGATGTCTTCCGCGCCGGTTACCATTGCTGTTTTTTGGTGCATGAATGTGCCCCAGTGGAAGAACCGGGATGTGTTTGGCCGCTGGTCGGCAAGAAATCCCACCATCCACGGGCCTTTGGCATTCAGTCTGAAAATTGTGCGCACGGCTTGCTCCTGTAGTATCTGTAGAGCATTGAAGCGGCTGCGCAATGTGTTATAAATGTGATTCCAGGTCTTACTGTGAAGGTGTCGGTAAATCTCTCCGAATTCGACCGGAACGGTAATTGACTTTGTCAGGTTGGGTACGTATTCCCAGTTGCCTACATGTCCGAGAAACATTACAATCGGTCTGCCTTCCGACAGCAGACGGTTGGGAAGTTCGGCGTTTACGATTGTCATCATATCGTTTATCTGCCGGTCGGATATATGTAGCAGTTTCACTGTCTCGGCCATATATTCGCCGAGGCGTTTGTAATATTGATGTTGTATCTGCCTGATTTCTTTTTCGCTTTTTTCGGGGAAGGAATTGTGGAGATTCTTCAGAATCACTTTCCCACGGTAGTGTAGCACATGGCCGAGAACAAAACTTATGAGTCCGGAAATTAGATACAACACACCTAACGGCAGGTGTGCCAGCGCCTTTAGCGCAGCTAATGTGATGTTGTATCCTGACTCTTTCATTTTGCAAGCTCTTTGATTATTCCTACGATTTTGTCGGCGCCACCACGGTTCTGGTCTGAAAATGATATGGCATTGTCGTGGATCTCCTTTAGTGTTGCCGGAGATGTACACACTCTCGACCACCACCGGTCTATTTCATCGGGGCTACATACCATGGCGCCGATTCCTCTGTCGATCATTTGCGGTGGATTGGATTTGCGTTCTATACGTGGACCAAAACTTATCGGAATACCATATACGATAGGTTCAACCACACTATGTAGCAGTCGAGTAAAACCTCCACCTACATATGCGGCCGTGCCGTAGCGGTAGATTCGCGACAATGCTCCGATAAAATCGATAACAAGTACGTGTGCATCGGCGACTGATGCGCCGTTTTTAGCTTCAGAATACAATATGGCATCAGGCCCGATAGTTTGTTTTATCTGTCGTATACCATCGTCTGTTACGACATGCGGCACAACTATGAATTTAACCTCGGGATGACGTCTTATCAAAGCCGTAGTCAGTTCGATGTCTTTGTCGTAGTGTACGCTTCCGGCAACAAATACATGCTCTGCGCCGTTGCAGAAGTTCTCGATAATTTCATCGTGATATTCCGTGTCGCGTATTGACAGGGCGTTGTCGTATAGCGGATCTCCGGTGAGTATGGCGTTTTCTCCAAGTCCCAGACGGTGCAGGTTGCCTAATGTCTGACGGTCGTGCGCTATGATGCGTGTGAAGTTTTCGAGCATTCGCTTCTGAAACTGTCCGTGGCGTCGGAAATAGCGTGAGTCATTGCGTATCAGGCACGACACGAGTAGTGTAGGTATTTCATTGCGACGTAGCTCGTTCAGATAATTGAACCAAAGTTCGGCCACCATAAATACGGCTACCCGCGGGTTAATGAGTCTGATAAATTCCTGTGCGTTTTTTCGCGAATCTACAGGTAGCGGGTAGAGATAGTCGGCGCAAGTCTTTTCCGACGGCTTATCTCCGAGGGCATCTATTCCTGTAGGAGATAAAAATGTGAGCAATACGGCTTTGTCGCCATCGTTGCGCAGAGATTTCATCAGAGGTCGTGCGATCTGATATTCGCCCAGAGATGATGCATGAAACCAGTACACAGGACGTGTTTCGCGTTTCATATCGTGGGCTATACGCTCCAACAGTCCGCGTCGCGACTGGAAAAACCGCTTTAGCTTACCCGCGCGTCGCGATGGAAGCGTACGGGCTAAAGTAGATGAAAGACCGTTGATTGAACCGGCCACGCACTGATATGTCAACTCGATGATACTCATGCTGACAGGTAATCGGCTATGTGACACGACGAGTTTTTGATTATGTCGAGCCGGTAATTATATATGTATATGGTTGGAGTATATGACTCGTCACCCATTTTATTCTCTGTTTCGTCGGGGAAAGTCTCCCGGAGTTTTCAATTTGTGTCAGATGCCGAAATCGCTGTTGCACATGGCGATATAAGTCGAGTTATGCTGTATATTGTGTCGTTCAGCCGATTTTGCATATATATTATGTCTTTGTCATGTTGTGTGACATGATATAATACGTCACAAAATTAACAATTTTTTTGTTTAGCGCCAAATATTTTGTGTTTTGAGTGTCGCTGATTGCTGTTGCGGGGTGATAAATTGTTGCGATTGTATTTAAGAGGCCATGCCGGAGTGTGTTTTTATGTGTGTTTTATGGCAATTTTTAATACAAAATAGCTGTTGGGAATTGTCAATTGCGGATTTTTTCATTAACTTTGTACGCAATAAAATTCCACATACTATGTCATTTATTGCAGATAGAGTAAAGATGGACGGTCTTACCTTTGACGATGTGCTGCTTATTCCGGCTTATTCTGAAGTGCTTCCTTGTAATGTAAAGCTTCAGACACGTTTTTCCCGTAATATAACCCTGAACGTACCTTTGGTTTCGGCTGCTATGGATACAGTGACCGAGGCTCCCATGGCTATTGCAATAGCTCGTGAAGGCGGTATCGGTGTAATACATAAAAATATGAGTATTGCAGAACAGGCCCGTCAGGTAGCAATGGTAAAGCGTGCTGAAAACGGTATGATATATGATCCCGTCACCATATTGCGTGGAAGCACCGTACGCGATGCCCTAAATCTGATGGCAGAATATCATATCGGAGGTATACCTGTGGTCGACGAGAATAAGAAACTTGTGGGAATTGTCACAAACCGCGACCTG
The DNA here is from genome assembly GCA_964578325.1 of uncultured Muribaculum sp. Classification (GTDB taxonomy): domain Bacteria; phylum Bacteroidota; class Bacteroidia; order Bacteroidales; family Muribaculaceae; genus Muribaculum. Next base: position 9,768 of record CAZOCO010000025.1, read on the forward strand.
CGTTTTGAACAGGATCTCAACCGTAAGGTAGACGAGGTGATGACTTCTGAAAATATCGTTACTGCAACACAGAATCCGAATCTTGAAGAAGCTGCCGCAATTCTTCAGGCTAATAAGATAGAAAAACTTCCGGTGGTTGATCATGACGGTCATCTTATCGGACTGGTTACATACAAAGATATTACCAAAGCAAAAGATAAACCGAATGCATGCAAGGACTCTCTGGGACGTCTGCGTGTAGCTGCAGGAGTTGGCGTGACAGGCGATGTTATGGATCGTGCGACTGCGTTGGTAAATGCCGGTGTGGATGCGCTGGTGATTGATACCGCTCACGGTCATTCCAAAGGTGTGATCGGCGTATTGAAACAGCTGAAAGCTACATTCCCGCAGATAGATGTGGTAGTCGGAAATATCGCTACCGGTGAGGCTGCAAAGTTCCTTGTAGAAAACGGCGCTGACGGTGTGAAAGTCGGCATCGGCCCTGGTTCTATCTGTACGACCCGAGTGATCGCCGGTGTCGGTGTTCCGCAGTTGTCGGCTGTGTATGACGTGGCAAAAGCTCTCGAAGGTACAGGCGTGCCTCTGATTGCCGACGGTGGAATACGTTATTCCGGTGACATCGTTAAAGCTCTTGCTGCCGGAGCATATTGTGTGATGCTCGGCGGTATGTTGGCCGGTGTCGAGGAATCTCCCGGTGATACTATCATCTACAACGGTCGTAAATATAAGGCTTATAGAGGTATGGGTTCGCTTGAGGCTATGGAGAAAGGGTCGAAAGACCGCTATTTCCAGGCCGGTGAGGCAGATACCCGCAAGCTTGTGCCGGAAGGTATTGCAGCACGTGTGCCGTTCAAGGGTTCTCTCTACGAGGTAGTATATCAGATGTTGGGCGGACTGCGTGCCGGAATGGGCTATTGTGGCGCCGAAAATATCGACGTATTACATACCGCCAAGTTTACAAGAATCACAAATGCCGGTGTGGCCGAAAGCCATCCGCACGATGTAGATATAACACGTGAGGCTCCTAACTACAGCGCTTCAAACCGTTGATTATACAATAATAGCGAAAATTTTACGTTACCGTAAAAGGTATACTAATCAACTTAAATATTAAAATGAAGAATAAAATAGCCGCGCTTGCTCTGGCTTCTGTAGTAGCCATGCCCATGGTTTGTGCCGCCAAAAAGAAGGAGGCCAAGGATCCCGTGCTTATGACTGTTGCCGATATGCAGATTCCGTTGAGCGAGTTTACATATCTTTATCAGAAGAATAAGGCACAGCAACACGATACATTGTCGGTTGAAGAGTATCTGCCGCTGTTTATCGACTATAAGCTCAAGGTAGCAGATGCCCTCAATGAATGTATTGATACCACGCAGTCTTTCCGTAAGGAATTTAACGGATATCGAATGGATCTGTTCCGTCCGTATCTTGAAGACGCCGCCACACGCGATTCGCTCATAGATGAGGCTTACAGTCGCTTGAAAGAGCAAGTGAACGTGAGTCATATTATGATTTCGAAAGGTCATAGCCCCGAAGAAAGCTCGGCTGCATATGCATTGGCAGATTCATTGCGTACAGCCCTCATTGAAGGTAAGGCTGATTTTGTCGAGACCGCAAAAAAATATTCTATAGATCAATCTGTGTCGGAAAACGGAGGTTCTATAGGTTATTTCAGCGGAGGCCGTTTTCCGTATTCATTTGAATGTGCGGCATTCAATACTCCTGTTGGCGAATTTGCTCCTGTTGTAGAGACAAAATATGGCTGGCACATTGTGCGCGTCGACGGACGTCGTCCAAGTCCGGGTGAGGTGCTTGTAAGCCACATATTATTGCTGACACAAGGTAAAACTGAATCTGAAGCCGCCAAAGTAGAAAATAATATCCACAATATATATCAGGTTCTTTTGGCCGGAACTGATTTTGCTGATATGGCTAAAAAAGTCAGCGAAGACCCGGGTTCTGCCCGAAATGGTGGTCAGCTCCCTTGGTTTGGTGCCGGGCAGATGGTGCCGGAGTTTGAGCAGGTATCATTTGAACTTGCCGATAGTGCTATATCTAAACCGTTTAAGACGAGCTACGGATGGCATATCGTCAAGAAGCATGGCCATCGCAATGTGATGCCGCTCGAAGAAATACGTCCATCGATTGTGTCGTATATCTCAAGGGATGAGCGAGCAAACATGCCTCGTGAGGCAAAATTCCGCGAATTGCGTGCCCGCTTCAATGCTTCTCTTAAGGATCAAAATATCGAGACTCTAAATATCGCTATCGAGCGGGCCGGACGTCTTGACTCGGCTCTGCTGGATATTTTCACCACTACACCGATGGTATTTGCTGTCGTTGACGGCAAGGAGTATTCATGCAGTGAGGTTTTAGCTGACCTTGATCTGTCGTCGCCTTTAGCTGCTCCGTTGGCCGTTGAGACGGTGAAGAGTGTCGCACAGCAGTTTGTCGACAATCATGTGGTAGACCTTGAAATGGCCCGACTTGAAAAAGAAGATCATGATTTTGCCAATCTTCTGCGCGAATATCGCGATGGTATGCTCATGTTTGAACAGTCTAACAAGAAGGTTTGGGCCGCAGCGGCTACCGATCCGAGTGCGTTGGAACAGTATTTCGAGGCCAATCGCGGTAAATATCGTTTCGATCCTCCTAAATTCAAAGGTATTGTAATACTTACTGCCAATGACTCGGTATCGCAGGCTGCTAAAGATTATATCAAGGCTAACAATCTTGGTGTAGATTCTCTGGCACATACACTGCGTAAGAATGTCGACAAAGTAATACGTGTAGAGAAGGTTCTGGTTGAAAAAGGTAAGAATCAGGCTGTCGACGAAGACTTTTTCGGAGAGCCAAAAGCCCCTGCGAATGAAAAGTCCCGTTATAAGAGCCATTTCATCTATGAGGGCAAATTGATCGACGCACCTGAAGAGATAGCTGATATCCGTACACAATTGGTTACTGATTATCAAAACTCGCTCAATCAGGCATGGATTGACGAGTTGAAAGAGAAATATCCCGTAAAGGTTAACCGTAAAGTCCTGAAACAGGTCAAGTGATATGAAAATTTCGAAATCAACTTTTGTCGCTATATCGTTGTCGGCAACGGCTGCCATAGTCTTTGCCCGCACAAACAATGTCATTGATGAAGTGGCATGGTGGATCGGTGACCAGCCTATTTATCTGTCTGAAATTGAAGAAGCCTATCAGACTATGCAGTATCAGGATGGCGACATAAACGGGGATCCGTATTGTGTCATTCCTGAAAAATTGGCTGTCGACAAGCTATTTCTTCATCAGGCTGAAATAGACTCTGTGGATGTTCCGCCGGCTCAGGTCTCCCAGATGGTAGACATGCAGATCAACTATATGGTTGCAAACCTTGGTTCGAAAGAAAAAGTTGAGGAATTTTATCACAGACCGATGCCCGAAATTCGTGAAATGCTGCACGAGGCCTTGGGTAACCGACAGAAAATAGAGACCGTACAAAGCAATCTTACTGCTGATATTAAAGTGACACCTTCGGATGTACGTCGCTATTTTAATTCACTGCCTGCCGATAGTATTCCATTTGTTCCGTTGCAGGTAGAGGTTCAGATTATGACCCTCAATCCTGTCATTCCGCGAGAAGAAATCGACGCTGTAAAAACCCGTCTGCGCGATTTCACCGATCGTATTAACCGTGGTGAATCCGAGTTTTCGACTCTTGCTATTCTATATTCTGAAGATACCGGTACTGCAGTGCGTGGTGGTGAGACCGGATTTATGTCGAAATCGAGTCTCGACCCCGAATATGCTGCGGTAGCGTTTAATCTCAACGATCCCAAGCGTATTTCTAAAATTGTAGAAAGCCAGTATGGATTCCATATTATTCAGCTTGTGGAAAAGCGTGGTGACCGAATCAACACACGTCATATCATGTTGCGTCCGAAGGTTTCCGATAAAGATCTTACCGATGCTTTAAACCGACTTGACTCTCTGCGTCAGGATCTCCTTGGTGAAAAGTTTAAATTTGAGGAGGCCGTGCAGTATGTGTCTCAAGATAAAGATACCCGAAACAATCGTGGTGTGATGATGAATGAAGAGACCGGTACTACGCGTTTTGAGATGGCGCAGTTGCCCCAGGAAATAGGTCGTGTAGTGGCTGATATGGGTGTAGGTGAGATTTCAAAACCATTTATTATGACCGATCCTAAACTCAATCGCGAGGTTGTGGCGATAGTTAAGCTCACCAATCGTATAGCCGCTCATCGAGCTAATCTCAGCGACGATTATCAGAGCATACTGTCAATGTATGAGGAGAATGCGAAGAATAAGGTGCTGAATGACTGGCTACAGAAGAAAATTCGCGATACATACGTGCGTATCGAGGATGGATGGCGCGATTGTAATTTTAAGCATGAAGGCTGGATTAAGACATCAAATGTCCAACTTTAACTGATGAGCCGTCAGCAACGACATATTCCGGATAACAAAGGGCACTTGAGGGCGACAGCTTTTCTGTGCCTTTTGCTCATTGTAGTGCCATCGTTGATTTTCGGTGGAGCTAATTCACAAACACCTGAACCTCCATTGAGAGGGCGCACGGATGTGCCTGTATACTCCGTAACACCGTCGGTGCCGACGGCCGATCGCAGTGATGCGTCGAAAGTGTTTCTCGAACATGCCGACCGACTATGGATGGACGACCGTATAAATGCTGATTATCAGGTGTTGACTGGAAATGTTCAGTTTCGCAAAGGAGATATGTTCATGTATTGTGATTCGGCTCATTTCTACGATAAAACCGGCTCGATGGATGCGTTTGGAAATGTACACATGGAGCAAGGGGATACACTGTTTGTCTATGCAGCAGAACTTAATTATGATGGCCCCGGTGAAATGGCGGTCTTTTATGGAGACAATGAAGCTCCTGTAAGGCTGATAAACCGCGATGTGGAATTATCGACCGATGTCTTTCACTACGATTTTCAGCGTAATCTCGGTTATTATGATGTAGGAGGGGAACTTTCAGACGCGGAAAATATGCTGACCTCGATATACGGGGAGTATCAGCCAGATACAAAAAATGCTGAATTTAGAATTGATGTCCTTCTTAAGGATCAGGCCGGAGAGAAGTACACGTTGAAAACCGAACGGCTTCTTTACAATACAGATACGCGCATAGCTCGCATTGTAAGCCCATCGGAAATAATCACCGATAGTGTAACCGTATATTCAAGCAACGGACTGTATTATACTGATTCATGTCGGGCAGATCTTTTCGACCGATCTAAAGTCGTGACTCCGCGAGGAAGCACACTCACTGCCGATACGCTTTTCTATGACACTGAAACTTCTTTTGGAGAAGGTTTCGGGCATGTGGTCATTACGGATTCCGTGCGTCAGTCTGCTCTTGAAGGTGACTATGGATTTCTTTACGAAAAGCTCGACAGTGGCCTTGTTACCGGTCGTGCAAGAGTGCTGGAATATAGTCGTGGTGATACACTGTATCTGCATGGAGATACCGTAAGGGGATATCTGTTGCCTGAAGATTCTACTCATATTATTTCTGTATATCCTAATGTGCGTTTCTGGCGTGTGGATATGCAGGGTATATGTGATTCTCTTGCTGTACTTGAGCGTGATTCGGTGATGTACATGCATCGCCATCCTATCGTATGGAATGGTCTGCGCCAGATTTTCGGTAATCTGATCATGGTACACTTCAACGACTCAACCGCCGACTGGGCCAAGTTGCCTGACTACGGTTTTGTGGCAGAGTATATTGAAGATTATTTTTACAATCAGCTTACGGGGCGTGAGATGGATGCCGAATTTGTCGGCGGCGATTTGCACCAACTTGATGTAAAGGGCAACGTAGAGGCGATTTTCCTTCCGCAGGAAAACGATTCGACATACAATAAGATTGTGCGTACTGAAAGTTCCACGTTGAAAGCCTTCTTTGATAAGCGCCATATAGAGCGCATGACTATGTGGCCGGAAGTATCGGGTACGGTAACGCCGCTATATCTGTCAAAACGCAGCGAGTGTTTTCTTGATGGTTTTCAGTGGTACGATCTGCTTCGACCTGTAGATAAAGATGATATCTTCAATGTTTCAAAAGAGATGATAGAACTGATGTCGTCGCCACCTGTCAGTGCCCGTAAACGAAATATTTAGTCGGTATTGTGAGATGGGTGCATGGCATGTTATCGTGCGCCGCGCAGTGGAGGAAAAAATGCGTCGGGTATGTGATTGAGTTCATATGTACCGTCGTTATGCACAATGATGGCTATGATGTCGAACTGCGCTTCATGGGGAATGTTGTGACTTTGTATAAATATATTGGCGGATGAACACATGCGGCTGATCTTTTGGGGTGTGATGGCATCGAGTGGGTCGGTCGAGTTTTCACTTCGTGTCTTTACCTCGACAAATATCACACGGGAACCTTTAAAGGCTACGATATCTATTTCAAAATGTCCGTCACGGGTGTTTTGACTGTATAGTGCGTATCCGTTTGCAACCAGATAGTCGCGGGCTATCTGTTCTCCCAATTTCCCAAGTTCGTTGTGTCGTGACATGGTGGTGAATAGTATATATAAGTATCCCCGTTTACGCCAGGAGGCGCAGACGGGGATTTAGTAGTGAGGTTATCAGAAGCTGCGCAGCCATGCTGACAGATCGTTGAGCATTTCTGTGTTGTATTGGAAACTGTCGAGAATGCCCCAGCCATGGCGGCCTGCAGGATACACGTGGAGAGTTGCTGGTACACCGGCTTTGTTGAGTCCGAGGTAGTATAAAACACTGTTGGCTGCGGGAACACCTTCGTCGTCGTCGCTGGTAGCAATAAACGCGCGCGGTGTGTCGGCAGAACATTGTAACTCATTGGAGAATTCTGCTTCAAGTTCTTTCGATGGATTCTCGCCACAGAAGTTGTCATGAGTCATCTGGTGTGTCAGTCCCGGTTGCATTGATATCACAGGATAAAATAAAATCTGGAAGTTAGGGGCTTGAGGAGTACCTTTTTTTGTGTGAGTCGCAATTGTTGATGCGAGATGTCCACCTGCCGATGAACCCATTATACCTACATCTTCCGGGTTTATGTTCCATACTTTAGCGCTGTCGCGTACCAGTTTCATTGCGGCTTCGGCATCGCCGATAGGAAGAGTACGGTCGCCGGCAGGCAATTTATAGCGTACCACGATAAGTGCTATACCCTGTTTGTTGAAAAATGGAGCCCAGTCATATCCTTCATGATGGTAGGCGTGACCGAGGTATGATCCTCCGGGAAGGGCTACTACAGCACGTCCGGTGTTGAGATTGTCATTCGGCAGAAATACCTTGATGTTAGGTTCGGCGATGTCAATTACTTTTTTTGTCGGTGTCCATTGTGCCGAGCATGAGATGATACCGGCAGCGACAAGAACAACTGATGCTAATGTTTTCTTGATGTTCATGGAGGTTGATTTTATTAAGAGATTAAAGTTTTATAAGATTTACGTCGGAGAGTATCGTGGCTGAATTTGCCTTAAGAGTTATAGTGTAGTTTCCATCGGTATCGACAGTGAATGTTTCGCCTGGCAGTATAGTCATCGGATGGGTTGATGTATATTTTACTTCATACGTGCCTGGTGTCAGCCAAAGTCCTTGCGATATGGTGTCGTCTTTCTGCATTTTTATTTCACCGGCAATATTTGAGTCGATGTTGCCACAAGGTGTCCAGTAGGCTGTGCGGTCGGAAAAACTGCCGTTTTTGATTTCCGAGGATCCATGTAGTCCGCAATCGGTTACGAACGAAGTCGGTACGACCCATAGCATGTCGCATAGACTCAAGTATTCATTTCCGGTAATGTTGACATTCTTGATAGGTGAGTAGTCGTCTACTTCATCGTTGGTGAAGTCTTTTCCGTCAAACGGATTGTCGGGCCATGTTCCCACCGAGTGACCACCGCGCAATACACAGTCGTGTACATTTATTCCGTCGATTTCGTTGTGGTCAAGTCGAGGATTGGTAGAGGCCCAGGGTATGAAGGCTATGGCTTTGCCTCCGCCACCACGGTTAGAGTCGATATAGCTGCGCATCACATCGATGTTGCGTATGGTGGCGTCAATCGAGTCTACCCTGATGCGCCAACCGCCCCCACGTGGGTCTTTGTAGCTGGCTGCTATCACTATGCCGTCGTCGTTAGATTCAAATATGCAGCGGTCTATCTGCACGTTGGTGACAGCGTTTCCGAGACTTATGCCGTCACCGCTCAAGCAGGCTACTTCCAGCATTTTCAAATTGCCGATAAACACGCTGTCGGCACGATAGAATATGGTGTGGTAGTTGTTGCTGCGCAGTATATCTATGTCTGATATCTCAACGTTGTGGGTGTTGCATACGGCGATGGGTACGACATGTATACGGTCGGAGCATAGGCGGGCGTAGTGTTCCCATGCGTCATTGATAGTGTAGGTATCTTCCATTCGTATGGCGCCTCCTCCAGTAATTTTTATATTCTCAACATCTTTAGCCAGGATTAGCGGCATGTTGGTATACATGCAGTGGGTCCACGGCACTCCCGGTATTATATTGTCGTGACCGTATTCTGGTCGGTAAGACGTGTAGTCGCTGCGTAGTGACGACTGGCGAAGTACAGCACCCGGTTCAATACATAATTCTACATTCGACCTCATGTTGAGATCGGTGACGATGTATTCACCGTCTGCCGGGATTATCACGCGACCGCCACCGGCCTCCGATGCCGCGTCTATAGCTTTCTGAATGGCATGGTTGTCGTTGGTAAATCCATTGCCCGTGGCTCCGAAGTCTTTTACATTGTATGTGTCTCCCGGTAGATCGAAATGATATCGGTTTGAGGTAAAATCCCTCCAGTTTTCTATAAAGAAAGGTTGGCCTACAGGTATGAATCTACCGTCGGCAAGACGGGCGTAAACTGCCAGCCGAGAACTCAAGTGGGTCATTTTCCCATCGAGCCGGGAATTGGCTGTATTTATAGTAAATTCAGGTGAATATGGACAATAGCCGAGAAGTTCAAGCGAGTCGGCCGGAAGTTCTGATTTATACAGTGGGGCATGGCGTAGTTCTATTGTTACTGCACCCGAATCAAGCCATTGACGTTCAGTTGTGCCGGTAACTGTAAGAGTCTGGCGGTTTGCTTTCGCTTCGGAAATTTTACCGGCATTGGGTAGGATGGGAGCTTCACGTTCAAAAGTTATGCGGTCTATGGCAAGAGATCCACTTCCGCCTATAGGTTCAAACTTCATTCCTCGGAGTTTTCCTTCTGCTCCGGCTATATCAGAAAGATTAAACTGTACTATTGCTTTTTTGTCTTTACCCGGTAGTGCGGCAGTTTTAGATTGAGCCTGGTTGAAGCCTCCGGTTTTGTCGGTTGCGAAATATAGTCGCAATGAGTCTGCATTACTTTTGTTTTCCACAACTATGCGCACGGTGTTACGTATGTCGAGCGGTGGATTGTACATATCGTTGTGTGAAGAATCCTGACGTAGCTCAAGCGATGCACCTTTTGCAAATTCAAACGTAAGTATGCCGTTGTTGTCGCTTTTCTTTCCGCGGCCATTTATTTTAAATGGATTTGACGACCCTTTCAGATTGAAATCAAGGTCGAGCGGTCGGCCGGCCTGCATGCCGTCAACGAAAAATTTAGCATCGTTCCATGGTGCTTTGCCTTCGTTGCGCACGGCAATTTCTATGGCTCTGATGTCATCGGTAAACTCACATTTGCTTAAGTCAAAGATTACTCCGCGCCATAGGGTGGGAATTATGTGGGCCTGTGCTTCAAACTTTTGTCCGGAAGGACCGGTGAGTGTAATACGTGTCAGGAAATCGCGCCCTGGCCCTTCCGATGCCAGTACACCATATTGTATCAGTGTGCGTCCGTCAAGATTGAGTCCTGGCGAAAACCGGCGGCTTATTGTGCGCCAGCGTTCTGCCGGTTCGCCTTTGGGATATTTTACCTCCAGACATCCTTTGCCTTCATAGAGAGCGTGTGACCATCCGGCTACACCCTCTCTGTTTTTGAGTCTGACACGTGGATCCAGCGTTGAGAAGCCATCGGTATCATTGTCCCATGTAGCGATAGAGATGCAGTCGGTAAGTGACACTTGGTTGGTATAGTCGTTTAGCGACAGATCGTCGTTAGCGTATGCTATCGTCCCTGATAGGGCTGCATACGCCCAAAGCGAAAATATCGTACGTTTCAACATGAGTATGTTTGGTATTTGAAGAAATGTAGGTTGTTGCTTCACAAATTTACGAAAAAATATTAGCAGGGACAAACCATGATACCGGCAATTGCTAACTTCAGAAGTATACCGTCGGGAAGGAAAAGCTAAAATTGAGATTTTTATTTTTAGCGTTTAAGTGATATATTTGCATTTAAATATTATCGATTTATGAAACAGATAGTGAGATTTGATAAACAATCGTTAATTCTGACAATAGTTATCACTATTGCCTGTATGGCGGGTTTACTCGCATTGTGGGGCAATATTGTAGGAATGTCAGTATCGTTATTTATTATTTTGGTTTTGTTCTTGAGCTCTCTTTGGTTTGCGCCTTTGTCTATTTCGGCGGATAACAGGAATATATCCATCCATTCGTCGCTGAAAGTGCGCTCTATTTCAATGGCAGATGTTGCTGACGTTGAATTATACAGACCTTTGCCCGGAACAATTAGAATCTGCGCGTCGGGTGGCTTTATGGGTTACTGGGGAACGTTTAGAGATAGTAAGGTGGGGCGTTATACCGGTTTTTGGGGTAGCGATAATGAGTGTTTTCTCGTAACGCTCACCAATGGGCGGAAGTATTTGCTCGGGTGTAAAAATACGGAAGCTATGGTAGAAGACATCAGGTCGAAAATCAGTAAGTGCCGCGACTAATCGCAACTCTATACTCTATATATAGCAATATCCCGAAACCGGTGACGGTCTCGGGATATTGTAGGCTTGATTGGTAGCGCATTATTTGTTGACTACGCGACGCTCTTTGATACGAGCCTTCTTGCCGGTGAGGGCACGGAGGTAGTAGAGTTTTGCGCGACGTACTTTACCGTATTTATTTACGGTTACAGAATCGATGTAGGGAGAATCCATAGGGAAGATACGCTCAACGCCGATGTTGTCTGACATTTTACGCACGGTGAAACGCTTTTTGTTGCCTTCACCCGAAATACG
>CAZOCO010000026.1:0-20490 GCA_964578325.1 uncultured Muribaculum sp.
ACTGAGCTATTGAAGCAGTTGTTTTGTGGCGCAAAAGTATTCGGCTCTCCGAAATTTGCGATGCAAAATTACGCATTATTTTTTATCCGTGCAATAGTTTTCGGAAAATTTTTGACAGTTTTTCAAATGATATAAGTCTGCTTTTAACTAAATATATTTTTTAATATTATAGAAAGTACCCGATTGTGGAAAAATTTCGCTATTTTTGTGGTTATAATTCATTAATAAATAAGAATATATATATGACATCCATACAATATACTGAAATCTACTATAAGCTATAGCTACCATATGATATGATAACTATATGTTGGTATATTATGCTGATAATGAATTCGTATATATTTTTTAGAATGTAGAATTTTTATGTCCAATATGACATTAATTGCCCCTTCTGCTCATACATACAGCGTAGTCGATTATACAAAATTTGTGTTTGCTATATGTATAGTTGGCATTCATTCAGGAGTATTAGAGGGATCCTTGATATATCCTTTGTTATTTAGACTTGCTGTGCCGTATTTTTTTATTGCATCGGGGTTCTTTTTAGGAGGAAAATTGTTTAATCACGATAAAAATGCGCCATATCAGTGGAAGCGGGTATTTAAAAGATTGGCGATAAAACTCATTGTATTTGAGCCGATCAGTATATTTTTAGTATGTGTGCTGTTGATTAAGGATGGAACATCTGTCGTAGGAATAATAAAGCAAGTGGTTCAACACATATTATTCTATCCATATGGAGCGTTATGGTATATACAGGCATTGATAGTATCATTCGCTATTCTTATACCACTTTCGCGGAAGGTAAAACTGTCGTATATTTTAATGGCTGCATTTGTATTATATCTATTTGCGTTGATTTGTAATAATTACTATTTCGTGGCATCGCATTGTGGTATATCTAATATAGTTAATAAATATCTTACACTATTCATCTCTCCTCGAAACGGTCTGTTCGTAGGTTTATTTTATGTTACGATCGGGTTGATAATACGAAAATATGAAAATCGTATTTTAATGGTTTCTCGAATCCTATTGTCAGGTTTATTAATATTGTCGTATGGACTTTTAATTGCTGAAGCATGTTTCCTAAATGGCAGGCAGTCTATGGATGATGGTAGTCTTTTTATAAGTTATTGTTGCGTTATACCGCTTGTTTTTATTTTTACAATCTCATTTAAGCAAGTGGTTATTTGGAATTCCCTGCTGTTTAGAAATCTGTCGACATCAATATATTTAATACATAGGCCGTTGCTGATGTTATGGCCACCAATATTTATGAAGGCTTTCGGGTATACTCTCTCTCCGGTGGAGGCTCTTGTATTGACGTTGATCATTGCAATATTGTTGAGCCTATTAGGGTATAGATCAAAGAGATTGTATAAAATTCTTGTGTAATGTGACAGTGTCTGCGACAATAAACGAGGGTGGTGGAGCGTTGTATATCTACATTGAATTATAATAGAATGGATATAAAATTGCTCAAATATATATTTGCCGCGCTGATAGGCGGCATGATTTTTACATCGTGCATAGAAGACGGACATACAACGTCACCGTCTGATCAACCGGAATTTTCGGTAGATGTGCTCGACATGGGAGTGGTATTTACAGGTGATAAAAGTCCGACGCACTCGTTTGTCGTGCGTAATCGTCATGACAAAATCTTGACGTTGAGTGATGTGCGCTTTCACGATGCTACCGATGAAGAAATTTTTCATCTGAATGTAGACGGTCTTTCCGGAACTTCGTTTTCAAATATAGAAATCCGGCCGAACGACTCGATATTTGTGTTTGCCGACGCCAGTCTGCCGGCTAATGGGTCTGGATTGTTGACGGTGCGCCGCGCGCAGGTCGATTTTACCGTAAACGGTGTGGTGTCGAGTGTCGCGCTTGAAATTCAGGGTCAGGATGTCGACAGAAAAAAAGATGTGACGGTAAGCAGCGACGAGCGTTGGAGTGCGGATATGCCATACCAAATATTCGGAAGTCTGACTGTAGAGGAGGGTGCAACCCTTACGCTTGATGCCGGAGTCAGGCTGCACTTTCACGATGGAGCTTCGCTCAATGTTGCCGGTCGGCTTGTGTGCGAGGGTACGGCAGAGGCGCCGATACTCATGGATGGTGACCGTTTCGGCGCTGTCGTCGGTCGTATTCCTTACGAAATAATGTCGAACCAGTGGTATGGTGTTACGTTTGGCCCGAAAAGTAGTGGAAATAATCTGGCCTATACGGTAATACGCAATACGGTGAATGGCGTGACGCTTGACCGCGACGATGATGCGCAGCCGAATGCCACCGTGCCTGATCTGAAATTGCTTAACTGTCGCCTGACTAATTCCGGAGGATATGTGCTTTATGCTCGCAACCGCAATGTCAGGGCTGTAGGAACGGAGTTTTCTGAAGCATCGTCGGGACTTGTATATCTGGAACGCGGACACCACGAGTTAAGCCATTGTACGCTGGCCAACAATTATCTGTTTACTGCGGTGGGTGGCCCTGCCATATGGGTCGAAGGTGAAGAGACATCACTCAATATGTCGAACTCGATAATTTATGGTATCGGAGGAGATATTTATCCCGGAGATTTTTCCGGCTACGATGTATTGATACAGCGATGTATAATGCGTTCGGCCGGTACTGACGACGATAATTTTGTGTCGATGCTATGGGAAGCCGATCCGAAATTCCTGACAGTCCGGGCCGACTACTTCTTCGATTATCGTCTGGGCGAGGAGTCGGAGGCGATAGGCGCGGCTGATCCGTCGCTTACACCTGCAGAGGCAGCTATTGACTTCTATGGTAACATCCGTGGCACGATGCCTGATCTTGGCGCATACGTGTATGCTCCCGTGCCGGAAGAAGAATCTTAAAGCAGAAGCATCGCGTCTCCATAGGAGAGGAAACGGAAATCGTTGTCGAGCGCATAGTCGTAGGCCTCACGCCACGAGGGTGTGTTCTCGTCGAGAAAAGCCGATACGAGCAGCAACAATGTAGACCGTGGTTGGTGGAAGTTGGTGACTATACCGTCGACCACATGCCATATGTATCCCGGAGCGATGATTATACGGGTCTGGCCGATAAGTCGGTCTGACCCTTCTTTTTTGAGCATAGACAGTATGGTCTCAAATGCTTGCTGGCGCGACAAATGCGGATGTTTGTCGGAATATGCATACCATTGCGGCAATTCACCGTCCCAGGCATCCTGATATATAAGACAACCGATATGATACAGGCTTTCGAGAGTACGGACAGAGGTGGTTCCGACGGCAATGACGGGAGACTTGGTTGTTGCAAGTTCCTCGACTAATTCGCGCGGCACTGAAATAAATTCGCTGTGCATGTCGTGGTCGCCGATGTTGTCAGATTTTACAGGCTGAAATGTTCCTGCGCCCACGTGGAGGGTGAGTTCCCGGCGCGACAATCCACGGCGGTCTACAGCTTCGAGTACTTCGGGCGTAAAGTGTAGCCCGGCGGTAGGAGCGGCGACAGAGCCCTCGATGCGGTTATATACCGTCTGATAGTCGGTAGAATCGGTTGACTCGGTCGAGCGGTTGAGATAGGGCGGAATGGGAATTTCGCCGGCCGCTGCAATAATTTGCGAAAACGATACTCCGGAGTCTGCGTTCCAGTCAAAACGGACTACCGAAGCATTGCCGCGTCGCTCTTCTCGGGTGGCATACAGTATAATCTCCCTGCCGGCGATCACAACTGACATGTTTAACGCTCCGTCTTTCCAACGCTTGGAATTTCCGACAAAGCATAGCCACGAACACGATGCCGTGGCGCTGAACGACATGGCGTAGTCGACGGGCTCGACCGGTTCGAGGCAGAAAATTTCTATGGGAGCGCCGTCGCGGTTCTCTCCTTTGTGGAAGCGTAGTCTGGCATTGATGACGCGTGTATTGTTGTAAATCAGCATGGCTCCATCGGGCAATAGCTGCGGCAGTTCGGCAAAAATATGTTGGGATAGACCTCCGTCGTGGTTGCGCACCAGGAGTTTGCACCGGTCGCGCATGGCCAGAGGATGAGAGGCGATACGGCTGTCGGGCAGCGGATAGTCGAAATCGTCTATGCGGATATTGCGTACGTTGTGGTTCATGACGCGAAGTTAGCGAAATTTTTTCAACTGCATAGAGGGAAATTTACACGGAATTGTGTTATATTAGAGCGCTGAAACAGACAATGTCTGTCTACGGCAGTTATAATGCAAGCAGATTATCAGAAAGAATAATGTCAAAAATATTAGTTACCGGAGCCGCAGGATTTATTGGCAGTCATGTCGTTGCCAGATTAGTGAAACGTGGCGACGATGTTACAGGTCTGGACAATATCAATGATTATTACAGTACGAGATTAAAATTAGATCGACTTAAAGAGCAGGGTATTATGTCGCAGGAAGATGTTTTCCCATGGTATAAATATATTCAGTCGGTAAAGTGGACAAACTATAAGTTTATCCGGATGAATATGGAAGATACCGATGCTATGTCTATGCTTTTTGCAAATGGAGAATTTGATATTGTGATAAATCTGGCAGCCCAGGCCGGAGTGCGATATTCGATCCAGGCTCCGGAGGCTTATATTAAAAGTAATGTCGACGGATTTATAAATATTTTGGAAGGTTGTCGCCATAATGGGGTACGTCATCTTGTATATGCTTCGTCGTCGAGTGTTTACGGGCTGAATGGTAAAGTGCCGTTTTCCGAGCATGATGGTATTGCGCATCCTGTGTCCTTATATGCGGCCACAAAAAAAAGTAATGAACTCATGGCTCATGCATATTCTAAACTATATGATCTTCCTACAACGGGGCTTCGTTTTTTTACTGTGTATGGTCCATGGGGACGTCCAGACATGTCTCCGTTCTTGTTTATGGATGCGATTTTTCACGACCGTCCAATCAAGGTATTTAATAACGGCGACATGTGGCGTGACTTTACATACATAGATGACATTGTAGAAGGGGTGGTGCGTATAAGTTCAGTGATTCCACAAGGAAATCCGGATTGGAATGACAAAGATCCTGATCCTGCAACATCTCCCGCACCTTATCGGTTATATAATATAGGCAATTCTCGTCCGATACGCTTGATGGACTATATAAATTGTATAGAAAATGCTATCGGTCGTGAAGCTAAAAAAGAATTCCTTCCTATGCAGCCGGGCGATGTTTATCAGACTTATGCTGATTCATCGGCACTTGCCGCTGCTACGGGTTTCCGCCCGTCGGTTGCGTTGCAGGATGGAATACACCGAACTGTTGAATGGTATAAGCGATATTTTTCATTGTGATTGTTTATGAGTAATCAGTTGAAAGTTTTTATAAAGAATATAAAAGAGTACGTGCCATTTACAGGTGGGCAGACTCTGATTGAAATATTTGAATGTCTGTCAGACCGAATGCCCGGTCTGACACCGATATGCGCGTTGGTCAACAATAAGGCGGAGAGTCTGAACTACCCGCTGTATTCGCCAAAGCAGGTGGAGTTTCTGTCGCTTGAGACCGAAGAAGGCCGCAAGACCTATGTGCATACACTGTCAATGATGCTCTATTATGCTGTAGCACATTTGCGTCCGTCGGCCCGGCTGATGATCGAACATTCTGTGGCATCGGGATATTATTGCCGTCTGTATGGCGATGTGGAGCTGACGGATGAGCTCATATCCGATATAAAGGGCGCGATGCTACAGCTGGTGGCACGCGATGTGCCTATCGTGCGTAAGGAGCGTCTGACCGAGGATGTGATAGAAATATTCCGTCGTCAGGGTCTGGCTGATAAGGTTAGGCTGCTTTCGACGTTGCACGAACTCTATACGGTGTACTACACTCTCGACGGGATATGCGACAGCTACTACGGAAATCTCGCTCCGTCGACCGGAATGTGTCCGGTATTCGACATTGTTCCATATAAAGAGGGATTTCTGTTGCTGGGACCGAATCCCGAAAAACCGGGCGAAGTGGTAAAAATGACCGAACAGGACAAAATGTTTGCAACCTTTACCGAGTATCTGGCATTCAACAGTGTGATAGGTGTAGACGATGCGGGCACATTTAATGAGGCTGTTGAGCATAATGATTCAGCCCGGTTGATCAATGTGGCGGAGGCTATGCACAGCAAGAAGATAGGACGTATCTCCGACGAGATAGCCCGACGGTTTGACGATGGTGGTGCGAGAGTAGTACTGATCGCGGGGCCTTCGTCGTCGGGAAAGACTACATTCACCAAACGATTGGCCATACAGCTTATGACCAATCTGCTCGATCCCTGCATGATATCGCTTGACGATTATTTCGTAAACCGTGTGAATACTCCGCGCGACGAGTCGGGTGATTATGACTACGAATCGCTTTATGCCCTCGACCTGGATACGTTCAACCGTGATCTCAACGATCTGCTTGACGGTAAGGAAGTAGAGTTGCCGACCTACAATTTTGAACTGGGACAGCGTACCTACAAGGGCAATAAGCTGAAACTGGGTGAGCGGTCGGTACTGCTCATAGAGGGTATTCACGGTCTGAATCCGGAACTTACGGCGCATATCGACGAGAAACAGAAATATAGAGTGTATGTGTCGGCACTGACCACTATTGCCATAGACGACCACAACTGGGTACCGACTACCGACAATCGTCTGCTACGCCGCATAGTGCGCGACTTCAAGTATCGCGGAGTTTCTGCCGAAGAGACAATACGCCGCTGGCCGAGTGTGCGCCGTGGAGAGAACCGCTGGATATTTCCTTATCAGGAAAATGCCGACGCCATGTTCAACTCATCGCTGATATTTGAGCTGGGAGTGATTCGCGACTATGCCGAGCGAATACTGCGCGATGTAAGGCGCGATGTGCCTGAATATGCTGTAGCCTATCGACTTAGACAGCTGTTGGGCTTCTTTTATGCTATACCCGAGCGATATATCCCGTCGACATCGCTGCTGCGAGAATTTTTAGGGGGATCGTCGTTTCACTATTGATACAATATTTCAGATGTTTTCATCGTTTTTAACATGACGATGGAACATAGTGCCGACAACAAACGCATAGCTGTCAATACGCTATATCTGTATGTGCGTTCGCTGCTGATAATGGTGGTGTCGCTCTACACGTCGCGAGTGGTTTTGAATGCACTTGGCGATGTGGACTATGGTATTTACAATCTGGTGGCTTCGGTAGTGGTGATGTTCAGTGTGTTCAGTGCCACGTTCACGTCGACTACGCAGCGTTTTCTGAATGTAGAGCATGGTCGCGGTGACCGGGAGCGTGCCCGCAAGGTGTTTTCGGCATCGCTAAATATTTTTTTGGTGCTATCGGGTTTGTTTGTCGTAATAGCCGAAACGGCAGGGCTGTGGTTTCTAAACCATAAACTCAATATTCCGGCAGAAAGTATGCCTGCGGCAAATGTGGTGTATCAGCTGTCTGTGATTACCTTTGTGATAAATCTTATCAGTATACCATACAATGCCGCCATTATAGCCAACGAGCGTATGAACGTGTTTGCTATAGTGAGTGTGTATGAGGCCCTGATGAAGCTGTCGGTAGCGTTTATCGTGATTTTCACTCCATTCAATCGGCTTATAACTTATGCCGTGCTGATAATGCTGATAGCCGTTTCTGTGAGAATATTTTACGGACGCTATTGTGTGAGACATTTCGACGAATGCCACTATGGACATGTCGATGACCGGTGTATGTATCGCGAGATATTCGCTCTGTCGGGGTGGAATTTTCTTGGTTCCGGAGCTTCAATACTCACTCTGAACGGTATCGGAATAATAGTCAATATGTTCACCAATATTCTGGCAAATACCGCCAAGGGTATCGCCTCACAGGTGGAAAATGCTGTGACGCAGCTCGTAACCAATTTCATGACATCGTTGCGTCCGCAGCTTACCAAATCATACGCGTCGGGCGACTACGATTATATGCTGCAACTCGTAGACCGGGGTACACGGATGTCTTTTTTTCTGACGTGTGCAATTTGTTTTCCTATTATCTTTGAGGCCGATAACATATTGCGCATATGGCTCGGAGAAGTGCCTGAATATGCTGTAGAATTCGTTCAGCTTACGCTGATATATCTTATACAGAACGCATTCTCGACAATACTCGACATGGTGCAGATGGCCACCGGTCGTATCCGGAATCAGCAGATAGCCCTGTCTGTGTTGCAACTGATGAATCTGCCATTGTCGTGTCTGTTGCTTTGGTTAGGGTTGCCACCCTATAGTGTCTACTTTTCGTTTATTTTGATCAGTTATGTATCGTTGGCTGTAAGACTGAGGTTTGTAGTGTGTCATACCGTGATGAGAGCGATGTGGTATGGCTCACATGTCTTTATGCCGATGATGATTGTCGGCGCGGTGGCAGCAGGGCTGATTTATGGTGTATGGCTGGCTGTCAACGGGCCGGAACTGTGGCGTGTGGCGGCGATGTTATTGCTGACTGAAGTGATTTTTATTTCGGTGTTCTGGTTTGGCGGAACCGATCGGAATGAGAAAAAATATATAATAGGTATCATACAAAAGAAATTCGGACGACATGGCATATAGTGTATTGACTCATCAGAATAAAGACTTTATCATAGATCATTATCATTATCCCGGAGTGAAGCGCATGGCGCAGTATGCAGTATATGGTATAATGAGTCCGCTATATCGTCTGGCAGCGCGGATCTGGCGAAAACCGTTATCGTCACATCGCTATAAATTGTCGATTGTAGCCTGCTTTAAAAATGAAGCTCCGTTCATGAAAGAGTGGATTGAATATCATCAGATGATGGGATTTGATCATTTCTATCTTTACAATAATAATTCTGATGACGATTATCAGGCCGTATTGCATCCCTATGTCGAGGCGGGAGTAGTGACGCTTGCCGACTGGCCACAAGTCCCGGCACAACAAGCCGCGTATGAGGATTTTTATACCCGCTTTCGCCATGAGACCCAGTGGGTGTCGTTTATCGATCTTGACGAGTTTTTCTGCCCGTTGCGCGACACAAATATTGCGGAATGGCTTGATAAACGCCGCAATTATCCGCTGCATCTGGTATACTGGCAGATGTTTGGTACGTCGGGTCATATGCAACATGACTTTTTACGGCCTGTGACAGAGCAATATACTGTGTCGTGGCCCAAACTCGACAGCATAGGTAAACTGATATACAATACCGATTATGATACAGTAAAATTTTCTCGCGGCATGATGCATACGTTCGAGGTAAAAGCAGGCCCATTTAAATTGCCTCCGATGAATCAGTTCGGACGGATTGTGATGTATGACATACACATCTCCGGGGATAAGGAACGTGATATACAGCTCAACCACTATTGGAGCAAGTCTTATTTTAATTATGAAGCAAAACATAGCAAAGGATCGGCTGCATATGGTGAATCGTGGAAAACATACGACAAATTTCTCCAGCATGAACACTTCAACACATCGGTCAACTACGGTATATTCCGGTTTATGATAGAGCTGAAGCGAAGGTTGGGAATCAACGTCTGAACGTTACCACTATTGCCGTGAGAAGTGCAAGCGCTGCGACTACCTTCCACCATCCCGTCGATGTGTCTTTTGCTTCAGATTGTGATTGCGATGAGACGCTGACTACAGTGTCGCAGATTTCTGTCTGAATAGCTACCGGAATATCTACAGTTACGTCGTGCGATACGAGAGAATGGTGAAGAGTGCCGTCGGAGCGGAGATGTACGGTAGATTCGGCATAGTCGTTGGAGAGAAATGACACACTGTCGGTAGTGATTATTGATACCGACTGCGATGGAAGCGTGACAGGAATTGTGTCCGGCAAAATGACTGTGCGACGGCTCGTTGATATGTTGCGTTCATTGGTTGAGATTGTGGCTTTGGGTGACCGGCATCCGGGTATGATGGTTAACGAAGCAATAAGTAGCGGCAGATAGAGTTTCATAGTGTGTCAAGGTATTGGAGTATGGCGGTGACGTGCAGGTCGACGATTGTATTGAATCCTGATTCCGACAGCAGAAAATCTATATCGGCACGATTATCCTGAAACATATTTTCGGTAAGTATGGCCGGACACAGCGTGTCGCGGCATATGGCGAGGTTTTGTCGCCAGAATCCTTCGTGAGGTATAGCCCTGTTGCCACGCAAGCCGGCGTCGATAGCCCTTTTCTGTATAATCGTAGCCAGGCGGCATGAAGATTCAGAAGGCTTGAGCGCAGTGAATGCCGACCAGCCGGAGGCAGTATGCCAGCGGTCGCCCATTCCGGCGGCATTGACGTGGATAGAGATGAGGATGACGTTGTGGGGTGACAGACGGTGACATATGTTGTTGACGCGTGATACTCGTTCTTTAAGTGGAATGTCGGTAAGTTCCGGTACGATAATCTCGGCATCGGGCAGCCGCCCTACGATAGCCGTAGCCAGTCGGCGCGTGTATTCATATTCATGTAGAGAGCCGTCGGGCGAGCGTTTACCCGGAGTGTCAATGCCATGGCCGTTGTCAATTAGAATTTTCATGGTGCCGGGATGTAAGATTTGTACGTCGTGGACAATCGGGTGTGTCACAGCGGGTGATTGATAGCAGCATGTCAAGTTCGCCTATACGGCGGGTAAGGTCGATGACTTCGCTGTTGAGACGTCGCAGTTCATCGTTCTGGCGGGCGGAGTGTTCTTCCTGTCGGCGAATTTCGGTCTGTAGAAATTCCATGGTAAGGCGCATTGTCGACAGTTCGGCTTCAGCGGCTTGTGCCCGTGATATGCGCGAATTTGTGTGACGGTTGAGCAGATAGCGCAGGGCTTCCCAACCTCCGAGTGTGGCTCCGGCGGTGGCGGCTGTGCTTAAGAAATGGTTAAGAGCAGAAAGATCCATAGTTTTAGATTTAAGATTGTGGTATTTTAAAGAGAGTGTGTGGCTGCGTGGGTTTATGGTGGCAAAGTTACGAAGCACCCTCTATTCATGATGTCGTTTTTGTCGCGAATGTGCGGAGAGACTTCATGGGCTTTGCGCATGGCAGTATTTTTGCTATCTTTGGAGAAAAATAGCATACTATGAAAAGTTTTGAGATAAAGACTACTGTAGCGGTCGTTCCCGACGACGAGCTGTCGGTCGAAGACCGCCACCTTGTAGACCAGGCGCGTGAAGCCACCAGACGGGCGTATGCTCCTTACAGCCGCTTTTCTGTAGGTGCGGCCATATTGCTTGATAACGGGGAGACCGTGGTGGGCTCGAATCAGGAGAATGCCGCATATCCGTCGGGATTATGTGCCGAACGCACGGCGGCGTTTTATGCCCATGCCCGCTACCCCGAGGCGAGGTTTGTAGCTATAGCTATAGCGGCACGCGATACGACAGGCGAATTCATGCAGACACCCATCTCGCCATGTGGCGCATGTCGCCAGTCGCTTCTCGAATACGAGAAACTTGCCGGGGGCGATGTACGTGTCATCCTGTCGGGGGCGACAGAAAACTATGTGTTAAAGTCGGTAGGCTCGCTGATGCCGTTTGCTTTCAACGATTTCGATTGAGATAATCGTTGGCATACATGTAGGCTCCGGCAGTCCAGCCCATAAACGAACCCGGTAGTCCGTATTCGTTTTTGGCGTCAGTGCCGCCGGTCACAGCGTTGTATTTTTCCCACATGTTGTCGGTGTCGTTGAATATGCCGAGTATTGCATCGCGGTACTTCGATGCGACACGTATTGCGTCGCGTCGGCATCCGTAACGGTCAAGGCCATTGATGACGATAAAGTTGGGCGCGGCCCAAGAGTTAGGATAGTCCCACTGGTATATGGTGGTGCGAGGGCCGTCTTCGCATGCCGCTATGCCGTGGTCGGCTTCGATGCGGGGTAATCCGCGTTCTACAGCTGCCTTGGCCTGGGTGGCATTCGCCACACCGGCATACAGCGGAGAAAAACCGGCGGCTGAATATACGTCGCTGCGTTTGTCGTTGACCCAGTCGTAGTCGTAATAAAGACCGGTGACCGGGTCGATCATAAGTTGTTGCATCAGTGCGCGCCGGTCGGAAGCACGTTTTTCCCATTCTTTGGCATCGGGAAGTCCGAGTTCGCGGGCAAAGTATGCAAAGTTGTTTTCGTAGATATACAGGTTGGAGTTCAGATCTACCGGATTAAAATCCATGCATCGGCTGTCGAAGCGCGGACAAAAGTCCCATCCTGATTCTGCCTCGGCCAGCAGATGTGCGCCGATGCGGATACGGTCGTTGCGGTCGGCAACGGCCGACGGATCGCGTTGCAGACGTCCGTAGATGCCATAGAAGAAGTCTTCCAGCTCCTTGTCGGTTGCATTGTGTCCGTAGCGGTTAAGACCGTTGGGAGCCAGACGCTGTGTCATCCAGAAGTCGTATTCGATTTTCAGCAGTGAATCGGCCTGTTGCAGCCATTGGCGGTCGCCGGTGGCCTGATATACATCTCTTACCATCATGGATGCATAAGGAGGCTGCGAGCGGTTGAGCAGACCTTCGTTTGAGCCATTGGGCATATATCCGAAGCGCTTGATCATAGCCAGAATGTCGATAGTATTGTTGCGGGCCTGTTCGATATCGCCGCACAGCAACAGACCTATGTTGGTGAAATATGTGTCCCAGTAATACATATCCTGAAAATAGTCGCGTATACATGGTACACTGTAGGGGCACGGCAGTGCAAATTTCCCGAGAGTGTCTGTGTGACATTCGCGCACGGTGCCGGGCATAGTAAGGCGGATGTAGTTGGCAAGTGAATCGGAATCGACTTTCTGCGAGCTGATGGTTGCTGGCAGCAGCAATGCAGTAGTTATAATGGCTGATGAGAGTAGCTTCATGTTGATACAATTAGAGGGTTTACACCATAAAGGTACGAAAAAATCAGCATATGCCACACATGGATATGGCTTTGTGGCTGAAGTGAACTTTTTAAGTAAGTCTTTGTTAAAGGTTTATATAGGATATTGATTTTTTTTTTTGTAACTTTGCGGCCGATAAAGGCTGCTGACGCTAAAAAAGAACAAAATTATTAACGCTGCCTGCGCTACCGTAGCTACGGCAGTAGACAGCAAATTATTAACTAAATAAAGTACTACTAAAATGAACATTGACACTATCGGCTACAATGCCGGACTTGTATGGAATGCTCTTAATGAAGCTGATGCTCTCGGATTGAAGCAGATCAAGAAAGTGACAAAACTGAAAGACAAAGAGCTATATCTCGCTCTTGGCTGGCTCGCCCGCGAAAACAAGATTGTTATCGCCGAGAACGATGCCGACGGCAAGGATCTTAT
Organism: uncultured Muribaculum sp.; assembly: GCA_964578325.1. Classification (GTDB taxonomy): domain Bacteria; phylum Bacteroidota; class Bacteroidia; order Bacteroidales; family Muribaculaceae; genus Muribaculum. The sequence goes on from CAZOCO010000026.1 coordinate 13,263, forward strand.
TATTTCGCTTGCCTGAAGCGTTTCAGTTTACTAAACTTTGATAGACCCTTACGGTCTGGTCGGCTATTATGTCCCAATTGTAGTCTGTAAGATCGTAATCACGCCTTAAAGGTTCTTGCCGGGTATGAGACAGTTTGCGCTGTATCAGCTCGGCAAGAGCTTTTTTATTGCCTGTTTGGAAATAGTCACTGTTGCGGTCGAGCGGTTTAATTATGCATGCAGGAATGTCGCTTACCGCTACATCGAGCCGATGACTCATGGCTTCGAGCAGTGCGATCGGCAGGCCTTCGTGATACGATGGCATGGCGAATAGAGCTGCGTTGGATAGCAGTTGCTGTAGCGGCAGGCCGTTTATATATCCGGTCATTATTACCCCGGGAGTCGTGGCGGCAAGCCTTTTGAGCGATTCGGAATAGGCGTCAGGATGGTCGGCATCTCCGGCAATGACGAGTTTGTATCGTTGGCGCAGTTCGTCGGGAAGCATGGTGTAGGCTTCGATCAGATCTGTAAATCCTTTTTCTTTCACCAGCCGGCCCATTGCAAGTATGTAGTTGCCGGGTGTAAGATTCCATGTCTTCAGACTTTCGTCGCCCGGATTGTGGTCGGGTATCACTACTCCGTTGTATATCAGTGTCGGTTCGGTAAAACCGTAGTTGCGTTCAAGCAGTTCGGCTATCACGCGCGATATTACAATTACTCGATTGGCCCAACGTGTGCCCCAGCGTTCGCCGGTGCGCAATACTGTGCGTGCCATGCGGCCCCATTTCTGCCTGTCGTAGTCGGGGCCATGGTTGGTCATTACCACTTTCAGGCCCAGGAGCCGGGCCAACGGAGTGACTATGGCGGGGCCAATGGCATGGATATGTACAATGTCGGGATTGAGTCGTCGGGCACGTATTACAGCCATAACGGTGTGTATTATGGCTTCAAAACTCTTGCGTCGCGGTGCATACATATCTATGAGCTTCACACCACGGTATTCAGCGCTGCGGTTGTCGGTAGTGACGTAGGAGTCGCGGCGTATGACCGTGACGTCGTGGCCGCGAGCCACGATACGTGGATATAGTTGCTGACAGTGAGTTTCGACACCGCCCTGGATATCGGGGATGCCACGTGTGCCTATTACTACGATTTTCATTTCTCGTCGTTAAAGTTGACCTTCGGTTGCAGAGTGGAGAGGCCTGCCCCCTGGCGTGGATCCTGTCCGACATCATACCACTGCTTGTCAAGGCACGGTTTAAGACCACGAAGTGAGCGTATCTTGTTGCGGATGGCCCATCGTAGCGGGTGTTTGATGTATTTGTGCATCACCGGTGAGGCTGTACCGACCATCCAGCAGTTTTTGGGGCATGTAGCTACGCGGGCACGTACCTCTGCGGCTTTTTCGCTGCGCCAGATTGTGTCGAATGGAGCTTCATGAATATTGCCCATGGATTCTTTCCACACATGGTCTTCCATACCGTTGCAAGGAAGTATCTCTCCCCACGGATCAATGAAAAAGTTTGTGGTACCGGCCTCGCATGGCAGCATGCGTCGGCCGCCTTCGATGTAGTTTATCAGACCCATGTTGAAGAACGCACGAAACCACGATTTCGGATGATTTTCCTTGAGCTGAAGTTCTATGAGTTCGGCAAAATCCGCACAGACTACATCACGGTTTGTGATGACATTGTCGTTTTTGTGAAAGTAGAATGAATTGTGGAATGCAGCGGTAGCAAACTCCAGTCCGAGCTGCCGGGCCAGACGATACAATGCCAGCATATCGTTGGAGTTGTGGTTGGATACCGTACAGCCGAAGCCAATGTCTTTGAGACCCATGTCGCGCAACCGCAAGAGCGTACGCAGACCGCGGTCAAAACCTCCGGCGTGTCCGCGCAGTTCGTCGTTTTTTTCAGATAATCCCTCAATCGATATGCGTATGCCAATGCGCGGAAAGCGGCGTGCAAGATCTATTACCCTGTCTTCAAACCATCCGGATGTAGATATCACTATCCGATCGGTGTGACGGTAACACTCTTCGACTATTTCTGCGAGATCTTCGCGTAGGAACGGTTCTCCCCCGGTGAGGTTGATAAATTTGAGACGGGGCAGTGTACGTAGGTCGGCAGCTTTGATTTCTTCACGCTTGTCGGTAGGGTATTTCCAGATATTGCACATCTTACACCGCATGGGGCAGCGGTAGGTCAGTATGATAGATGCGTCGGTAGGGAGTTTCGGTTCCATGCTGTAATAACGTGAAAATATGATAAAATATTTTATTGCGGGTACAGCTATTTGCTTCCGGAATAAATGGCCGATATGCGGCTATAGTGGGTGTCGGGCGAAAAGCGTATGCGTGCGGAGTCTGCGATGGAATTGAAGTCCCATGTAGTATACCACATGTCACTGATAGATGCGATCAATGATTGTATATCACCGTGAGGGAAGATTTTGCCGTTGTTGTCGTTGATGAGTTCTGGAATACCGCCCATGTCGGCTCCGAGTACCGGAGTCCCGGCTGACAGCGATTCGATAACGCCCAGAGGATTGTTTTCGTACCATTGCGACGGTATTAAGGTAAAGCGTGCCCGCGACATATAGTCGCGTACTTGAGTCCCATTTATGTGGCCGACAAACACGATGTTGGCATATCCGGCATAGCGATGTCTCAATTCAGAAGCAAGCGGGCCATCGCCGGCTATGATGAGTTTATGCTCAAGCGATGCGGCTGCCTTGAGTAGCGTCTCTACTCCTTTTTCGCGTGACAGACGTCCGGCATAGAGATAAAAATCTTCGCGAGAGGGTTCTGTCTTATGTGATGCGGAGTCGTGGAAGTTGTTGAGTACTGTGATTTTTGATGGTGAAAATCCGGCTTGTATCATTTTGTCGGCCATGAATTGCGACGGGCAGATAAACATGTTGGTGTAGCGCTCAAGGCGCTCTCTGCTCCATTTTGCTGCTTCAAGCCAAGCGATAAAGCTTGCCGCCAGCGATCCTTTGTGACATCGGTGGGTAAGTACAGCATTTTTGTCGGTCAGGCAAGCCTCGCATACATTTCCGCCTGGGTCGAGGCAGGCATAGGTCGGACAGATCAGTTTGTAGTCGTGAAGAGTCCATACAACGCGTGCACCGCGTGCATGAGCAAGTTGAGCCAATACAGGAGAGAGATACGAGTGAATGTTGTGCAGATGGACTACATCAGGGTTGAAACGGTCGAGAATAGCTTTGAACGAACGGCGTATGTCGCCGCCACCCAGGGCCCGGTATGCGGCATGCAGTTTTTCCGCAATACCTCCGCTGAAGTTGACTTCACTGGCAAACATATCAGACCATTGCGAATGTATGTTTTCCGGATATTTCATGGCAAAGACTGCCACTTCGTGTCCGCGATTGAGCAACAGTTGCTCAAGATCCATGGTAACTACGCAGTCGCCACCGCGGCGGTAATAGAATTTATTTACGAGTAAAATTCTTTCTTTCATGATGTTTTCACGGTAAAAATAGTGAGGTGTCGGGATTCCCGACACCTCACTATTTTTTTTACGAGATAGAGATAGTGCCGTGAGTTTTATCAGTCGGCGACGATCTTGAATGATTTCTTACCTACACGTACGATGTATACGCCGTTGGCCGGGAGCTGGAAAGCTGCCGATGATCCGGCCTGGAGTTTTACCGGAGCGATTACGGCAAGACCGGTTGGGGTGTAGATACCTGTGATGGCGTCAATATCTGTAGTGACGGTCACGGTCTTGTCGGCTACAGTCACGGTCGAGTTGCTGTCGGCGATGACATTGTCTATGCCGGTTGACTCATCTGTGGTTATTTCTATCGGTGATGATTCGAGAGAATCGTCGGTATCGTTGTGGGCGCGTACAGTATAATAGTATGTGGTCAATGGTGCCAGACCTTTTACGGTATGTGTAGTTTCTGTTCCGGCATCGAGGCCTGTCATGTTTTCTACGGGCTCAAGTTCTATTGAAGAATCGAGCGACAGCACTATGTCGTCGGCAATGATGCTGGCGCCATCGGTCGACTGGATTAACATGATCTGGTGTATTGCACTTTCCGATCCGATTGTCACATTAGCTCTGGCTTTGCTGGAACCGATGTTCTTTTTGTCGAGTTCGATCCAGTTGTCAGCGGTGCCGGATCGGCCATATATAGTCAGACTACCGTTGGTATTGCCTACTCTGCGGTAAAGCAACTGCAATTTGGTGATGTTGGCATCGTAGTACTTCGACATTACATAATCGTTGTAGTCAAGACGGATAGATGGTGCGGATGTGCCGTAATAGCCCGCTGTGGCTACAAATTCTTTAGATGATGTTGTCCAGCCTGGTAGCAGTGCTTCATTGTCGAAACCTTCAGTCACGGTGGTCGCTCCGCCTATTATACCTGTATATACCGACATTGAGTATCGGTCGGCAAGCTCGACTTCATCCCATTGTGCTGTGAAATACTTGTCGCCAACCTCTGTGGTGACAATGTTCTCTGGAGCACGCATGCTTAATGGGGTGATAGTTGTGGTAAATTCACTTTTTTTCTCGGCCCAGGCGTAGTTTTCGTAGTTGGCTACGGAGTAGTTGTAGGTAGTTTTTGCGTCAAGACCGGTGACGGTGTATGAAGTGGCTTTTACTTCCACATTGTCCGTAATCACGCCTCCGTTGACCGAGTTGGTTATTGTCACGTAGTATGAGTCGATACCGTCGAGGGGTTTCCACGAAATGGTGGCCTGGTTGTAGGTGGTGACGGGTTCGAGCAATTCCAGGCGCGATTCCACCGGTTTTCCACCTCTGAAGCTGAACGATATTGTGCCGTCGGCGGCTTCAGTGATATTTGTAACGGGGGTGTTTAGGGAGGCTCCCGACCACATCTTCATCGATGGTGTAGTGTTGTCGGTAAATTCGCGGTTGTTTGTTATGCCGGGGAACGGTGTAGCCTTTTCGTTGGTGTTGTTAGGGCCACCGGCTTCTTCGATGTCGACATACTGGTGTGAGGTACAGTTGATTTTGTTGCTTGACCAAACAGATGGTGTGTAGTCGATGTGCCATATCAGCATACCGTGGTGGGGCAGATATGTATCCCAGCCGGTATTCTGACGGTTTTCGAGTACGAAGTATTCATTTTCCTTTGTAGTGGGAATGATGTATGCATCGTTATAACCTCCGTTGGTAGCAGGGCGAAGAGTCATATTGTCGCGTTCGGTGAGCTTCTTTGGCTTCAGCCAGCCTAACACGTGGCGTTCGTAAGCTGAAAACAGCGGTGGAGTCTGGCCGTTGTTAAGGTAGCTTCCTGCTGCCATGATGTCCCAGTCTTCGGGGGTGCGGTTGCCGCAGTAGTCGGTGTCGTAGTGGTCACCCAGCCCGAGTACGTGGCCGAACTCGTGGCTGAAAGTACCAATGGCGGTAAAGTAGCGGTTGTAGCTCAACTCGGGAGAGCAACCATATAGCTGAAGCGTTTTGCCGTTGAGGCGTGGACGCGAGCCTGCGACACTGACATCCCATTTGTGGGGCCAGATGGCGTCGTCGTCGTTTGAGTCAGCAGAGCCGCCGCCGGCATATACGATGTATACGATGTCGATGACGCCGTCGTTGTTGGCATCATATTTGGAGAAGTCGATAGTACCTTCGTACGATAGTTTTTTGCAGACTTCGCTCGCAAGTGCGGCAACGCGATTCATGGTGGGATTCTGGCTATGACCATAGTAGGCACGGTTCTGTGTCGCTGTAACCGGGCCGTATACGTCGAACTGTGGTGCGAACTGTCCGTTGGAAGCTGCGGTGTAGTAGTCGAGTACTGATCCGTCGGCTTTTCCGGTGCCGTTGTTGTAATTGTAGCCTTTCTTCGTAAGCCAGTCTTGAAACTGTGATTTGGAATGGTTGAAACCGTAGTCGGGGAAGTCTACAAGAATTACGGCTACGCGTGGCGAGCCAAGAGTTGGAAATGATGTGGTTTTTTCTGCAGTACCGTCTGATGCCGACCGTGACGGGCCACTTAACTGCAACATGCGTGTGTCTCGAAGAGCTTCGACCATAGCGTGGGTGTCGGCACCGGCGAGCATGGCATTGACATCGGCCGGGCGTACCGATGCGTCGGTTGCTACGTATTGTGTGGCATTGAGTTGGCCGTTTTCCACACGGGCATATCTATAGAATCCGTCGTCGGCTCTGGTGATGAGGTAGCCGTCGGTAGTTGTGGTATAGTTAAACCATTCGTCACCATGGCGGCGTATTTCCAATGTCGTGCCGTCGGGGTTGGTGTGGGTTATCTTGCCCGGATAAGCCATTACTGCCGAAGCTTCAGAATATCCCGTTGCAAGTAGGGCGGCCAGCAAAGCGTGGCGTGTGATTCGTGATAAATTCATTATAGTGTTTATTTATATTATATTCTTTTTGATTGGCATTCCAATCCAATATCAGGCAAATTTAGTAAATCCGGCGTTTTTATGCAATATCTTGTGGCTGCAAATATGCGTGATATAAATATTTTTATGCCTGTTATAATGTTTTTTAAGAATATTTTATTCATTGGCATGCATCGGCTCGGGAACAATTTCGCTGCAACTGCTGTTTTATACAGTGAAGATTAATTTATAAACTCTTAAAAAATTCAAGTTATGAACACTGCTCCTCTCCAGGGTATCAAGGTAGTCGACTTCACCGAAGTCCAGTCCGGTCCCTCATGTACACAAATGCTTGCGTGGCTTGGTGCCGATGTAATCAAAATCGAGCGTCCCGGTGTAGGTGACGCAACACGTAAAGAACTTCAGTTTAATCCTGATCTTCCAAGCTACTATTTCCTTCAGCTCAACAGCGACAAGAAGTCGCTTTCTCTCGACGCCAAGACTCCCGACGGAAAAGAGATTCTCACCAAACTTATAAAGGAGTGTGATATTTTTGTAGAAAACCTTCACCCGGGTGCTATGGATAAGCTCGGTTTCAGCTGGGACGTAGTCCATCAGCTCAATCCCCGCTGTATCTACGGTACCATCAAGGGTTTCCCACTTTCGTCAAAATATAAAGATCTGAAGGCCTACGAACCTATCGCACAGGTTACAGCCGCTGCCGCTTCTACCACCGGATGGTATGATGGCGAATACAATATTCCTACCCAGAGTGGTGCCGCACTTGGCGACTCGAATACCGGTATGCACCTTCTTATCGGTCTGCTCGCCGCTCTGCAGCAGCGTGAACGTACAGGCGAGGGATGCTATGTATATCAGTCGATGCATAATGCATGTCTTAACCTT
>CAZOCO010000027.1:0-20333 GCA_964578325.1 uncultured Muribaculum sp.
AGTGCGCCGCTACCGAGCAGCAAAACTTTCTTTATGGTGGTGTTGATAGACATAGTCGTATTGGAATGAAAGGATTAGAGCATCTTTATGAAATCGTCAAACAGGAATTCCGTATCTTTTGGGCCCGAGGATGCCTCAGGATGGAATTGTGCCGAGAAGAAAGGTTTGGTGCGGTGGCGGATACCCTCGTTAGTACCGTCGTTCATATTGATAAAGTGCGGTTCCCAGTCGGCTGGTATAGTGTCGTTGTCGACAGCGAAGCCGTGGTTCTGCGATGTGATGTAGCAACGTTCGGTTCCGGCAAGACGTACCGGCTGATTGTGGCTGCGATGGCCGTAGGGCAATTTGTATGTTTTTGCTCCGGCGGCTTTTGACAACAGCTGGTTGCCCATGCATATGCCGCATATCGGTCGTCCTATTTCAATGGCTTTACGCAGATTTTCTACGGTTTTATCGACCATGTCCGGATTTCCGGGGCCATTTGATATGAAAAGTCCGTCGTAGGGTATGGTGGTGAAATCGTAATCCCAGGGAACACGGATTACACGTACATTGCGTCGTGTCAGACAGCGTATAATGTTATTTTTTACTCCACAGTCGACGAGTACCACTGTTTTGTCTCCTTCGCCATATGTCTCGACCTCTTTGCATGAAACTTTAGCTACGAGATTCTCAAGGTTTGGATTGTAAAATGGGATATCGTTGTCATCAATAATAATTTTGCCAAGCATTGAGCCGTGCTCGCGAAGGTGCTTTGTGAGTGCGCGTGTGTCTATGCCGTAAAGGCCGGGAATTTTCTCGTCTTTGAGCCATTCTGAAAGACTGCGGTCTGCCTGCCAGTGAGAGTGATCCCAAGAATAATCCTGGGCAACGATGGCCTTGCAATGGATATGGTCGCTTTCGTAATATTGACTGACAGAGTTTTCTTCGCGTTGAGGCGGTACGCCATAATTACCGAGGATAGGATAGGTCGTTACCAGTATCTGACCTTCGTAGGATGGGTCGGTGAGGCTTTCCGGATAACCGGTCATAGCGGTGTTGAAAACTACTTCTCCGGCAGTAGAAGCTTCATAACCAAATGATTTACCCTCGTAAATGGTGCCGTCCTCTAACACGAGGAGGGCCTTCTTTGTTTCTCGCATACGATAGAAAAGTGGAGATTGAAATATGATTACAATATATTTTGGCCTTCTATCGGGAAAACCGTACAAAGTTACGATAATAAAATGAGAAAAAGAGGGAATAGGGGTATAAAAAGTTATATACAATCAGGTATTGTGATGTTTTTCAGCCCAAGACGACATCAAGAATCATCATCAGTGTAAATCCTATGGCAAAACCTATGGTGCCCATATTGGAATGTTTGCCTTCTTGTGTTTCGGGTATCAGTTCTTCAACTACCACGTAGAGCATGGCTCCTGCGGCAAACGACAGCAGATATGGCATGGCCGGAAGCAGTACGGAGGCAAACATAAGGGTAAGGATTGCCGATACAGGTTCGACTGCACCACTGACCGTACCAAGTATGAACGACTTGCGACGCGATTTACCATCGCCACGCAAAGGCATAGCCACTATGGCACCTTCAGGAAAATTCTGTATGGCGATACCTATAGCTAAAGCGACAGCCGCGGTCATAGATATGTATGCACTTTGTTCGAGTGCTGCCGCCAGAGTGACTCCTACAGCCATGCCTTCAGGGATATTGTGCAGAGTGACAGCCAAAGCAAGTTTCGTGGTTTTTGAAAGGCGACTGCGCGGACCTTCGGCTGTTGGTTCGAGCATATGCTGGTGCGGCGTAATTCTGTCGAGTCCCAACAGAAATAAAATACCGGCCATAAATCCTACAGCTGCCGGAAATACTCTTGCGGCACCATCGCTATTCGCCATTTCCATGGCAGGAATAAGCAGAGACCACACTGACGCGGCAACCATTACTCCTGATGCAAACCCTATCAGACATTTCTGAAATATGGCCGGGAGCTGGGTTTTCATGAAATATACGCATGAAGCTCCTAATGTAGTTCCTGCGAAAGGGAGCAGCAAACCTATTATTATACCTTCCATTTCAATTGATATCAGCGGGTAAGTGATACATTTAATGTCAGGCCATACGATGAATTGGTCGTGGGGTATGCCGACGCTGATATTAGAGGTGTGTTGACCTGATGGTCGAAGAATGCGGCAAGTGTAACACGCCGTGAGAGGATGTAATTGGCCGAGAAATTAATGCCGAGAGTACGGGTGCCCGATGTCGCCTGTGTGTAGGCCGTTTCAATACGGCGTATGAGAGCCCGGTTTTCCTGTAGAGAGAAGTCGGCCTGAAGGGTGAGATCGTGTGATACTCCCTGACCTTTACCTCCAAGTTTAAGTATGGTATTGAAGTTGACAATTTTATATCCGAGTCCTACGGTAAGGCCGGAGTTGGATGCTTCGACAATTTGCCCGGCGTTGGTGTTGAGGGTAATGGTTCTGCCTCGACGATATTCTGCATTGACCGACAGATCATTTTTTAAGGTAACTTTCACTCCGAACAATGGCGCGAATTTTTCTGTGATTGAGACTGACGAAATGTTCCAGGGGTAGGACGGTTTTGGGTCGCCGGTAAGTTCGTCTTGCGTGAATCCTAAATTGCCGTCTACTCCGATCCAGTTGAGATAGGATGAATATGATCCGACTGTATATGTACATTGATAGGCGTGGCTCAATGTGATGGTTTTGAAGCGTTTCTGCAGATTACCAACTTTAAGCAGTCCGTCGTAGGTGACACGCCAGTTTGGAAGTATGCTGCGTAGCGACGGGAATGGAGTAAGGTAGATAGATGCGGCATCGCTGCCTGAATATGCTGCAATGAACGCGGGAATAAGCACATCGGGCGAGGCGGTAGATACTCCGCCCACTTTCGGCGAGAAAGGATGCCCTGCATTTACATTTCCGCTCATAAATCCGGTTTGTGGATATATAAGACCTTGATATCTTTCTTCGACACGACCGGCAATGACAGGAATGTTGTCGAGAAATTGCATGAATGTTTCGGAGGCATAACCGTTAGCTCCGTTGCCGGTCGACTTGAACGATGTAGCCAGCGCACAGTGGGTTTTGGTGTATGATCCGGCATACATGGTGGGTGCGTCGGGATACATGAACTGTATGCGGTCGGAGTGATTGTCGGTACGGTTATTTGTAAGCTTGATTTTCAGTCCGCGTATAGGTTCGAGGTCAATGTCAAGATTGAATTCGTTGGTGCGGCTCCATACGGCCGGTGTCGTCTGATCGTTGTCGAGTATGAGCCATCCTCTTTCACGGGCTTTCTCGATATAATTTTCGTTAGTGAATCCAAACGCAAAGTCAAGTCCGGGAGACATCGGTCCGGCCGAGCCTGTCTGTCCGAAAATATTGCCGATTTCTGGGCGGAACAGCGGTAGTGTGAGCGACCGGTTGGTGCGGTAGCGGATGGATACATTGCGTATGAGCATGGCAAACCGTGTAGCATGTTCGCCAACTTCGCGCCATACCGATTTGTCGTTTTTCAGCTGTTCGATTATTGAGAATTTAAGCGTTGCGTCGCCACGGGTGGTTACTTCCACTGTGTTATCGTCGCGAATAATGGTGCGTACGGCAAAAGGTTTGTTGTCGCTTGTGGTGACTGCTGTAACTTTAATTTTCTTTGTGCGTAGATTGTGCTTGATAATCAGCGATGTGTCGGGCGATAGCTTGTATGTGCGTTCAAACTTTTTAGCTTTAGGCGGTGTGGCCGACCGTCCGCGTGAAGCGAAGCGCTGATTGATTTTTTTTAGATAGGGTATTTTGTTGTAGAATTGCTCGAAATTGACGCGGCCGTCGTAGTTCCATGTGGCATTGTTGCGTATGGTGTTGCCTACCTGTATGTCTTCGACATCGGCGCCACGATCCCAAAAGTATGATGCGTTATAGCTTACCGAACCCGACAGGAAGTCGATAACGGGAATTTTGTTGAAGGGCGCGCGGTATGTAGCTACAAAATTTTGATTGTAGGCCCATGGTGTACCCATGTGCATTATAGAACGAATCACGGTGTCTTTCCACTGTTTGTATTCGTCGGGAAACAGTCGCTTGTTGACGGCTCCTATCGGCTCGTCGATGTGGGCGGTGGTATTTGACGAGAATGACAGATTGAGCGACTTGGTAAGATTCCATGTAAGATTGAGCTGTCGATCCCATAGGAACTCTTTAGATACGGATACCGGTAGCTGCATCATCTGGTCTATCTCCGACCGTGTCTGCATTTCGTAGTAGTAGCGCGACATGGTGGTGAGGAAGGTGATGTTGGATGGCAGATAATTGAACTCCCATTCTTTAAAGAATTTGAGATTCTTGTTTTTAGATTTTATTTTTCCAAACGGTCTCAAACCTTTGTTGAGCGGACTCCAGCTGTATTGGAATGATCCGCGATAGTCGTTGGTGTTTTCGTATTCGGTAGTCGGATCCTGTACCGACCGGCGGTTGAACGAGAAGTTGAGCGTAAAGTTGGCCGGATCCCAAGGCATGGGTTTCGTGCTCTGCACATCGAACCGAAGATTTGAAATGGAAAACGACTCGACTTTTGAATGGTCGATGGCATAGTTTTTGATAGAATCGCGTTCGGCTTTTGTCGGAGCTTCGTCGAGTGCGTCTTTAAGTTTTACATCCTGATCGAGCGGATTATATTTGGGCGTAGTGGTCTCTGTCGACACAGAATAATAAATCGGTGCCGATAGTTTGGCTTTTTTAGGAAGGAATCGGCCAAGGTCGGCCTGAATTGCAAAATTGATCTGCTTGTAGTCGTCCATGCGGCGCTGGTTGAGCGACTGGTCTATCGAACCGAATCCGGCTGTCTCATAGTGTGCGCCGACATTGATGGTCGCAATATCTGAAATCCCGAGATTCATATTGGCTTTGGCTGCCCATCCGCCTTCTTCATCGAAATCGGTTACTTTAAGTTCGTTGACCCATACAATACCATCGCGTGGAGTGGGGGCGTTGTTTCGTACACCGACCATCATGACACGTATGTCGCTCAACGACGGGTTACCCATAACCGACATGCGGTTTGCCTCGTTTTCAGGGTCGCGCATGGTGTAGAGTGTGGTATAGTTTACGCCCGGACCCTCCATGTGTTTGGCTTTGTTTCGTTCCTTTTTAAGCGCTACAAACGACTGCAGATCTAAATTCAGACGATTGGCAAGCGGCCACACGATATCGCGCTGTGTCTCTTGGTTGTACTTGCCATGAGGTGTGAGCGTAAGAGGTATTTCGTATTCGTAGAAGTTGTTCTTGATGTCTGTACCGATACGGATAAACATCGACAGTTCGCCGGAACGCAGATTTGTGGCGTCGTCGATCAGACTTTCGGCGTGAGTCCACATTTGCAGTCGTTTGTAATTGCGAAGGTCAAGGGAGGTGTTGCGGTAGACGGCACGGGCGTTACCTGCGTCGAGATCGGTGACTTTCAGCGACATTGACTGTTCGTTGAGCTGAATAACCTGCGATGATCCGGCATCAGAGAGTCGCGTCACCCCCGGAGGCAGTACGTAGTTGACCGGTTCGCGTGCGGCATTTTCCTCGATGTTGACCACGGTGACATCAAGTTCGCCCTCTGCTTTGGCATCGCCACGCTGGTTGAGCGAATAGTCGTAGGTGCGCCACTCGCCGCGCACGAGTTCGAGGGTGGCGAAACGCAGGTGGGTAGTCTTCTTAAACCCGGTCATGAAAATACGGGCAAAACGTATGGTTGAGAAGTCGGAAATAGAGCCTACTACACGCTCATAGTCGGCAAGAGGAATCTTAAACTGGAACCAGTCGACGGTCTGCCGTTGACCGTCGCGGGTAGTGACGGTGACGGTCTGCTTATCGGTGATATAGTTGCGGCCGACAACAAGGTCTTCGGGGCGTATGGATACACGGTACTGGAAATAGCGCTCATATTCGTTGAGAGTATTGTCCTGGTTGATGTCTTCGACGTCGGGCCCGGTTTTCGACGGTTGATACAGAGGCTCGGTGGCATCGTCGGGTGAAAGGGCATTGCCTTCTACTCCGTTATAATGTTTGTATCGCTCAAGAATATTCAAAGGCTCTTCGTCGTAATCACGGCCACGATAGAAGTGATAGTTGTCGCCGGCAGGGTCGTTGAATGGAGAGAACTGGTCATACTGCATGCGGTCGATTGTCGAAGGAGACAGTTTAGACCGTAGTTCGTCGAGATAGTTGCTGTAGGTGGAAAATCCGAACTCATCGTCGTTCTTAAGTCCATCGAGACCTACGTCCTGTACCAGTCGCGATCCGGCATTATTATCGAACGCATAGGTGAGTGAGTTTTGTTTGGATACACGTCCCCATACGGTTTCGGTGAGCCACTCGTCATTGCCGTCGTAAGGTATTCCGTTTTCATAGCTCTTAAGTCCGTCCTTAAGAATATCTTCCGAAACTTCACCGAAGTTGAAGTACAGATCACCACCTTCGTAGTTAGGATTGTCGGGATCGAGGAATGGGTTGAGCATCCAGAACTGTACATACTCAATGTTGGCTTGCTCAAAGTTGGAGTTATCGAGCTTGCGCATGATACCGCCCCAGCGTTTTTCGGGGAAGAGCAGTCGTCCCTGATCATCGATATTGGTAGCATCGGTATTGTAGGCACCGCGCTCATCGGGGTAGAACGACAGATTGAGTGTCTGGATATAATCTGTCTCTCCATAAGCGAGCTGACGGTCGGGAAACAGTTCGGTTGAGGTAACTTCGCGCACGTAGGGATTTGACAGCTGTTTCAGGTCGGACGCTATATAGCCTGGTACAAGCGATGAATTGCGCTGTGTAAACATGCGGTCGATATAGTACCACGCGAGCAAAGCTCGGTTTTTGCCGTATTCAGTATTGTTGGACAATGCCGCTTCGGGGAACAATGCATTTGGTCCGCTCTGATATGGTGTCGATGCCAGTTGCCATGCGTATGGCGAACGTAAGTCGATACCGGTCTGTGCCGACTCGAAATCGTCGATGTACGATGAACCGGCGTTAGATCCGAGCGACTGTTTGTGGGGAATAAGCTGGGCATATTCGGCCTGTAGGCTGAATGTCGACGGAGCTGTCGCACTGACAGTAGGTATTTTGTTCAACAAGTTGGTGAGCCACATGAACTTGGTCGAGTAAGCGAGATTAAACCCGAGCATTGAGTTGTTGATTACTTCGTTACCGATATTGACCTTTTCGGTAAGTGCCTTTTCGGAGAAGTTCATGAATGTCATCCCCACGTTGAAGTTGGGATTGAACTGATAGTTGAGGTCGATTCCAAGCAGAGTCTTGCGCTGTGTCGAGAACATGGACTGATTTTCCATCGTCACAGAGATGGGCTGACCGGAGTCAATAATACTCTGATTGGTTATAGTGACTATACCCATGGCGTAGTCTACGGTAAAGTCGGAATTTTCCGTCAGTCTGACCCCTCCGGCCATTACGACAACCGATCCGCGTGGCACATTCATAGCGTTGAGACGGATCTGCGAGCCTGACGACGCTACGTACTCTCCTACCATGACAAACTTGTTCTTGTCGGCAATTTGTTTTGCCACAACCAGTGTGGAGTCGTAAAGCTCTTTATATACATAGTTCTGCGCGATGGCCGGATTGGCTATGACTTTTTCCAGATGAGAGCCAAACGGTTCGGCTACAGGGAAAATAACCTTACCGGTAGAAGCCTGTATGGTGTAGCCTTCGATAAAGTCGAAGAAGCCGTCGGGATTTGAGGCTTGTTGGGTATCGAGCCGGTCAAGATTCATTACCTGAAGAATGGGTTTGTCGTTGAGACCCGGAATAGGCAGATAGTTTATAAGTAGGCCGGTAGTGTCTGATAGATACTTGATATTGAACTTGAATTTTGTGGGCTGAACGGAATACGCGCCGAGAGAATATACGTTTTTCATCATCAGCTTCCACATAGGTGTCTTGGGCGTAGTGGTAGTTGATTTCAGCATTTTCACATACAGAGCGTCGTCAGATGTAGTGATGTCTGATGAAAATTCGCCCACTTTGAACACCTGCCCGTGGTAGGTGTATTCGTAGGCTACGGCAAGCACTTCGTCGGTGTTCAGAGCCGCTTTTATTGATATGTAGCCCAGAGTGGAGTTGAGTGTGTATTCTGATGACGACAGTAGCCGTGCACTCTCTACTTTCTCGTAGTCATTTCCACCATCTATGCCAAAGTCGGCCAGCGGAGCAAGAGTCTGTGTGACAGTATTGATATTGCGCGCTCCCGGATATTGTGATTTTATTACGGAAAGGAGATTGTTGGCATCGTTGCACGTATTGGCGTAGGAGGGGTTGCCTGTCCAGTAATCGTTGGCAAGCACGGAACTTTCGCCGAGATCTTCGAATGCAACCAGGTTGCGCGACTGGTCGAAGTTGGAGCTCTTGTTGGTCACCCATACCTCGATGCGTGTGATCTGTACGCCGGAACTTACATATGGTAGCTTGGATGCAAATGTGTCGTAGTTGTCGCGGAAAAAGTGACCGAGAAAGAAGTGGCGGTTGGCATCATATTCGTCGGCATTGATTGAGAACTCTGTGGTCTGTACGCCTCCTTTCGTGCTTACCGATTGCGACTCGCTGTTCTGTTGCGATACGAGAGCGGTAGCTGTGAGTTTTCCGAATTGAAGCTGCGATTTTATACCGAAAAGTGCTGTCGAACCACGGATTAGCGACGATCCGGTGGTCATCGACACATTACCGGCCTCAATGCTCTTGACTATGTCGTCTTCTTTGCCTTCGTAGGCAAGGGTAAGATTCTTCGAGTCGAAGTCAAAGGTCGCGTCGGTGTTGTAGGTCATGGCAAACTTCATGCGGTCGCCTACAGTGGCGTTGACATTGGCCTGAATCTTCTGCTGGAAGTCGAAGAATGTCTTTCTACGGGCCTGAAGCGACAGCGCTGGGTTGTCGGTTTTATTGCTCTTGATTCCAGCCGACACCTGTATTGATCCTTGTGTCTTAAGCTGGACTCCGCCGGGGCCGAATATCTTTTCGAGCGGTCCGAGAGCAAAGTTCATATCGAGAATATTGAACGGCTCTTTTTCTGTCTTTCCTATGTAAAGGTCGGAGTTGCGCTGGTTGAAATACTGACCCATCGACTTGCGCATGGCGTAGTCGCTATATTGCGCCGGAGTGAGCATAAAGGGCGTAGCGATTTCCTGTTCGCCAAGTTTGGTGCGTATGATATACATGCCGCTCTCCGGGTCAAATTCCACTTCTGTCCTGACGTTTGAGGGTGACTGGAGGTCGGCTTTCATTTCGTCGGAAAGGAGTCTTTCGTATGTCGGTGCGAAAGTCTGACCGACCGACGGCAGTCCGGCCGAGTCGAGCGGTGCGGCACCCCAGGTATCGTTGGAGGGTGGCGGTGGCGGCATTAATCCCTGCGATGTCTGGTTGCTTTGGGCAAGGGCATAAAAATGACCGGCCAGACCCATCGCTATAATGATCCCGGCCAGACAAATCAGAAATGTCAATCGGGTGGTGAACCCGTTTCGTTTGTCGGTCATACTTTCCATTGCAAGCCGTCATTGCGGCCAAAGCTGTATGCCCGTCAGAGCATTGCGAGTGCCTGCTTTATGGCTTTCTCGACTTTGACTGTCGGGTCGGCCTTGAAAATCCTGTCGAGGACTTTCTGCGACGCAGGTTTGGCGAAACCGAGCATCACCAGGGCGGCAAGGGCTTCTTCGTAGCTTTCGGTCACAATAGATTGCTGAACTAATAACGTTGCGTCCTGTGGTTTTATTTTATCCTTTAGATCGACAATTATTCTTTCTGCTGTTTTTGCTCCGATTCCTTTTACTTTTTTCAGCTGGGCTACATTGCCCGAGGCTATGATTCCCTCCAGCTCATCGGTGGCGTAGGCGCTGAGAATCACCCTGGCAGTGTTGGCTCCTACGCCCGACACGCCTATCAGTTGTCGAAACAGGGTGCGTTCGCGTTCCGACAAAAATCCGTATAGAGTCCAGGCGTCTTCGCGTATCACTTCGTGTACAAGCAATTTTACCATATCGTCGCTGTTTCCGGTGCCGAGTTTTTCGTATGTTGGCAGCGATACATTGAGTTGATAGCCGATGTTGCCGGTCTCTATAGTTACGGCTGTGGGGGTGAGTATAGCTATTTTACCTTTGATGTATTCTATCATGCTGATTATAAGTTTCGGTGTGTGCCGATGAATGGTTTGTGTAAATATGTTCGTTTGACAAATTTAGCGAAATTTTGTAGATTTGTGGCTATGAAAAAGATTTTGTGTATAGTGATGATCGTTTTCGCCGCGATTGCCGATGCCGGCGCGCAGTGGGCAATGCCGCGGTTGTCGGTGGCCCATGTGCGTACTCGTCCGGCTCATGGTGCCGAGATGTCTACCCAGGCGCTGATGGGAATGCCGCTGCGCGTTGTCGATGATGGCGGCCAGTGGATAAAGGTGGAAATGCCCGACGGCTATACCGGTTACATACGGTCGAATTCGCTTGTACGTCTGTCCGACAGTGAGATGGCGGCATGGCGTCGCGCCGACCGTGTGGCGGTCGTATCTGTCGACGAGAATAAAGTATATGCCGATACTGTGTCGGGCACTGTGGTCAGTGATGTCGTTGATGGCAATATTTTACAGACATCCGGTAATTATGGGCGTTGGACTGCGGTGATGCTTCCCGACGGACGCCGGGGTTGGGTCGATTCATCGGTTGTAGAGCCAATCGGCAGCTGGGCGTCACAAAAGCCCGACGCAGATAGTGTGTTGCGGTTTGCTGCGCGTCATCTCGGCGCGCCTTATACCTGGGGTGGAAATTCGTCAAAAGGGATGGATTGCTCCGGATTGGTAAAAATGGCATTCTTTCACCATGGGCTGATTTTGCGTCGCGATGCATATCAGCAGGCCGAGTGGGGTGCGGTGGTATCACCCGATTCGCTCCGGCCTGGCGATCTGGTGTTTTATGGCGACAGGAAAAGCGGACATATCGACCATGTGGCTATCTATGTCGGCGACGATCGTGTGATTGAATCTGCGGGGCTTGTACGTTATGGTACTCCTGCTTGTGGCGAAAGGTTTATACTTGCGCGTAGAGTGTTAGGGCAACCGGATTCGGCGGGAATAATACCCGTGCGAAGTCACGGCTGGTACTTCTGACTCTGCATTCCGAGCTGATTGAGCGAATCTATACGGGTCTCGATGGCCCGGTCAAGTTCGATTTCGTCAAATTCAAACTGCAACGGCTGTGTTTCCGGATCGTTGCGGCGACGCTGTTTGTCGGCCGGGCGTGCTACGTGACCCGATGAGTGGTAGGTACGTGTAAAGTATGAGTCTGTGATATGGCTGATTACTACTCCTTTTGTACTCGATGCGTGGATAAATGCATTCTCACCGAGATATATGCCCACATGAGATACCCGCGACTTGTCGCGCCCGGTGCAGAAAAACACCAGATCGCCCACTTCAAGGTCGTTGCGATGTATCGTCCGGCAGAATTTCTGTTGTTCGGCCGACGTTCGTGGCAGCTTTATGTCGAGAGCTTTCTTATACACCATCATTGTCAGCCCAGAACAGTCTGCGCCGTCGCGCTCTTCTCCACCGAACCGGTATGGTACACCGAGCCAAGTCATTGCCTCGTCGACCAGAAGTTTCTGGTCGCGACGCAGTGAGCCCGATGACAGGGGGCGGCTTTCGGGATGTTTTTTTGTCGTGATCATATCGGTGGCGACGGTTTTGTTTCCCGTGGGAACCACGGTTTTTTTTGCTCCGCAACCAGCAAGCCCTGACAAGAGTATTGTTCCTGCCAGGGTGATGATAATTTGACGTGGGCGAAGCGACAAAGTCATGTGTTGATAGGTTTATAACTATTTACAAAGTTATATAAAAATCCACATCTTTGCCAAACCTTCAGTTCCTTTTGCCCGCTCTAATTTCTTCCTTTTCAGATTTTTCGGCAATGGCAAGTTAAATTTTGAAAAAAGTTTGTAAACAAAATGTGGCATACAGACGCTCAGAAGGCATGGTGATAATTTATCTATGGAAATAAGTTGCTGATTTACAATAGTTTGTGGGGGGGGGTAAAAATGATAAAAAACTGTTAATTGGTATTTGTTTTATTGGATTTATTCGTATATTTGCATGCTCTTTTACGCGATGAGGCATTGTATAATCGTTGTTTAAGGGTTAAATAGTTGTTTAATAGACATTTGTCGGAGGAAAAAGGCTTGATAGGCGTTTGGACGTAGTGATCATAGTTCACACTGTTAAGTACGGATTCTGTAAAAATAGTTTTCTTTTTTATGCAACGAAAAAGATATACGATGATAATGCGAATCAAGGCATCAATTGTGCTATGCCTGCTGGCTGTATGTTTTAGCGGCCAGGTCAGTGCGCAGAAGTGGGCCGTGAAAACCAATCTTCTCTACGATGCGTTTATGAACATCAATGTCGGAGGTGAGGTAGGTCTTGCGCCAAAATGGACTCTCGACGTATCGGGCGATTTTAATGCCTGGTCACTGTCGCACGGCCGTAAATGGAAACACTGGCTGTTGCAGCCAGAAGGCCGCTATTGGTTTTGCGACCGTTTTGCCGGACATTTTGTAGGGGTGCACGCTCTCGGCGGCCAATATAATGTCGGCCATCTGAAAAACAACATCCATCACTTTCTCGGTTCAAATCTGTCGAAATTGAGCGACTATCGTTATCAGGGCTGGTATATCGGGGCCGGAGTGGCTTATGGCTACGACTGGGTACTCGGTAAGCACTGGAACCTTGAAGCTGAAATCGGTTTCGGATGGGTGTATACCGGCTACGACAAATATAAATGTGCCGGTTGTGGTAAGAAAGTAGAGTCAGACAAGCATCACAACTATGTCGGCCCTACTAAAGCTGCAATAAATATAGTTTATCTATTCTAAATGCAGGTACTAACGATGAAGACTATCAATATTCTGATTATAGCAACTGGCATTCTTGCCGGTACGTCGGGCGTTTCGGCCAAGACTGCCACCGCAAGCGAGATCAAAGCCTCCGATATAAAAAATGTGTCGATGACACGTGATGGCGACTTCATGGTGCTGGATATGAGCATGTCGCTTGCCGACATGAATGTCCCGTCAAACTGCGCCGTGCTGCTGCGTCCGGTTATCGTAAACGATGGCGATACTCTTGAACTAAAAGGTGTCGGGCTCTATGGCCGCACACGCTATTACTATTATCTTCGCAACTACGAAGGTACGATGATATCGGGTGCCGATGAGCTGTCGATGCGCTCGTCCGACCGTCCCGACTCATTATTATATAGTGTGACTGTTCCATATCAGGAGTGGATGGACGGCTCGAAGGCCCTTCTACAGGAGCGCCAGTATGGCTGTTGCCGCACACTCATCGCTGAAAACTATCTGCCGCTCGATGCCGGCTACAAGAAGCCGTTTGTGCCGCGTGAGCTGGTGCTTGATATGGCATATATCTGGCCCGAAGCATCCGGCGAAAAGAGCGATGCTCTCGAAGGTAGCGCTTTTGTGGAGTTCCCCGTAAACAAGACATTTATCCGCGAAGATTATCGCAAAAACACTATAGAGCTTGCTAAGATCCGTGGCACTATCGACTCTGTGCGCAATGACAAGGATGTTACTATCACCGAGATCTGGCTCAAAGGATATGCGTCGCCCGAGTCGCCCTACAGCCACAACCGCGATCTGGCTATCGGCCGTACAGCAGCCCTGAAAGAGTATGTAAAAAATCTTTATAATTTAGACGAAAAAATCATAGCTACCGATTTCGAGCCTGAAGACTGGGCCGGATTGCGGAAGTTTGTCGATGGCTCCAATCTCGATCATCGCGCCGAGATTATCGAAATTATCGACACCGACATGGATCCCGACCGCAAGGAGGCGCTTATCAAGCGTAAATATCCTAAAGAATATGCCTTCTTGCTCGAACACAGCTACCCGGCTTTGCGTCATACCGACTATCGCGTAGCCTATACCATCCGCCGCTTTACCGATGTCAATGAGATAAAACGCATCATGAAAGAAAACCCACACAAGCTCGACCTCAATGAGTTCTATCTTGTGGCACAGACATATACTCCCGGTAGTGATGAATTCAACGATGTGTTTGATATCGCTGTCGCTATCTATCCCGACGATCCTGTTGCCAACCTTAACGCGGCAAATACAGCCTTGTTGAAAAACGATATGCGTAAGGCCGGTATGTATCTGTCGAAAGCAGGCGATACTCCCGAAGCAACCTATGCCCGCGCCGTGCTCGCCTACAAGAACGGTAATATCGATGAAGCCCGTAGCCTGTTTGTCAAGGCCCGGCAGCAGGGTATAAGTCAGGCAGCCGATGCCATTGAAACCATTGATTATAATGCCAATCAAGGAAATAAATAATAACTGAAAAATAAATAATTAAATTTTAATAACAATCAATTTTTAACTCGAGTATGAAAAAATTATTTTTGCTAACATCAGTCTTCGCAGCAGCGCTGTTTACAGCCTGTTCAAGTGATGAGCCCGCCGTTTCCGGCGGAAACGGTGATGAGTCCGGCAATACTGAAACTCACTACCTTGCAGTAAACGTCGTGTCAACATCGGGCCAGGGTGCATCTTTTGCACAAAGCCGTGCTGATGTAAATCCTATGGATCCTACTACCGGGTATGAGAACGGTACAACCGATGAAAACAAAGTGACTAAAGTTCGCTTCTATTTCTTCGACGAAAAAGGTGAAGCCGTAAATGTTAAGGCAGGTGCAACCCATAACTACTACGACTGGGAAGAAGATAAAGATGAGGATTATGGAAATGGTATTGTCGATCCTAATGTAACCCGTCAGCTCAATGCCGTGCTGGTTATCAATACTAAAGAAGGTGATGCCCTTCCTGCTCAAATGCTGGCTGTAGTTAATCCCCGTTCTTTCCTTGATGGAAAGAGCTATGATCTTGAGGCTATTCGCCTGCTTTCATCTGATTATGCCACTTATGCCAACGGTGGTACAATTGTTGGTGAGAACCATGTTTCAGAAGGCAATGAGTTCCCGATGTGTAATGCGGTATATATGGATCCAACTATCACCATTGTAAGTAAACCTGAAGATCAGATTGTCAAAGCTAATAGAATTACAACAGAAAACTATCAGAACTCGCCAGAGAATGCTAAAAAGTTTCCTGTCAACATTTATGTTGAGCGTGAGGTTGCTAAAGTTCGTGTAAACACCGAAGGTATGACATTTGAAAACAATATGCTCAAACTGCAGCACAAGACTGGCGATGAATATTCAGATCTTACTGTAGATGGTAAACAGATTTATCTCAAACTTAATGGTTGGAATGTTACCGGAGACCTTACCCGCTGTTATTTGAGCAAACGTATTAACGTCGCGTGGACCAATGCCAGTCTTGGTTTCGTATGGAACTATCCTACTTTCTTCCGTAGTTACTGGGCATCAGAATGTAATGCTTCTGGTACAACTAACCGTTATATCAACTTTAAAGATGCTGATAACTGCGGTTTTACCGGAGATAAGACTTTTACTTATTGCAACGAGAACGCTGGACGTGCTGCCAATTCGACCAAGAAACCCACTAAAGTAATGCTTTCAGGTATGCTTTGCGATGCAGATGGGAACGCTCTCACTATCTGTGAATACTATGGTGTTAAGTTCATAGAGACTCCCGATAAAGAAACAGGTGAACAACTTCCTGCTCTTAAGGCTCAAGTACTTAAATATCTTACAGAAGACGGTACTAAATACTACAAGAAAACTGAAGTGAACGGCGATGATGTTTACACACTTATCTCCACTGAAGATATTACCTTTAAGACAGCTAAAGCTGCAGGTAAACTTGACGCGAATGGCAAAGGTACATACTATGTATTTCCTTGCCTGACAAATGAAGCTATGGAATATGCGTGGTACACCGCAATCGGTGCAGATGGTGAATATAATGCCGGGGATCTCAACGATAAGCTTCTTGCTTCACAGCATGCCAAGATCTGGAATACCGGTGACACATATTATTATGCCGATATCGAGCACTACGGCAAGCAAAAGGGTGTTGTCCGCAACCATATCTACGACATCGCTGTCGGCGGCATCTATGGCTTCGGTACTCCGGTTTGGGATGACGAGGAAATCATTGTTCCTGAAAAGCCTGAAGACGATGATACCTACATTGCTGCCAAGATCAATATCCTCTCATGGCGTATTGTTCCCAGCACTGTGGTGTTTGACTGGAAATAATCTGTCGTAAGACGCATTAATCTAATAATTTCCGCCGGGGAGCTTACCCCCATCGGTTGCTCTCCGGCGGTATTTCTTATCTGCATTACTTCTCTTCTCATATTTTCTTCTCTCTCTCGAAATAAACTTCGATATTTTCTCTCTCTTCTTCTTAAAACCGACTATCACATTGTCTCACGACAATTCAATATATACAGAATATGATTTTTAATGGTAAACATAATCTCCGCATCTGCAAAGTCTTCTTGCTACTGATGGCGTGCCTTTCGCTATATTCATGCGACAGTGTCATCTACGACGATGAGGGCGATTGCGAAGTGGTCTACAAGATTCGTTTTCGCTACGATATGAATCTTAAGTGGGCCGATGCCTTTGCCAACGAAGTCAAGTCGATCAATCTGTGTGCCTTCGATCAAAACGGTGTACTGCAATGGCAGCGTACTGAAAGTGGTGAAGAGCTTGCGCGCGAGGGTTATGCTATGACTGTTCAGCTTCTTCCGGGCAAATATCATCTCATTGCATGGTGTGGACTTGTCAACGACGGCAGTCGTGCGGAGTCGTTTAATGTTCCGCCGATGACGGTCGGTGTGTCTACGCAGGACGAACTGATAGCAAGTCTTAACCATACTCTCACCGACGAAGGCCACCGCTTGAGCAATACTCATCTGTGGTCGCTGTTCCACGGCACAACCGATTTGGAAGTAGTCAGCGATGATCTTGCCGACGGCGGAGAGATTGTAAAGACCATCTCTCTCACTAAAGATACCAACCATATACGCGTCGTTTTGCAGCATCTGTCGGCAGAAGACCTTGATGTAGACGATTTTGATTTTAAGATCGAGGCCGACAACGGTATGCTCGACCACCACAACAATGTAGTTCCCGATTGTAAGATTCTCTACAGCACCTGGGCAACCAAATCCGGCCAGGCCGGGGTGGGTAAGGAAGACTCCCGTTCGGTAATTATGGTCAACGGTGCTATCGCCGATCTTACCGTGAACCGTATGATGGCGGAGCATAAGGATGAAATGATGCTATCTATCTACGATAAGAAGAAAGGGACGCGTATCGCTCATATTCCGGTCATACATTATGCTCTTCTCTCGAAAGACTACTATGAGGAAGCCTACGGACACAAGATGTCCGACCAGGAGTTTCTCGACCGTGAAGACGACTATGTCATGACACTTTTCCTCGACGATGACCATAAGTGGCTCTCTTCACAGATTCTGATTCACTCATGGGCAGTGGTCCTCAGTAATATTGATTTGAATAGCTGATATATTTATAATTCTGTCGTAAATTTCTATTGGAATAATTTAAAAGATGTTCAGTTTCCTCCGACATATCAAGGCATTGAGCTTCGCGACGATGGCTGCGCTTGTAGTGGCGTCGTGCGACAGCACCGCTTCATTGTCTCCGGAACCTGACGACACTGCAGATTTGTTCCTCGTATGTAATGTCGGCATGGTCGGCACATCGCGCGCCGGTCAGACGCCGTCAAATGAGGGAATGCACACCCTGCGTCTTGTTGTAATGGACATCGACCGGTCGGAAGTCGAATACAACGGGCTTGTGTCTTTCGACAATGTCCGCGAGAGCTATTCGTTTGTTGCCGAAATCAAGGAAGGTGCAATCAAACCCGGCGGTTCGCATAAACGTATTTTCCTTATCGCCAATGAGGAGAGCGTGGCCAACGTTCAGTCGGCCGATGCGTCGCTGTCGCTGTCCGGCAGTCTGAATTCAATGCTTGAAGGTGTACAGGTCGGCGATACTGATTTTGAGTCAAAGATCAAATCAGTGTATTACGTTCCCGACTACACCAAAAATATTCCGCTGACATCTGTCTACGATATCACCATTCCCGACGGCATCCGCTACGTTGAAGAAAGTTTCTGGCTTGTACGGGTAGCCACCAAGTTTTCTGTGGTGTTTGAGAATGCCAACCTTGGCATTGGTGTCTCCGTATCAAGCGCGAAAATCATCGGACTTTCAGACCGTCATTTCCTTATGCCTCGCTTCACCGACGATGTTGCGCCGACATTTGCCGGGTATGACACCTGGATCGACTGGCTTAAGGATGTCTCCGACCTGTCGCAGGCCGATCCTTACAACCCTGCTGCCGATGCTTCCGGCTGGCTATACGGATACGAAATTCCGTCGACGGCTGCGGCCGCTGAATTGAACTGTATCAGCAATCCGTTTACTCTTGCTGCTGCTACAGCCACCAATACTCCCTCGCGTACTGTGTCTAACCTGTATGCCGCCGAGTCGCGCAACCGTATCGCAGGGTCGCCGATAGGTGAGCAGAGTTACACTTTTGTCATGACCGCTACAAGTGGAAGCAAGACCAAGACATTCACGACGGCTATACCAAACGTAAGAGCGCTTTTCCGCAACACCCACGTTAAGTTGTCGGTGGTATTCTCCGGTGATTTCAATATTACGCCGAAGGTCGACGTGGTTCCATTCTCCGCGGTATTGCTCACCCCGGGTTTCGGCCTGGAGCGCGACAATATTTCCGGATATATAGTCGTTCGCGACAACGTGACCGGTGAGATCCTGTATTGGCTTGACCGTAACGGCAACAAATGGTATATCTACGAAGATGGTGACTCGCACTATGTGTTTGCTTTCAATGATGTGAATTATTCCGATCTCGATCACTGGTTTGACTACACCGGTGTGAAGCATGCGCTTACTCCGGCCGGTATTTCAGGCTTTTCGGCCTACTACGATACGACTTTCGAGGATAAGATTCTTTATTGGGTTGATGACGAAGGCCATAAATATTGGCTGACCATCAATGAATTCTTCTCGGTTACTGCCTATTCATATAACGAGCATGGCGATAATCCGTCAGGAACACCGTTGTTCTGGTTCGACTTTATGGGCCGTCGTCACGACATGTCGGTGAAGGAAGATGACGTTATTAAAAAGTGGAAAGATATTTTGACAGGTAATATTTGACGATTTTTTATTACCAACTGTAATGACATTCAATATACTATATAAGACATTGACTCTATGGATTGCTGTCCTGACCGGACTGCTCGTTTATTCGTGTCAGGACGATCCGATATACGATCCGTCGGTCATTCCCGACGGCGAGGTTGAGCTTACCGGTGAGATCGCATTCCGGTCGATGGTAGAGATTGTCTCCGATCAGACATCGCGTTCGGGCGAGATCGCTATGACCGGTACGGTTGCTCCTAAAGATCAGGCAATGCTCGCAATAAATAATCTGACGGTGCTGTTTTACGACACCCAGCGTCAGCTTGTAAGAAATTTTTTAAAACACAAATTGATATGAAGAAACTTATTGTAGGGATATTTGCCGTTGCGGCGCTCTCTTTTGGAATGAACGCTTACGCGCAGACTCCCGACTGCTGTCAGAAGAAAGAGCAGAAAGAATGTTGTAAAAAAGACGTCTGCAAGAAGACCGAAGCGTGCAGGAAAGAAATAGAAGCCTGCAAAAAAGATGTCTGCAAGAAGACCGAAGCGTGCAAGAAAGAAATAGAAGCCAGCAAAAAAGATGTCTGCAAGAAGACCGAAGCGTGCAAGAAAGAAATAGAAGCCAGCAAAAAAGATGTCTGCAAGAAGACCGAAGCATGCAAGAAAGAAATAGAGTCTTGCAAAAAAGAGTGCAAAAAATAAATTAAGCCACCCTGCGGTAGGGACAGCATGTATGCTGTCCGCCTCATCAACAATTAATTACGTCTAATCTGCCTTTGGCTTGTTACCACCCAGCGGTAGGGGACAGCATGTATGCTGTCCGGAATCTGACCAAGATGCCTTAATGACGTCCGACAGACGTTGATTTACTCATAACCCCGTACATCCCCAGGTGCGCGGGGTAGTTTTTTGTCATGGCTATACAAAGCGAGAGCGCACCGGAATGATGCGCTCTCGATAATTTTGTGATATTGGGGATTATTTCACGATAACTTTCACTGACGACTTGTCGGCTACTACGATGTACAGTCCGGCAGCGAGGTCTACTACTTTCGAGCCGCGTCCGCTGGCAACGACTACACCGCCGAGGTTGTAGACCGCGAAGTCACCGTCGGTCTCGACAAGAATACC
>CAZOCO010000028.1:0-19634 GCA_964578325.1 uncultured Muribaculum sp.
GTGCATTATACGGATAGTCCCCCCTTGTTCACCAACCGGAAATATCTACTGACCCATTTTCTCCCGAACAGAGCGGCAAATATAATATAGCTATACAGGCTACGTCACCGAAAAACAGCTATTACATATATTTTCAGAAATTTGAAGTAAAAGAGAAACTTGAATATCCGGGTACCCCTGCTGATACTGAAGTTATACCGGGGGAAAATGGTGCGCTTTCAGCTACATTGAAGTGGACTTGGCCGCAGGTAAGCAGCGACAATCGGCCTCTGACTACCGGTATTTCCGGGGCCAAGGTGTATCGTACCAACAGTTCATGGGTATCGGTCGGTGATAATATATGTATCGCAGATATTCAGGGTGATGACTTTGTTTCCGGTGGTCAATATGAATATGTAGATGCCGAAGTGCCTGAAAAAGGCAATTATTATTACTATGTGCGTGTCGTAGGTGAAAATGGCGAAAGTCCGTCGTATGCGTCTTTCCCCAAAGTGTGGGTGGGTGCCGACGAATTATCCGGAATATCGAATCTGAAAGCGGCGGTGAGCGATGAAATGTCTGCTGTAACATTGACATGGAGTGGGCCTGCGAAAAACGACGGCTATGTAGATATGACAAATGCCGGATATACCATTACACGCCGATCATTGAGTACCGGTGTGGATAAGGTGTTGGTCGAGGGCTGGACTGGAAAGTCTCCATATGTCGATGAAAATGTTGAGGTTCGCGACAACTATAAATATACCGTGACATTTACCCATCCTGATCTTACATCTCCATCTACCCAGACTGTTACCGTAAAGGCGGGTACAAAGGGAGAACTTCCATATCTCAACAATCTCACATATTCATATTACTCTGACAACAATGGCGCCGACTTGGTTTCTACATTCCATGTCAACGGCACTCGCGACTGGGCGAAAGATTCGTCGGGAATGTATATATATTATTCCGGCACCGACGCCTGGTTTGCCACTCCGGCTCTACCTATGCAGCCTGGCAAGGTATATGAGATAACGTTTGAAACCAAGACCGGCAGCGCATACTATTCCCGCGACCTCTCTGTGTATGTCGACACAAAGGCCGATAAAGACAATCTGCCACAGGTCAAGGTGTTTGAAGAATCAATATCGTCGACGACTCTTACTACAAAGACCGTATATCTTCAGGTGGAAACCGAGGGCGATTACTATGTTGCCTTTAATGGCAAGGCATCGACCGGTACATCTACATCATATTCTCTATACGTGAAAAACCTGTCGGTCAAAGAGATCGTGGTTGTACCCGCTGCTGTGACTGATTTTGTCGCCCTTCCCGGTGAAAATGGGGCGTTGTCGGCATCACTTTCGTGGGTAAATCCGACCGTAAACAATGCCGGTGGTGAATTGATGTCGATCGACAAGATCGAGCTGTTGCGCGACGGTACACCTGTACATACTTTTAGTGATGTCGCTCCTGGTGCTACGATGGAATATGCTGACGAAGTTGCACTCGGCGGAGAGTATACCTATTCATTGATTGCGTATCTTGGTGAAAATGGTGGAGCAGAAGCATCTGCTACCGTATGGGTGGGCCCTGATGTTCCGAATGCTCCCGAAAATGTATCGGTGTCGGTAGTTGATGATAAAGCTGTGGTTACATGGACTCCGGTTGTCGATGGTGTACATGGTGGATATGTCGATCCATCGCAGGTGCGCTATGATGTTTGGCGTGGAGACAAGGTCGTAGCTTTTGCTGTTGATTCGGATTCATGGACTGACGATGAAGCATCATCTCTTGATCTGGGACGATACATCTACAGTGTCGTTGCGCTCTACAATGGAAACGATAGTGAAGCTACTGAATCAGCCCCAGTGACACTCGGAGCCGCTTTGCAGTTGCCTTATAGCCCGGATTTCTCCGATGCATCGACTTTTGATATGTGGACATCCGACGGCTGGTCGTTCAACTCCAACAAATTAAGAGCATCAAAAACTGAATCGTGGACATTCACACCTCCGTTTATGGCTCTTGACGGAGATATAATACTTGACTTTGACCACAATGCCTACAGCGCACGCTATCCGATGAAGCTCTATGTATATCTGGCTACCTCTACCGAGAAAGATCCCGATCAGCACACTCTGCTGCGCGACGAGGTAAACGATCGCGACTACTTCCTGCATGAATCGTCATATGGGTCAAATTCCGTGACTCTTACAGTGCCGGTCACCGATAAAAAATATTATATCGGATTCCGCACAGTAGACAACACCATGTATGGTTATCTTAACCACGTGGAGATTGCACAGGGCATCACTACCGGTATCGACAGTGTTGCGTCGGACGAAATAGATGCCGATGCACGATATTTTAATCTTCAGGGTGTAGAGGTTAAAGGCAATCTCGCCCCCGGTCTGTATATTGTAAATAAAGGTAATTCAACTCAAAAAATATATATTAAATAATAATTCATAACGGATGAAACTATTTTTTAATATCCTTGCATGTGCTGCTGTGTCATTTTCATCGGCCGCACAGGAACATATCCCGGTAAACACATCCCGTAAATTGCCCGCAGCTCCTGTATTGTCGGCAACAGCGCCGCTCAATGCAGAATCAGGCGTCAACACGCTTTTTACTGCAGATGTTCCGGATGCTCATCACGCAGTGTGGTGTGAAAATTTTGATGGCGGGATATCCTCGTGGACTGTGACTTCAGGTTCTGGCGGTGTTACTTGGTCGGCTGCCGCTACATCGGGCGCCAAGGCTTTCTCTGCTATAGATCCTGCCGATAAAAAGTCGCTTTATGTGTCAGGCCCTTACCAGACATTCAAGCGAGAGATTTCTTCTTTGACATCGGCCGAAGTAAGCGTACCGGCCGGTTGCTCGCTGGAGTGCTGGGTGGGATTTTCGCAAAACTATGATTCTTATTGCCGACTTATTGTTTCTGTTTCTGACGATAATTTCGCTACGAGTACCGACGTATGGAGCTCTAAAGATGAAACCGGAGACACCGGATGGCGATGGCACCATGTAGCCGCCGGGCTGGAAGAGTGGAGTGGTAAAAATATCAGAATACGTCTTACATATTCATGGGGATCGTCGGATACGTTCCAGACAGGAGGATATATGGGCGATTTCTATGTTGACAATCTCACTTTGACAGGCTTTAGTCCGGTCGGTAAGGTAAAGGTCGATGCCGGTGAGGAGATAACGTTTGTGTCGCTTGTCGATGCCGACAGTTATTTGTGGAACTTTGGAGAAAACGCGGTACCATCTACTTCCGATAAGGCGCGTCCGGTAGTTTGCTATACTGCGGCCGGCTCATACGACGTAACTCTGACTGTTACGCAGTCTGGAACACAGAAGTCCTATTGCCAGCAGGCAATGGTAGATGTAGAGGATATGGCGCCCGTGGCAAAGATCGGTGCTCCGGCTACATTCCGTTTTGCCGACAATCGCCGCTATATGGTAGCTCCGCTCGCCGGTGTCACATTCACGGATAAATCGACCGGTTTCCCGACGTCGCGGCAGTGGGAGTTTAAAGGTCTGACAGATGGCGATGAGGAAAGCGTATTTACCACTACGGAAGCCAATCCGACGGTCAATTATATGTATCGCCACCAGTGGGATGTAAATCTTGAAGTGGCAAACAGCAAGGGGTCTTCATCGGCAACATGTCCGGTAGCAGTAGAGTATGATGGCGTGATTTGCAACTGGCAGCCATCCGATTATATCACTTATTTTGACATGGATGACTGGGGCCACTTCCCGGGCTCAACTGCTTCAAAAGTGAATATCACACAATATGCCGAGCGTTTCTCCGCCCCATCCCGTCCTATTACAGTCGATGGTGTATATCTTTATTTCACCAATGTCAATCTTGACGCAGAAGATGTGACCGTACAGATTCAGAATCTCGGCGTACACCTGTACAGCTGTGTTGATGGCCAGCCCGCCGAAAGACTTGAATCGTGGTGGTGGCAGTGCAACGAACTTGATTTTACTCCCGGCGGTACCACTGCATGTTGGTTCCCGTTTACCTATAAATATACCGACGACAACGGAAATGAGAAAACATATATGCCGCCGGTTGTCGACGATGAATTCTTTATTGTGGTAGACGGATTCCCCGTTACTACCGACAATACTCAAGTTACACTCGGAATGGCTACATGGCGTAGCAACGGTAATACTGCCTATATGTATAAAGATGGTAAATGGCAGTCGGCCGATAGTTATTTCGGGCCTGATCGCAACACCTCGCTTGCCGTGATGCCATATATTTCCCATTCCGTAATGACGATGTTGCCTGTGGGTGTAGATAAAGTGTCGTTCGGGCGTGAAGGCGGTAGGCATACAGTAGATTTCTTCTCATTTTTGGGCTGGAAAAAAGAAGTCGAATGTGATGCCGACTGGTGCCGCATAACTAATACTCCGAGTGAGTATACTCTCGACGAGCTTGTCGTTGAGTGCGACCCGATTTCGGGAGTGTCAGACCGTGAGGCACATATAAAGATTACCGACTTGTGTGGAGCCGGCACATATACACTTACGGTCGCGCAGTCTGATGTGTCGGGTGTAGAGACTGTAGCCGATAATGCGGTATCTCTTAATGTCGTAGACAATGGTGACGGCACTATCACTATCGGATATCCTGAAGGTACGTCAGCTCTCACCGTAACCGATGTGGCAGGCCGTATACTTGTAACGGTTTCTCCTGCTACGGGCACTACCTCTGCTGTCGTAGACATGAGTAGGTTTGGAAGGGGGGCATACATTGTATTCTCTACAGAGTCAAGTGTAAAAGTGATACTCTGATACAGACTTTGATATAACGGCAGCCACCTTTCACTACGTGTGACGGGTGGCTGTCGCTGTGTCATAGACTACTTGTGTGGTGGCTATTTGCCAATACACGAATATTCACTATATTTGCGATATGGAAAACTATATCGTATCGGCGAGAAAATACAGGCCTTCGACATTTGCCAGTGTCGTTGGGCAGAAAGCCCTTACGGCGACGCTACGAAACTCTATCGCACAGAACAAACTGGCTCATGCCTATCTGTTCACCGGGTCGCGAGGAGTAGGTAAGACGTCGTGTGCCCGTATATTCGCCAAAACTATCAACTGCAAGCATCGCACGCCACAGGGCGAAGCGTGCAACGAGTGTGATTCCTGCCGGGAGTTCAACCGTGGGAACTCGCTCAATATCGTTGAACTCGATGCCGCATCAAACAACGGTGTCGATGCTATGCACGAACTTATACAGCAGGTACAGGTGCCTCCGGTAAACGCACAATATCGTGTGTTCATCGTCGACGAGGTACATATGTTGTCAAACGCCGCGTTCAATGCTTTTCTTAAGACTCTCGAAGAGCCGCCAGCCTACGTGATTTTTATCCTGGCAACGACAGAGAAGCATAAGATAATACCCACAATTCTTTCACGCTGCCAGATATACGATTTCAACCGTATCACCATACAGGATATCGTTGATCATCTTACCTATATCGCCGGAGAAGAAGGGGTGACAGTAGAACCTGAAGCTCTGAATGCCATTGCGCGTAAAGCTGATGGTGGTATGCGAGATGCTTTGTCGATTTTCGATCAGGTTGTGGCATCGACTATGGGCAATGTGACATATGCGGCTACCATCGACAATCTGAATATGCTCGACTATACCTACTACGACCGTCTGGTCGAGGCATTTTTGTCGGGGAATGTTCCGGAAGCATTGCTCATATACAAGGAAATTCGCGAAAAAGGATTCGATTCTCAATTCTTTATCAACGGTCTGGCACAACATTTCCGCGATCTGATGGTGGCGTCGGATGAGCGGACGTTGCCATTGCTCGAAGCTACTGATGAGGCTAAAGCTCACATGTCGGCTGTAGCCGCCAAGTGTACGCCCAAGTTTATCTACAGAGCTATGGAACTTTGCGGTGATGCCGACCTTAACTACCGCCTGGCTACCAACAAGCAGTTCCTGGTTGAACTCACGTTGATAAAACTGTGCCAAGCGGACAGCCCCTCGCCCGGTGATAGCGGCGCAGACGAGGGGCAGCTCCGTCCTATTACTCCAATGGGACAAGCGCCGCAACAGACATATCCAGATGTGACTCCACGTAAACCGCAGCCTGCGACCGACACCCGCAGTAGTGCCGCGACAGCTCCGACTGTTGCTCCGCAGTATACGGCTCCGGTGGCATCGACACAGCCACCTGCAGCACGCGCAGCGACAAAAATGAGACGTCCGTCAACATTGTCGATCAACGGAGCTGCACGCGCCGATACCGGCCAGAAGTCTGAATCTGCCGGTTCTGGTAGCTACAGCGGACAGTCGAACAACAATGACTTTACCGACGAGCAGATGCTACAGGCATGGCAGAAGATACGGTCGCTGCATCCGTCGGAAGTGCTGCTGGCCAACGCTATGAGAAATGGCAGGCTGGAGCGTACCGACAATCAGCGGTTTACATTTACCGTAGAAAGCGAACTGATTCGTGATAGTGTCAACTCTCATCTGGCTATGGTGGTAGGCGAGTTAAGAGGATTGTTGCACAACGACTCCGTGTGTGTCGAGGTTGTGCTTGACAAGGCTACCTCGTCTGTCAATTCCATGACGGATAATGAGGTATACAATCTCATGCGGCAAAACAATCCGTATATCGATGTATTGTCGCGCGATCTTGGTCTGAAACTGATGTAATTAGCAGTAATACTGCTCTATAATAAATGAATCATAAGACAGCCGAAATAATATCCGCGCTCAAGCGCAAGGACAAAGTGAGGGTGATGTTTGTGTGCCTCGGTAATATTTGTAGGTCGCCTGCAGCACATGGGTTGTTTGAAGCTTTGGCGGCAGGCGATCAGAAGTTTGACGTTGAATCGTCGGGGCTGTATCACGGACATCGTGGCGAACTGCCCGATCCACGCATGCGGAAACATGCCACGCGTCGCGGGTATAGCCTTACTCACCGGGCGCGTCCTTTTCGTGAAAGCGATTTTGCCGATTTTGATATAATTGTAGGGATGGACGACGCAAATATTTCTGCTTTGCGCCGTATGGCTCCATGTATAGAGGATGAAGCAAAGGTAGTGCCTATGATAGAGTTCGTGTCGGACAAGCGCGGTTTCGATTATATTCCCGACCCTTACTATGAGGGTGCCGAGGGTTTTGAACTTGTGCTCGACCTGCTTGAGGACGGTTGTGCTAATATGTATGAAGCATTGAGAAAATGACAGATAATAACAGTAGCTCTCAATCTGAACGATTGCAGGCTTTGGCCTCGCGTCCCGTAGGAAGGTTGTTGTGGGAGTATTCTGTGCCCGCTGTGGCCGGAATCGTTGTGATGTCGCTATATAATGTGATGGATCGTATATTCATCGGACGTGGAGTCGGACCCGAAGCGATCGCAGGGCTGGCACTTACATTTCCGGTAATGAACCTCAGTGCAGCTATAGGTATACTTGTGGGTACCGGAGCTGCGGCAAGAGTATCGATTCTGCTCGGTATGAACGACCGTCATGGCGCACAGCGGGTGTTAGGGATATCAACAGTGCTTACTGTGATAAATGCCTTGATATACATATCACTGTTTGCCTTGTTCATAGACCCGATTTTGCGCTCTTTCGGAGCGTCGGATGCCACATTGCCATATGCCCGCGATTTTATGCTGTATATATTGCCGGGAATGTTGATTATGAACATTATGTTCTCGCTCAACAATGTCATGCGAGCGTCGGGCTACCCACGTCTGGCCATGTGGACGCAAATGATAGGTGCCGGAGTTAACCTTCTGCTTGGGCCGTTGTTTATTTTCGGTTTTGACATGGGGATAAAGGGTGCGGCCATTGCTACGGATTTATCTATGACGGTAGGTATGATATGGGTACTGATGCACTTTTCACGGTCGTCGTCGACGGTGCATTTCCAGAGGGGAATCTATAGGCTCGACTGGAGAGTGATATGGGGAATAGTTACTATCGGAGCGGCTCCCAGTCTTGTGAATT
Organism: uncultured Muribaculum sp.; assembly: GCA_964578325.1. GTDB lineage: Bacteria > Bacteroidota > Bacteroidia > Bacteroidales > Muribaculaceae > Muribaculum. The sequence continues at coordinate 8,002 of CAZOCO010000028.1, forward strand.
TCGCTGCTTCCGCTATAAATGTTATCGTCATAAAGGCACTTGGACATTATGGCGGTGACTTGGCTGTAGGAGCGGTAGGTATATTCTCTTCCTACACAGGGTTGCTGTGTATGACGGTAGTCGGAATCTGTCAGGGGGCACAGCCTATTATAGGATATAATTATGGCGCAGGTAATATAGGCCGTCTGAAGCACTGTTTCTGGCTTGCCGCGGCAGTGTCGGTTGCAATTACTTCTATTGGCGCTATTCCGAGCAATTTCTTCCCCGAAGTTATCGCCGGGGCATTTACTGTTGACCAGCAACTGATCGATGTGACATCGCGGGCTCTTAAAACGGCTACTTGGTCGTTCTGGATTGTAGGATTCCCGATTATAGCTACGGTACTGTTTCAGGCTACGGGTATGGCCGGAAAGTCTATATTTATAGGACTGATACGTCAGGTGATATATCTCGTGCCGTTGTTGTTTCTGCTACCTCGTTATTTCATGCTTGACGGCGTGTGGCTGTCCTTTCCATTGGCCGACATAGGGGCGTTTATCACCACGCTGGCAATGGTGTGGTATCAGTTTCGTGTGTTCCGCCGACAGTCGTGATCCGTGTCTTCTTTCGACAGATACAGATACGAGTGAAGGCAACCCACAAGCAGTGCGCCGCCTGCGATATTCCCCAATGTAGAGGGTATCAGGTTGGCGGTTATCATCTGGCCTATTGATACTTGTGCTCCTTCAAGCATTCCGGCCGGAATGAAAAACATATTTGCTATGCAGTGTTCGTAGCCCAAGGCGACAAATGCGGTTACAGGCAGCCAGCAGCCAAACATTTTTGCACCCGAAGATTTTGCTGATAAGGCCAGCCATATGGCAAGACATACACACCAGTTGGCGCCTACTCCTTTAAGAAATACTGTCCACCAGCTCATAGAGACCTTTGCTTCAGCTATATTTATAATAGCGGAGTGCCATGGATCCGGTGTCGTCAGCCCTGTGGAGTATACGAAAAAATATACAAACAACAATGCTCCTACGAAGTTTCCAAGATATACAAGGCACCAGTTGGCGAGCACCTGACCAAACGAACAGTGGCGTGTCATGAAAGTGGGCATAAGCACGGCATTGTTGCCTGTAAACAGTTCGGCCCCAAGTACTACTACCAGAATCAGGCCTATAGGAAATGCGGCTCCGCTTAATAGCCGTTGTAACCCCGGATTTGATGCGGTCACCTCCGGGAATCCGAAGCCCAGTACCACCGACAGTATGCCACCGAAGGCGATGTATGCCCCAGCAAGAATGGTCATTATTGCAAAGCGAGGGTAGGATCTCTGTTGTATCGTAAGTTTTGATTCTCCGATAGCGGCGGCACGGCGTGTAATTTCGGTAGGGGTATTGGTACTCATAAATTATTTGGTCAGAGAGATTCGAGTATTCGTTTTAATACGACTTGTGCTGATATTTCGCGGTTGGCGGCTTCCGGAATCACAAGTGAGCGAGGGCTTTCTATCACATCGTCAGTAACGATCATGTTGCGTCGCACCGGCAGACAGTGCATGAAGTATGCGTTGTTGGTCAGTGCCATTTTTTCTGTAGATACTGTCCAGCTGCGGTCGGTCGATAGTACTTTGCCGTAGTTAGGATCGGTGTAGGCGCTCCAGTTTTTTGCATATACGAAGTCGGCGCCACGAAGAGCCTCGTCCTGATCATATATAATACGGGCATTGCCGGTAAACTTCGGGTCGAGTTCGTATCCGTGGGGATGCGTGATGACAAAGTCGTAGTCGGTGGCATTCATCCACTCTGCAAACGAGTTGGGGACGGCCTGGGGAAGTGCCTTGGGGTGGGGGGCCCATGTCATGACGACTTTCGGTCGCGCTGTGGTCTTGTGTTCCTCTATAGTGATCAGATCGGCAAACGATTGCAGCGGGTGGCGCGTTGCAGCTTCCATCGAGAATACCGGACGGCCTGAATAGCGTATGAACTGATTCAGAATCTTTTCTTCATAGTCATCGGTCTTCGACTCGAAGCGGGCAAACGATCTTACGCCTATCACATCGCAGTACGATGCCATTACTGGTATGGCTTCGAGGAGATGTTCTGGCTTGTCGCCATCCATTATTACACCGCGCTCAGTCTCAAGTTTCCATGCCCCCTGATTTACATCGAGTACTATTACATTCATCCCCAGATTCAATGCTGCTTTCTGCGTGGATAGACGTGTGCGAAGCGATGAGTTGAAGAATATCATGAGCAGGGTCTTGTTTTCGCCAAGATGTTTATATCCAAAGCGGTTGGCTTTGACCTCAAGAGCTTCGGCAACAGCGGCGTCAAGCGGGCCTATATCGGTTACGTTGGTAAAGTGTCTCATATCTTATATGTTCTGTTTATGCAAAGATAGTGATTAACGGTTGATTCGGCAATATGCAGGCATGGTGTTGATGATAAAAAATCAGACCGCATGCTCCGTAGGGTGGAGTAGCGGTCTGTTTTGAGATTTGCTGTTATGTTTCAGATTACATGTCCCATATGACATACATGGCACCCCATGTAAATCCGGCTCCAAATGCGGTAAGAACCAGTTTGTCGCCTTTCTTGAGCTTGTTTTTATACTCGTCGAGGCACAGCGGTATAGACGCTGCCGATGTATTGCCGTATTTTTCGATGTTTACAAGTACCTTTTCAGGAGCGATGCCGGCGCGGTCGGCTACGGCTTCTATGATACGCAGATTTGCCTGATGGGGGATGAGATAGTCTACCACATCCATATCGAGGTTGTTGCGTTCGCATACCTGCAGGGTATATGAAAGCATGTTTGATACAGCGTGTTTATATACGGCACGACCTTCCTGATAGAGGTAGTGGTGGCCGGCATCGATGGTTTCGTGGGTGGCGGGTTCTACCGAGCCGCCGCCTTTCATTACCAGGAACGGCAGCCCTTCGCCATCTACGTGGAATACTCCGTCGATCACACCTACAGCTTCTGTGGTGGGTTCAACGAGAACGCATGCTGCTCCGTCGCCAAACAGCGGACAGGTAGCACGATCCTGATAGTTGACCATCGACGACATTTTTTCTGCGGCCACTACGATTACTTTCTTGTTGAGGCCGGCGCGAACGTATGCGGCTGCATCCTGAAGCGCTACAAGAAAACCGGCACATGCGGCCTGAATATCGTAGGCATAGGCGTTTGAGAGTCCGCAACCGTGAGCTATAACTGATCCTGTCGACGGGAAACGGTAGTCCGGATTGGATGTGGCACAGATAAGCAGGTCTATTTCTTCCGGTTTTGTGCCGGTGTCGGCCAAAAGTTTTTCGACTGCTTTTATACCGAGATACGAAGATCCGGCTCCTTCTTTTTTCAGGATTCGGCGTTCCTTGATGCCCACGCGGGTCGTGATCCACTCATCGTTGGTGTCGACCATTTTCGACAGCATGTCGTTGTCGAGAATGTCGTCGGGTACGTACGACGCTATTCCTGATATGCGTGCATATAGCATATTGTAGTATATTTGGAATCTGTAAAAATATCAAGTCGGCCGCCAAGCGAAACGATGGGGTTTCAGACTTGTCGACCGACGTTTGTCTGTGTCTTAGACGGTAGCGGGTTTTTCGATAGCGAGTTTACCGCGGTAGTATCCGCAGGTAGGACATACGCAGTGGAAAATGTGCCATGAACCGCAGTTAGAGCAGACTGCCAGCGTGGGTTCGAGAGCTTTGTCGTGAGTTCTACGTTTTGCGGTACGGGTCTTAGACTGTTTTCGTTTAGGATGTGCCATTGCTTTAAATGTTATTTCAGTTTATTAATTATTTTCGTTGAAATCCTTCAGGGCATCCCATCGTGGATCGGTAGTCGTATCGTCCATCGGGTCGTCGGTTTCGTCGTCGAGAAGGTCCAAGTCTTCGTCGGGATCGGCCAAACCCGGCGAACGGTGACGGCGTAACAGGCTGCTCATGGCTCGGTTACATTTGCCCAGAGGGTGAACATGCTTGATTGGTATATTCAGCGCGACCGTATCGTAGATCATATAGGCCACGTTGAGGTCGTTGTCTGATTCAGGAATTTCGAGCAATTCGTCTGAATCGTCTGAGTAGGTTTCTCCGTATTTCACCGAAATGTCGTAGGTGGTTTCTATCGGCCACTCCAATTCATCAAGACAGCGGTCGCACATTAATGTCACGTTACCTGTGATGGCAAAGTGGAGGGCATAGAGACCATTGTGATTATTTACGGTCAGGTCTACGTTAAGGTCGGCATCACGCACATCGGCTGATTCCATGTCGAGAAAGAATTGCTTTCCCAGATGGAAGTCAAACTTATGGATGCCTTCGGGCATTGACTTGAGCTGTATTTTGTATGCGGAGAATTTTCCCATGACTTTAGTATATAGACATGTATAGAAAAACTGCGCAAAGTTAGGCAAAATCTGCTAAAGTATCAATTTTTTTTGCGCGTTTTTTGTCTTTTGCCTTTTGGCCTGCTGAAAATTTGAATGTGTTGAGGCTCGGCCTGTGGATAGCATCACTGCGCGTCGGACGTTTCAGCCGGATGGCGGTAGGGCGATGTTGTGGGTATAAAACGTCCTTCCGACAGTGTGCGATATATGCGCAGACATGCCCATGCGTCGATAGCCGCATACTTACACTGGGCATCGGTAAGCATTGGGGCTTCCCAATTTGATAGTCGCTGTCCTTTAGATATGCGTTCGCCAAACAATATGCCGTAGATCTTTTGCAATGAACTGTCGGTTATCTCATAGTCTTTTACCATGTCTTGCAGTTCTATGCATGCCTGTGGTTGCATGTCGGCGATTTTACGCAACATGAAAAAGTCGTCTTTAATCGATAGCCCGACCTTCACGATTCTTTGGTTCTCAAAAAAATCAATCATAGCCGGAATAAGTCCGAATTTGTTGATTCGGAATAGATACGTATTCTCACCGGTTGAAATCTGGATCAGTGCCACCGAATTTATCCGGCCTTTGTGGAAAGCCGGACGCGTCTCGGTGTCAAAGCCCACTATGTTGTGTTGAGAAAGTTCGTTTAAGGCTTCCTGTGCCTGACTCTGGTCTTCTATCACTATTATGCGGCCTTGGTGCGTAGTGAGAGGGAGTGCTGAAAGCTGTTCTTTTGTTATAGAGATTGCAAATTGTTGTTGCATTTATAAATACGGTTACAATGGAGGCTCAAAAGCGGCCATGGAATAGGCTTTATGTTTGTAAAGTTAATCATAATGAACGTTGGTTTGATATTCCGATAGCGTCTTATAACAAATTTTAACACCACACAGCCATCTCTGTGGCCGATTGACTGCTATTTTTAGTATAACTGAATTTTTTTTGAACCGAGATATATTTTTATTGTGTATATTTGCGTGACAGATGTTTGTATGAAACGATTTATCGACACGATAGCAGATTTTGTTGCGCGTATTGCCGCATGCGGGCGCGGGGTGGCTGATTTTTATATTCAGGGCTTCCGCAATATGACGGTCGGCCGTACGCTGTGGGTTATGATAATCATTAAGGTTGTCATACTGTTTGCGGTATTCAAGCTATTGTTTTTCCCTGATCTGCTCAAGCGCGACTACGATAGCGACGATGCCAGAGCCCGAGCTGTGAGGAGTTCGCTTGTCGGTCGATAAATTTAAACTGACATCATGGATGTTTGAAACAAATATCATTAACCTTAATAAAAGTATAGCAAAATGGAAAACCTGATGAGTGTAGTCGACTGGTCGCGTGCGCAGTTTGCGCTCACGGCGATGTATCACTGGCTTTTCGTGCCTCTCACGCTCGGATTGTCGGTGATTGTGGCTATTATGGAGACTATTTACTATCGTACCGGAAGCCAGCGGTGGCTTTCGGCTACTAAATTCTGGATGACACTATTCGGAATCAATTTCGCCGTAGGTGTCGCCACCGGTATTATCCTTGAGTTTGAGTTTGGTACCAACTGGAGCAATTATTCGTGGTTTGTCGGTGATATTTTCGGAGCGCCTCTGGCTATCGAAGGGTTGTTTGCTTTCTTTATGGAAGCTACCTTCATTGCCGTGATGTTCTTCGGTTGGAACCGGGTGTCTAAAGGTTTTCACCTGTCGGCCACATGGCTTACTACTATAGGGGCTTCGCTCTCGGCATTGTGGATTCTGGTTGCCAACGCCTGGATGCAGTATCCCGTAGGAATGGAGTTTGATCCCGCCCAGATGCGCAATGTTATGGACGATTTTTGGGCTGTGGTATTGTCACCTGTAGCCGTACACAAATTTTTCCATGCCGTATTCAACGGATGGGTAGTAGGTGCCGTCTTCGTTATCGGAGTGTCTGGATGGCTACTCCTCAAGCGTCGCCGTCGCGACATGGCTTTGATGTCGCTTAAGGTGGCCGGATGGGTCGGTATGACAGGAATCGTGCTTACGCTTTGGACTGGCGATGGTAGCGCTGTCGATGTCGCTCGTGTGCAGCCTATGAAACTCGCCGCCATGGAAGGTCTTTACCGAGGTAATGTAGGGCAGGATCTGGTTGGTATAGGTATGCTCAATCCCGATAAAAAGCCTGGCGACGACTCTGTTGAGGCTATGGCGTGGAGCATCGACATACCTGGAGGTTTGTCTTATCTCGCCCATCGGCGTTTCGATGCATTTGTTCCCGGTATAGATGATCTTATCGATGGTATAGAACTTACTGCCGATGGCGATACCATACGCGGTGTCAGCTATGCCCAACGCATTGAGATTGGCCGTCGTGCTCACGAGGCTCTGCGTGACTACGACATCGCCGCTGCTGCGCGCGACACTGTTGCCATGGCCGCTGCCGAAGCGCGTCTGAAGGCCGACTATCAATACTTCGGATATGGATATCTCGATTCACCGCAGGAGGCGGTTCCACCAGTAGCGATTACGTTCTATTCGTTCCGTATAATGGTGATGGGTGGCGGTTATCTGCTCGCTCTTATGGCTATAGTATTGTTGATGCTGTATTGGCGTCCGGCCTTGCTCGACAAGCGTTGGATGTGCTGGATTTCAATGCTGTCGATTCCGGTGGTATGGATTGTATCGGAGTGTGGCTGGATTACTGCCGAGGTTGGTCGCCAGCCCTGGATTATCGAGGGAATCATGCCATGCAAGGCTGCTATTTCTCATATCTCTTCTATGACCGTGATGACCACATTCTGGCTTTTCGCTTTGGTGTTCACTGCGTTTCTTGCTGCCGAAATGACCATCATGTGCCGTCAGATTTCTCAACATTCACTTAAATCCGATAACGATTAATTACTATGGAAATGGAATATCTTCAGAATTACTGGTGGCTGTTGATTTCAGTGCTGGGTGCTGCTCTGGTCTTCATGCTATTTGTGCAGGGCGGACAGACTATGCTGCTCGGCCGCATGCCCGATATGCATCGCAATCTCATCGTGAGTGTCATGGGACGCAAGTGGGAGCTCACTTTTACAACGCTCGTCGTGTTCGGTGGTGCATTCTTTGCTTCATTTCCGCTGTTTTATTCTACAAGTTTCGGTGGAGCCTACTGGCTGTGGATGCTAATTCTGTTCAGCTTTATACTTCAGGCGGTAAGCTACGAGTTCCGTAGCCGTCAGGGCAATCTATATGGCCGTGGCACCTACGATATATTCCTCTTTATCAACGGCACGATAGGCTGCTTCCTGCTTGGCGTGGCGGTGTCAATGATGTTTACCGGAGGTGAATTTAGTGTTACGATGACTAATATTATCGATGCCGGTTCACCTGTGATTTCCACTTGGGCGCCCTCTCACGGTTTTGAGGCAATCTTCTGCTGGAAAAACTGGCTGCTGGGGCTTGCGGTAGTCTTTCTTGCACGCATGCAGGCAGGGTTCTACCTGCAGAATCAGATTTCGTCCGACAGCGATATGCAGCCCTTTGCCCGCCGTCAGGTGGTAGTCAATGGCGTGATATTTGTCGTGTTTTTTCTTGCTTTCCTCGGTATGTTGCTTATGTCGCCGGGAGTCGAAGCTTCGGCTGGAGAACTTCGTTGGGTCGACAACAAGTATCTGTTCAATTTCATTCAGATGTGGTGGGTACTGCTGATTTTTGCCGTCGGAGTAGTATTGGTGCTGTATGCATTTGTCCGCACATTGCTTTCCGAAAAGTTCCGCTGTGGCATATGGTACAGCGGTATCGGCACGGCTCTGGTGGTGATGTCGCTATTCTGGGTGGCCGGATACAACGACACGGCATATTACCCGTCGCTGATGGATACTGCAAGTTCACTCACTATACGCAATAGCTCGTCGACTGAATTTACGCTTACCGTCATGTCGTGTGTCAGTCTGGTCATCCCGTTTGTGCTGGCATATATTGTATATGTATGGTATTCTATGTCGCGGCGTCCTGTTACTCCCGATGAGCTGCATTGAATCTGACCTTATCTGGCTCTGACCGATACAGTAATATCGCGCAGGAGACTCAACAACAGAGTCTCCTGCGGTTTTTTTGTGGTTGTGGCCGAGTTTGCGTAACTTTGCATAAGATAACTTCACGATAACTCATAAAATTCCGAAAAATAAATGGCACTACAATGCGGTATAGTCGGATTGCCCAATGTGGGTAAATCGACGCTGTTCAACTGTCTGTCTAACGCAAAGGCACAATCGGCCAATTTCCCCTTCTGCACCATCGAACCCAATATGGGCGTTATCACCGTCCCCGACGATCGTCTGAATAAACTTGTCGAGATGTGTCAGCCTCGCTCTACCGTCCCTGCTACGGTAGAAATCGTTGATATTGCCGGACTCGTCAAGGGTGCCAGTAAAGGAGAAGGCCTCGGTAATAAGTTTCTCGCAAATATCCGCGAGACCGATGCCATTATCCATGTTTTGCGCTGTTTCGACGATGACAATATCACTCATGTCGATGGCTCGGTAGACCCCGTGCGCGACAAGGAAATTATCGACTATGAGCTGCAGCTAAAAGATCTTGAAACCGTAGAGGCGCGCATCACCAAAGTGCAGAAGCAAGCACAGACAGGTGGCGACAAGGCTGCCAAAGTGCTGTACGAGGTGCTTGTACGTTACAAGGAAGCTCTTGATGCAGGTAAACCCGCTCGCTCCGTCAGCTTTGACTCGCCCGAAGAGCAGAAAGCTGCCCGTGATCTCTTCCTGCTCACCAACAAGCCCGTGCTTTATGTGTGCAATGTCGACGACGCTTCGGCTGTAAACGGGAATGCCTATGTAGATGCCGTACGCAAGGCTATCGAAGGTGAGGGAGCGCAGCTGCTCATTGTTGCCGCACAGACAGAAGCCGATATAGCCGAGCTCGACACTTGGGAAGAGCGTCAGGAATTTCTTGCTGAAATTGGGCTCGAAGAGTCAGGTGTAAATCGTCTCATACGTTCTGCCTACGCGCTGCTCAATCTTCAGACATTCTTCACTGCCGGTGCCGACGAAGTGCGTGCATGGACATTCCTCCGAGGTGCCAAGGCTCCGCAGTGTGCCGGTGTCATTCATACCGACTTTGAGAAGGGTTTCATCCGTGCCGAGGTTATAAAATTTGACGACTATGTGACATATGGCGGTGAAACTGGCGTGAAAGAAGCTGGCAAACTTGCTGTCGAAGGCAAGGAGTATATAGTGCAGGATGGCGATATCATGCATTTCCGTTTTAACGTGTAATGTCAATCTGCCGCTACCGCTGTATATGATGTATAGAGTATTGTTACTTACTTTAGTTTTGGCGCTCGCTTCCGCGATGCCCGGTGCGGCTATGTCAGTAGCGGATGTTGCCTCGCTGTTGCGGTCGGATTCTTGTTATAAGGCGCAGGTCGACTATCGTGTGCTGATGTCGGTGCAAGACGATGTGGCATACTCTCTGACGCTTGAATCTCTTGCTGCTCCTCACGACACTCTGGCTCCATGCCATTATGTCGTGGAGTGGAAGGCTCCCGATGCGTCTGCAGATGCTGCTCCGTCTGGCTTTGCAGCTTATGCCGACGGTAACGTATATCAGTATCGTGGCGACCGTTTGATTGAGTATCATTTCGCCGAAGATCCTATGCTGTTTGATGTCGGTAGAGCTGGCGGAGTGCAGCGTCGGGCACAATTTGCGTCGATGTTGCCGGCCTTTATCGCAGATGAACTTATGGCAAATGCCGGCAATGCCGACTGGACTTTCGACGTGGTACCCGATACCGTTATCGACGGTAGGCATGTCGTGCATCTCTCCGGAATAATGTCGTTCAACGGCAATGTAGGTCGTGAAGTCTTCTATACAATCGACCCTTCGCGCGGTCGGCTTCTCGCGGTGCGTATTGAAAGCAACCCCGGTGCTCTTACCGAGCAAACCATCCTTGCCGACTATACATATCCTGACGTATCGCCCTGTGGTACGATAGACGAGGCTGCGTTGCGTACACGATATCACGACCAGTTTGCCACGATGCGCGACAGTCAGTTTGCTATCAACAATCTTGTCGGTCGTGATATGCCGCAGTTTGCATTGCCTACTACAACGGCCGAACGTTATGCCTATCATCGCGGCGATGGATTCCGCACCACTACAGTCATCGTCATTGCCGATCCGGCTTCGCAGTTTACTTCCGAAGTTGTCGCGGCCATACGTGGTGCAGTCGACCTCCTTCCGTTCAATGTCGATGTCGTTTGGGCATTTACATCCAACAATGCCGACGACATTGAGGCTGTTATACCTCGGCCTAATCCCGGTGAGCATCTGTTGATGGGTGCTACCGTGCTTGCCCGTGACTGTGGGGCTGTGTTGTTGCCGACGCTTTTGTTTGTATCCCGCGACGGACGTGTCGCCGAAATTCATCAGGGATTCAACAATACGTTGAAAGAAATTGTTATAGAGAAAGCAACCGCAACCGGTCGCTGATATTTTCTCGTTTACAATTTCTAAAAAACACAACTTATAATCATTATGGAAACTATCTACTTCAACGACATGGCGTGTCACACAGCCGGAACTGTACCTGCAGCCGGTGAGAAAGCTCCCGATTTTACTCTTGTAGCTTCCGATCTAAAGGAAATACATCTGTCCGACTACAAAGGCAAGAATGTTGTACTCAATATATTCCCATCTCTCGATACAGCCGTATGCGCTATGTCGGTACGTAAGTTCAATCAACAGGCTGCCTCATTGCCCGACACTGTAGTGATATGTGTGTCTATGGATCTCCCTTTCGCTGCTGCCCGATTCTGTTCTGCCGAAGGAATAGACAATGTTGTAGTGGCGTCGGCATTCCGTGAGCCGTCGTTTGTTCAGAAATATGGTGTAGGTATTGTCGATGGTCCGCTTGCCGGACTTTTGGCACGCGCCGTATTGATAGTAGACAAAGATGGCAAAATTATTTATCGCCAGCTCGTTGAGCAGATCACTAACGAACCTGACTATAAGGCAGCACTATCTGTGTTGCGCTGATATGTTTCACAATTCAACGGTTTAGTCGCTCCGTGGGCCTTGTTGCTCCGGAGCGATTGCTTTATATATGCATGTCGTCGTTCATGTATGTTTTCGGAGCGCTTCCCGATAAAAACACAATTTGTATGGTGTCATGTGGCGCTAACTTTGCGCCATCATGAACACACAACTGTACCACATTCCCCGATTCCACCTGCGCGAGCGCCGTTACGTCCGTCCCGACTACGCCCGCGCAT
>CAZOCO010000029.1:0-19413 GCA_964578325.1 uncultured Muribaculum sp.
GGACTCGACAAAGAGGGCAAACCGCTCACATATTACATCTATAACAACTGTAGCCACGAAGCCGCCTACCGCGAGACCGGCATGCAGGCCGTCAGCTACACGACAGGCGTACCGGCAATGGCCGGAGCTATGATGTTCCTCACCGGCAAGTGGGTAAAACCGGGTGTACACAATGTCGAAGAGTTCGATCCCGATCCGTTCCTCGATGTCATAGCCAAGCAGGGACTTCCATGGCACGAAGTATTTAACTCCGACCTCGAAGTCGACAAAATCAACAATTGAGTTATCTGAAACATTCACAATGACGTGGCTCCCGTAACGGTGCCACGTCATTATTTTTTTGTCTCAGCCCGATACTTTTTGAGCCACTCGTGGCTCATGTCTCAAAATTTCTGACTAAATTTGCATTGACTACTTTTGTAGCCTTTGAAGTGTACTGAAACAACAATGACCGACAAGACGCAACAGCATATAGAGATCCTTGCCGACGTAGCGGCACAATTGAGCGAAGCCTCATCTCTTCCAAACCTCTGCCCGTCGCAATGGCAGGGACAACCGTTACCCTCACTTCGTGCTGTAAAAGAAATATTATTTCTGTCGCGGTCGCTTATGTTTCCAGGTTTTTTCGGCGAAGTTTCAGTAACACACGCCAACGTTGGTTCACTATGCAAGGTATGGACTGAACGCCTGTTTACAGTATTGTCTCCACAGATACTTGCCGGCATAATAATGGCATCAGACTGCGGCTCGACTCCCGAGATTTCGGCAATGGAGTCGGAAGCAGCCGATCTAACCGCAGCTTTCATAGCCCGGCTACCGAAGTTGCGACAAAGCCTCAACGAAGATGTCAGCGCCACCTACCACGGCGACCCCGCCGCTCTATCGCGTCAGGAAGTACTGTACTGCTATCCCGGCATCAAAGCCATATCTGCCCACCGTATTGCCCACGAACTTCTGTCGCTCGGTGTGCCGATTATTCCACGCATGATTTCCGAACTGTCACACTCCGATACAGGAGTAGACATACACCCTGCCGCCACCATAGGCCGCTCATTCACCATCGACCACGGCACAGGTATCGTAGTAGGCGCAACAGCCATCATAGGCGACAACGTCAAGATATATCAGGGTGTCACACTCGGCGCACGGTCGTTTACACTCGACGACAACGGCAACCCGGTAAAGGGAGTTCCACGTCATCCTATCATCGGCAACAATGTTGTAATTTATGCCAACGCAACCATATTGGGACGCATCACGGTAGGAGACAATGCCGTAATAGGCGGTAATGTCTGGATTACCGACGACGTCGCTCCGGGCGAAAGAGTGTTACAAGCCAAAGCAAACGCAAACAATCTACTCAGAGTCAAAAACTCATGAATACCGACAAATTTGAATTAGTAGCAAAGACTTTTAACGGACTCGAAGAAGTCCTTGCACGTGAATTGACAGCTCTCGGGGCTGAAGACGTGACACCCGGACGCCGAATGGTCGCATTTACAGGTGACAAAGAACTGATGTACAAAGCCAACCTGTGCTGCCGCACCGCCCTCCGTATCTTAAAGCCTCTCATCAAGTTTACAGCAACCGACCCCGACGCTCTGTATTCGATGACAAAAGAATACGACTGGAGCTCTATCATGTCGCCCGAAAGCACATTTTCTATCGATTCTGTAGTTTACTCTGAGACATTCAACCACTCGCGCTACGTAACCTACCGCGTGAAAGATGCTATTGTCGACTACTTTCAGGATCGCTTTGGGGCCGGACACCGTCCGGGAGTGCGACTTCAGGATGCCGACGTAATGATCAACGTACACATCGACGAAACCCGTGTGACTCTATCGCTTGACTCTTCGGGAGAATCCCTCCATAAGCGAGGCTATCGCGTCGAACAGACAGAAGCTCCGATTAACGAAGTTCTGGCCGCCGGAATTTTACTTCTGGCAGGTTACGACGGCACCCGCCCTCTGGTAGACCCGATGTGCGGTTCAGGTACATTCCTCATTGAAGGAGCCATGATCGCAGCCAATATCTTTCCGGGAGTATACCGCCGGTCGTTCGCATTCGAGCACTGGCCCGACTTCGACGAAGAACTGTTTGAACGGCTCTACAACGATGATTCGGAAGAACGGCCCGTCAACGTACCCATTGTCGGTGCCGACATATCACCACGAGCAATAGCTATAGCAGAGAAAAACGCCCGTTCTGCCGGCGTGATGAAATATATCTCACTCCAGGTAAAACCACTGGCAATGTGGGACGACGCGCCTGAAAACGGAGTCCTCGTAACAAATCCACCATATGGTGAACGTATCAACGTCGAAGACCTTGACGGGTTGTATGCCACCCTCGGCAGCAAACTGAAACACATCTTTACCGGCTACGACGCATGGGTCATCGGATATCGCGACGAAAACTTCAAGAGTATCGGCTTAAGTCCTTCTCAAAAGATTCCGCTGCTCAACGGGGCCCTTGAATGTCAGCTCCGCGAATACGTCATATTCGACGGAAATTATAAAGACTTCCGTGCCGACGGTCGCTCACTGCGTAGCGGCCGAGGTGTTGAGAAGAAAATCAAATCACGTCGCCCCTCCGACGAAGAATGGCGCAGCGATGCCCGTAAAAAAGGTTTCGGTGGAAAAAAAGGCACCTCGTTCCAGAAAGGTGACAACAACCGATGGAGCAAGAAGAAGGGGATCGGCCAAGACGAACGCCATAACAACGACTTCGGCAACAAACCAAAATTCACAGGCCGCAAATTCAATGCTGCCGCGATGCCCGAAACACCCGTTCAGGAGTCTGAAAACCCGCGTGCTATAAAGCGCAACGAGAAAATGCTCAACGCCATTCTGTCGCGTCAGTCTATGGGCGCAACGGTCATGCATAAGCGCGGCTGGCGCAAGTCGGGCGACAAACCCACAGAAGAGTAACCATACCATCCACATTTTTTTTCATAAACACCCATGAATATCCTGCTACTCGGATCAGGCGGCCGCGAATCGGCATTAGCCTGGAAAATCGCTCAATCACCGTTGACCGACAAACTTTATATTGGCCCCGGAAACGGAGGTACACGCAACTACGGCACCAATGTCGACCTGAAGCCTACAGATTTTAAGGCCGTAGAAGCTTTTGCCACAGCGCACGACATCGACATGATTGTTGTCGGCAACGAAGATCCTCTCGTAGCCGGTATTTACGACTATTTTGACAAATCGCCAATTCTCGTAGTAGGCCCATCTAAAGCCGGAGCAGAGCTGGAAGGCTCTAAAGATTTTGCAAAACAGTTTATGGTGCGTCACGCTATCCCTACCGCCCGCTATAAATCATTCACCGCCGAGACATTAGCCGATGGATATAAATTTCTTGAAGAACTGCGTCCGCCCTACGTGTTGAAAGCCGACGGCCTCGCAGCCGGAATGGGTGTGCTTATCGTACCGACAATTGAAGAAGCCCGCGAATCGCTGAAAGAAATGCTGGGCGGTATGTTTGGCAAATCATCGGCAACAGTAGTTATCGAAGAATTTCTGTCGGGCATTGAATGTTCGGTATTCGTACTCACCGACGGCGAAAACTACCGGGTACTCCCTGTAGCCAAAGACTACAAACGTATCGGAGAAGGAGATACAGGTCTCAACACCGGTGGTATGGGTGCAATCTCTCCGGTAGTGTTTGCCGACGAAGCCTGGATGGAAAAAGTCCGTACACGCATCATCGAACCCACCGTACGCGGTCTTAAAGCCGACGGTATCACCTACCGCGGATTCATATTCTTCGGCCTGATTAATGTCGACGGAGAGCCTATGGTCATTGAATACAACGTGCGTATGGGCGATCCGGAAACAGAAGCCGTAATGCTTCGTATCGACGGCGACCTTGTTGCCGCCATGAAGGCAGCGGCCGAAGGCAATCTGGCAGAAACGCCACTCGGCATCGATCCACGCGCAGTAGCTACCGTTATGATGGTATCGGGAGGTTACCCGGGCTCTTACCCAAAAGGAAAAGTCATCAGCGGCCTCAACGATGTAGATCCAGCCGAAAGCCAGGTATTCCACGCCGGAACCACTTACGATGATGTCACCGGAACTACTGTCACTTCGGGCGGCCGCGTCATCGCCGTATCATCATATGGCAAAGATATAGCCGACGCCGTAGCGTGTTCATTTGCCGGAGTGAATAAAATCAAATTTGACGGAGCCTACTGGCGTCGCGATATAGGACAAGACCTGATCAAGCTGTCTGAATAATGTGAAAAAACTTTTCCACGGCATTGATGTAACCAGATTTCTGCACTCTCGCTACTGGGCCATCACCACTCTCGTTGCCATAATGGCAATCGCGATAAAAGGATATAGCCGGGCTATTCCGTTTGACACTATATCTACCGGTATATTCGGACTCACACCTGTCGACGACTGGATATCGTCGGCGGGTAGTCGTCTTATTATGGGTCTTATTGCCACAGTGTGCGTAGGCGGTATACTATTTCTTATCAATACCTCTTTCAATCTGCTACGTTCAATTTCACTCATATATCTCACCGTTTTTTTCACTATCGTAGGCACACAACCGGCTCTTACATCACAGTTTGACGGAGGACAATTGTTTGCACTACTGACATTCGGAGCTCTATATCCGCTATTTTCGGCATATCAGTCACCGGCACGCACACGTGAAGTATTTCTATCATTCTGTATGCTAACCACTGCGCTTATACTCTGCTGTCAGATTACAGCATGGTTTACCATGCTCATCGTATTCTTGTCAGGTATAGCACAAATGAGGATATTGCGGCCCCGTACCATCATAGCAGCCACAATCGGCATTATCACTCCGATATGGATACTATGGGGCTTCGGGATAATAAGGCACGTAGATATTTCCGTTCCGACGCTATTCTCCATTTCCGGCATTCCAGAATGGGCCTCTCCGGGTACAATAGTATATCTCTCCATAATATTTTTAATGTGGCTCACTATGTCGATATTCAACCTCGTGCGCATCTACAATTACAACGCGCGTCTTCGAGCCTACAATGGTCTGCTCTCACTATTGGGAATAGCTCTACTGCTATCTATCGTCATCGATCCGGGACACATCACCACCTATCTGCCTGCTTTTATAGGATGCGTTGCCATGCAGGCCGGACACTTCTTTACCATACTACACGGTTCGCGCTCGTGGATCGGCATACTCACCGTGTGTCTGCCATTCTGGATAATTCTCATATGCGACATCTACCTATGAAAATAATTATAGAGAATAAGATACCGTTTGTCGCCGGAGTACTCGAACCTTTTGGAGTCACCACCGAATACCTGCCTCCGGAAGCAATAACCCCGGCAGCCATACACGATGCCGATGCCCTCATAGTGCGCACTCGTACAAAATGCGACAAAGCACTTCTCGACGATTCCGCAGTATCGTTTATCGCGACGGCTACAATAGGAACCGACCATCTCGATCTGCCATATCTGCGTTCACGATCTATTACCGCCGTCAATGCGCCCGGATGCAATGCCCCGGCAGTAGCACAATACGTATGGGCCACAATCGACAGCTGGCAGAAACGCCACTCCAGAACCGGAGCGCTCACGGTTGGCGTAGTAGGTGTCGGACACGTCGGATCAATCGTAGCGCGGTGGGGAGAGTCGATGGGACATCGCATGCTGCTGTGCGATCCACCAAGAGCTATCGCTGAAGGTGACGGCAAATTCACCTCCCTCGATGAAATCGCAAAGGAAGCTGATGTCATCACATTTCATACCCCATTGGTCACTGATGGAGAATTTCCGACACACCATTTGTTCGACCGGAAATTGGCCACATATTTAGACCGACACCCGCTCATCATCAACAGCTCCCGCGGTCCGGTCACCGACACCCAGGCACTGATTGATGCATTTGACTCCGGAAAAATCTCTGATATAGCTATCGATACTTGGGAAGGCGAGCCATCCATCGACAGGGAACTTCTTAACAGGGCGTTCATCGCCACACCACACATCGCCGGATACTCCATAGAAGGTAAAAAAAGAGCCACATCTATGGTACTCGATGCCTTTACCCGTCATTTCGGGCTTCCAGATGTACAGATCGCCGACCCGGCGCCACTCGACATTCCGGATACAATGACCCCGCGACAGATAGCCTATAACCCGATGACCGATACAGCCCTGTTAAAAGCACACCCGGAGCAATTTGAACAGCAACGCAACCACTACCCACTGCGCCACGAACCTACTGTAGACTGACAGAATCGCCCTTAATGTCACTATCTGCCGGTGCGTTTCATATCGGCGAGAGGTGTGAGGCGGCTGGCTATACAAGCAAGAAACAAAGCTACTGTTGTTACTGCGACGAAAGCTATCGCCGCCGAATGAAGCATATTACCCAGGCCTACAAGCGGTGATACTACAGCAGCAAATACATATTTCACTACGCTTAATACTGCCGATGCCGTGCCGGCCTCATCGCGGCCGACTTCCATCGATAGCGTGTTGGCGCTGGAAAATATCATCCCTGAAAACAGCAGCATTGGCACCGCACACAACTCATAAAACAGAAACGGCGCTTCGTTCCACATCACCACAGCTTCAGCTACAGCAAATACAAACATGCCTATACAGCCCGCTATCATACCTTGTTTAATTACCTTAAACCGCAACGCAAGCGAGGAGCCTATACTCATTGCCAAAGCATTTCCTCCGAATATAAGGCCGAATGTCACAGCACTGTAGCCATAGTGAGTCTGAATAATAAACGGAGCCGAGGCAATATAAGCGTAAAGCAGTCCGATTGCCACAGCTTTAATCGTTACGTAGATCATAAAACGCCGGTTGCCCAATAGCGAACGGTAAGCCTTAATATAGTCAGCTAAACCGCGAGCCTGGAGCCGCCGTTGCTTTGGCAATGTCTCATTATATCGTGTAGTCCAGAATGTCATCACCACACCGATCACAAGGAGTACCACGAAGATGCCTCGCCAACCTACGCTATCGGCCATGAAACCACCCAGCACCGGCCCCAGCGCCGGTGCGACACCGTTGATGGCGCCCACTATCGCCATAAGCTTGGCAAGCTGTCGACCCATATAGACATCGGCGGGAATCGAGGTAGACAGCACCATTGCCCCTCCGGCTCCGATACCCTGAAACAGACGACACACAATAAAAAACGTTATACCGGTCGAAAACAGAGACATCACTGTCGACACGACAAATATTATAAGCGAAATTATCAATATAGGCTTTCGTCCATAACGATCGCTCGCCGATCCCCACAGCACCGAACCGATACCCATACCGATCATCGCCATCGATATTCCCATCTGTGTCATAGACGGCGTAGTATGAAATTCTTTCATCATCGAAGGTATTGTCGGAAGATACATATCGTTTACCAACGATGAAAAGGCCCCGATAATCGCTATGAACAACACAAACAGCCAATAGCGTTTCGGACCGGAAGATACCCCTGCAGAAGTGGGGTTAAGCGTTGAGTCTGAATCCATTTGAACTAAATATTTATTGTAGAAACAAATTACGGCAACAGTGGGTTCAATGCTATTCACGATAGAATATATACCCATAGTCGCAACTTATCCGCTAAATTTGCGACGGCAAACGCCTTGTGTTTGACTGGAATTTGTTATCTTTGGAGTGATGGAGTTTTTTTTATCTGGTATTAATAATATGCGACAGGATGTGAATATGATAAAAACATTACATTTGCCTCCACTTTGCGACGGCTCGCGCCCGGAGCTGCCTCTTGATGGCAGGCGGGTGGTAATCGTCGGGGCCAACGGTTCGGGCAAAACACGTTTCACTGATTACCTTATTGATGCCTACCGCGATTGTTCGGTACGTTTGACGGCACTCGACGCGCTGTATGCCCCCGAAAAGCCTGATCTATCGCCCGGATCGGTCGATGAACTTTACCGACGCGCTGTTGCACAGATACCGTTTTTGCGCAATGATATACAGACACGTCTTGACAAGGCCTTGTCGCTATTGGTGTGCGAAGAATTACAGACTCTTATGTCGCATAAGATTGCTGTCGCCGACGGACGAGCGGATGCAACGCGGCCGTTGCCACAGACTCGGCTTGATCTTCTGTCGCAGGCCTGGAGATCGATATTTCCGGGCAACCGCATATTGCTCAACAGCGGACGCGTCACATTTGCCAACACAGCCGATGATACAGCCGGCTACTCAAGCATACGGTTGTCCAATGGCGAGAAAGCCGTGCTTTACGCTATTGCCGTCACCCTGCTCGCGCCTTCCGGATCACTGATGTTTGTTGATTCTCCCGGATTGTTTCTACACGCCTCGGTTACATCTATGGTATGGACCCGTCTGCAGGAACTACGCCCCGACTGTCACTGGATTTTCACTACCCACGATGTCGACTTTCTATCAGACGGAGGGATCGGTTCCGACATAATATGGGTACGTGGTTATGATGCAACAGCTCAACAGTGGGACTATACCATGCTGCCGCCCGATGCCGCGCTGTCTGACGAAATGTATGTCACTCTGATCGGTGCACGTTCGCCCGTGCTTTTTATCGAAGGTGACGGCAAAAATTCCATTGACGCCCGGCTATATCCGCTCATATTCAGAGACTACACAGTGCGCTCGTTAGGGTCGTGCGACAAAGTAGTGGAAGCTACGCGTACATTCAACGACCTCAACCAGCTACACCATCTTAATTCACGAGGAATCGTTGACCGTGACCGTCGTGACGAACGCGAGGTTGCCTATCTGCGCCGTCGCCGTATATTTGTGCCGGAAGTCGCCGAGATCGAGAATATCCTGATGCTCGAAGATGTGATACGCACGGTAGCCTCACGTCACGGACGTTCGCCTCAAAGAGCATTTTCGCTCGTAAAGCGAAAGCTGATCAGCATGTTCCGCGGAGACCTCAAGTCACAAGCGCTACAACACACCCGCCATAGAGTGAAACGGCTTATGGAATGTCGCGCCGACGGCCGGTTCAACGACATCAAAGCTCTCGAAGAGCATGTGCGCGGAATAATAGACGTAATACGCCCGCGTCATATTTACGAAGAATTATGCCGGGAGTTCAACCGCTATGTTACCGAAAGTGATTATGCCTCGATACTCCGCGTATACAACCAGAAGTCTATGCTTGTACACACCAATGTTGCCGGACTATGCGGCATCGAAGGTGGGAAAGACGCATATATCAACGCAATTATAGAAATTTTGAAAGACGGAGGTGAACCGGCCGAGTGTATACGCCACGCTGTAGTACGGTGTTTCGGCCTTGATGCCACCGATGTCCGACCCGAAATAGCAGACCTTACGATTGATGACGAAATTTAAGATATGGGTGGAGGCCGCGCGCCCCAAAACACTACCGGTATCGGTGGCCGGTGTGGTAGCGGCAAGCGCATGCGCCGTAGCCGACGGGTGCTTTCATATGGAGCGCGCTGTGTTGTGCCTGATTTTTGCCGTGTTGGCACAGATTGCATCAAATTTTGCCAATGAATACTACGATTTCCGTGGTGGACTCGACCGACGTGGTCGTGAAGGCCCGCGACGCGGAGTGACAGAGGGAGATATCACACCGAAAGCGATGCTTGTGGCTACATACATCACCCTCGCGATGGCAGCCGCGACCGGACTATCCTTACTCCAATGGGGTGGATGGTGGCTTATGGCGGTCGGAATTGTTGTCGTAGCCGGTGCTCTCGCATATTCCACCGGCCCGTTTCCGCTATCGCATCATGGATTGGGAGAAGTCTCCGTAATACTGTTTTTCGGAATTATTCCGGTGTGCTGCACATATGCCCTCATGGCTGGATCAGTGACACAAACTGTAGCGCTTATTTCTGTCGCCGTGGGTATAGCCGGAGCCAATGTACTTGTAGTAAACAACTATCGGGATATCGACGACGACCGCGCTGTAGGCAAGCACACATTAGCCGTGATAATAGGCCGACGCGCATCATTGTATCTATATGCCATAAACTGGATTATTGTATCGGCACTGCTTATAGTGGCTGACACAAACTGCGCCCCGATCGCAACCATAGTAGCGTTGACAGGTTTGTGCGTATGGAACTACATGCGTACACATACAGGTCGCGCACTCAATCCGGCGCTGGGCCTGACAGCCATGATAACACTCCTGATGGCAGTAGCTTTGTTCTTGATACCGGCGCTACGATAGTCGGCTACCCTGTCGTTATTTTCGCCCGAAATCGGCCGGTATTTCTCCCCACCGTTCGGTTTCCCATTTCAATATTTGGTTACGCATGGGATTAGCGGCAAGCCACGCCTCTGCACGGGCAATCAGTTCAAACAGTTTACCGTTTCGCGAAGTACGGGCAAGTTTTGTGGCGGCATGGCCTTTTCGCACCCACGCTATGGCAGTGCGTGAATCAGAATATATCGGAAATGTCCAACCTTCGCGCTTACATAGCGACAGGCCATGAACCAGCGCCAGAAATTCACCGATATTGTTTGTCGCATCGGGTACCGGGCCAAAATGAAACAATTGTGCTCCGGTTTGAACCTCTACTCCGCGATATTCCATAACACCGGGATTACCCGAACAGGCAGCATCGACAGCTATTGCATCTGTACGTATCTCTGGAAAAGCCGAATAGTTGACCGTGGCGGCAGGATGAGAGGCGATGGCACGTATAATCGACAACTGTTCGCGCGGATCACCGCGGAATGCTTCTACGGCTTCGGCTTGTGTGCGATATGATTTATACTTTGACCCGGGAAAATGTTCGACCTGCTGGCGACATTCTTCCCATGAGTCGTAGATACCCGGAGCATGTCCGACCCACACTACATAATATTTTCGATTTGATGTCATGAGCACGACATTAGAAGATCTATATCAAACGGTCTTTCACCAATAGCTCTGGCACACTCCGGATCTACGACTTTACCACGCAACGTACATGTAGCCCGACGTATTCCATGCGACATTTTCATCGGATTAGGAATGTCGGTAGACAAAGATACCGATGGCATCATATCTATCAGGGTATTGGATATGGCCATAGCAGCTGTACGCGGAACGGTACGACCGGGGGCCGTGTAACATACACGTCCACCCCATACTACCCCGTTGGAGGCCGGATGCAGGGCAGTAGACACATCGGTGAGCGGCAGCGACGGGAATGCCGGACGCGTATCCGATGACAAATCCATCACAATGACTCCCTTCTTCATACAGTTTACGGCTTCGACATCTATGAAATGCGGATACGACAGACCGGATGCTATTACAATATCGGCACTTCGCAACGAATTGACCAGCACATGTGGATGCAGAGCAGACGTAACAACTCCAGGGCCAAGTGTCAGCCGGGCTTCACGCAATCCATAAGGATTATTGTCGAGCATTCGCACCGTAGTGCCAAGAGCAAGTGCTGACTGTGCGGCTGCACGCGCACCTATATCCGCGCCAAGTACCACAACCTCACATGGAATCACACCGGTAACACCACCGAGCATGATGCCTTTGCCATGTTCAGGATGCGCCAGCATGAAAGCTGCCACAGTCATGGCCGCACGGCCCTCTATTTCGGTGAGAATATCGGCAAACGGACGATGGCCGTCCTGATCTTCCACCATATTGAGGTCGATAGTATGGATGTGACGTTGCTGAAGAGCTTTTACTGTATCGGGATTTATATCGCGATGTACAAGCAGAGTGAGAAGCATAGCACCACGCTTCATTTGAGAGACCTCGGCAGCCGTAAGACCATCCAGTCCGACAACGATGTCACACTGCAGCGTATCGCGGCGCGACGTTGCAATGGCACCTCGACGCGTATATGCTTCGTCGGTATAATGAATAACACCGCCGGCGCCACATTCTATGGCGACGGTGTAACCCCGATCGACAAGAAGAGCCGCCGATTCAGGGGTAATAGGAAATGTGTGTCCGTTGCTGGCTGACGACGGAAAGCCAATACGCAGACTGCGGCGGCTCTCGGCTGTAACCGCCGGCTGTGGACTCGGAATAGCCAAATTACTGTAGTCGTTCATGGAGTGTATCGGGATTGACATCAAGTCCGAACTGCGAGGCAAAACGTCGGGCTGCTTCTTCGCGTTCGGCTACATGATCAAGTGTATCGGAGTTAAATATAAATGATGCCCGCCGGTAGTGGGGCAAACGCGCATTAAGACTGTCTTGAATAAAAGTGAACAGTTCACTGTCGGAGAGTTTAGCTATAAGCGGACGTTTGTAACGGCTGTGTAATAATCGCTGATATAATTTCTCAATCGAAGCGTCGAGAAATACCGTAATTCCGTTGTCAAGCATCCAATCCATATTGTCGCCATGACAGGGTGTGCCACCGCCAAGTGCTACAATTGTATCGGTAAGTTTTGCCGTCGAGTGCAGAGTTTCAGTCTCAAGCCTACGGAAATAATCTTCCCCATATTGCGAGAATATATCATTGATTGTCATACCACAGCGGTTTTCTATAAGAGTGTCCATATCGACAAATGGCCTTCCCGTAAGCCGGGATAGCTCACGTCCGAGAGTCGTTTTTCCTGACCCCATATAGCCTAACAGATAGAGCGGTAGCATCACTTCAATGATATGTTTGATACAAATATAGCTAATGCCCGATACAAATAAAAGCATATGAATTAAAAAAATGTTTCGCCAATGTTACAATTATATTAAAAAAGTTTTATAACTTTGCGATGGGTAAGACTATCCTTTGCCCGAGCGAACATGAAACAATCTAAAATAATATTGATGGTAGCGGCAATTATTTTGGCTGCTACCTTGCCATGTTGTCGCACCGGAAAACCATATCATCGGTATGAAGGCTTTATCTGGGGTACGACTTTTCATATTACATATGCCTCAAACGTAAATCTTGACGACTCGATAATGGCCTTGATGCAACATGTAGACGATGTATTATCGCCATTCAATACAGCTTCACTTGTAAGCCGCATCAACAATAATGAGACAACACAAACCGATAAGCTGTTTAAAACCGTATTTCTATGTGCGCAAGATATAAACCGCATATCTGATGGTGCATACGACCCGACACTCGGACCGGTCATCGATCTTTGGGGTTTCGGTCCGGCAGGATTACGCACCAATACTCCCACTGCCGAGCAGCTTGATTCAGCACTTATGTCGGTAGGAATCGCGGAATGCAGTCTCGACTCCACAGGGACATTGGTCAAGAAAACGCCCGACACTCGCTTTGATTTTTCATCCATAGCAAAAGGCTTCGGTTGCGACCTTGTAGCCAACTTTTTGAGCAAAAACGGCGTGGAAAACTTTATCGTAGAGATAGGAGGCGAAGTTGTGGTGAAAGGAAATTCACCTCGCAATGCTCCGTGGCGTGTGATGGTAGATGTCCCAATTGGTGAAAACGACACTGTCGTACACGACGGCATCGCAGTAGTTAAGCTCTCGGAAGGAGCGTTAGCTACTTCGGGAGACTACCGCAATTTCCACACAATGGACGATGGCTTCAATGCCACTCACATTATCAACCCGCACACAGGCATGCCTGCCCACTCAGAGATTTTATCAGTCACAGTACTCGCCCCCAAATGCATGATCGCGGATGCTTTGGCGACGGCATGCAGCGTTCTTCCTCTCGATAGCGCGACGGCGATGATTGACTCTATAGAAGATGTGGAAGCACTGTTTGTTACACGCGACTCCCTCAACGAGAAATGGGTTATCACATCAACAGGAGCGTTTCCCGAAATGATACGCTAATTACACTCAAATCAATCCGCACACAGGCTGACTGACGTCATTTAGTCAGAAGAATATCGTCGATCGCAGTCCTTAACGTTTCTGAAGAATGAAGCCCCACAATATAGCGGGGACGCCCTCCATCTGTTGGAATCAATAGAAGCATCGGTATAGACTGCACTCTGAAAGCCCGGCTGATTTCAGGATTATTGTCTACATTGACCTTATAAAAATTGACGCGTCCGTCATATTCTACAGCCAGAGAGTCGATAGTCGGAGCGAGACGTCGGCATGGGCCACACCACGGCGCCCATAGATCAATGACAGCAGGGCGCGATGACACAGTTTTCCCCGTCTTGTAATCGAATACTTTAGTAAGCATAGTCGCATCGGTGAGTTCAGTCACATTTTCAGCCGCACGTGCACCCGAAAATGTCAGGAGCGCCAGCAGTGGCAAAAGATATTTTTTCATAATAAAATGTCGTTTCAGTCAAGCATTAAGCTTATAAATGGTTGTATTGATGGAAAATCAAATATTGAGGCAGTGACATCGTTGCCAAACACGATAGAAGTCAACACCTCGATACCGGTATCGATATCCGGTCGGCGATGCGCCACCGCACCACGCCTGACAGTGCCATCTCCGATTACAAACGTATCGTTGTTCTCTGCAATGATGTTGTCGTGTAGACGTATGGTACGCTTAAGCGCGGGATGAGCCGAAGCGATAGCACCTAACACGGCTTCGGCATTTATAATACGTAACATACCGCGCTGCCCGTGGCGGGAATATCCGGAATCAGGGACATCCAACACTTCTATAGGCATGTCTGAGTATTGTCGTCTCACTTCGTTCATTACAGCCTCTGATGCGTCAGTATCTGTAGCAAGAATATCTGTGACCACAGCAATACCGTCGCGAGGAACAACAAATGCCATTCCCCTGATTTCGCCTGTGTATGCGTCACACACTCCTACCTGACTACCGGCATCGACCGAGTTGTCCATCAGTATACAGTCATATTGATGGCGTGAATGCTGTATGCCGCCCTGACGTGTCGACATTATCATATCAAAGAAACTATAGGCTCTGTCACTGTCAAAGTCGGTCATAACAGTAAATTCACCTGCAGGACGGAAAGTGTGGAGTGCGGTATATCTATGACGGTCTACACGGAAAGCCGGAGAAAAACCGAATCCACGATAATAGAGACCCAGAGTCTCATCGGCCGGAATCACAGCATCAAACATATAGCCCCGTTTCATACTTTCGTGCAAGGCCGTATGCATCAGGTCTGTCATACAACCTTGGTTGCGCCACTGTGGCAGAGTCCCTACCCCACAGATATATCCTACCGGGGCGTGAGACATCAAATGGAAACGCATTGAATAAGGCTGCAACAGCAGCGATGCTACCGTCTTACCCTCACGGTCGAGAGTAAGACAGTCGTCATCGCGATATACCTTGGCAAAATACATATCGGTGTACTCGCGGCTGTCGTCGAAACAGTTTCGCCATATGTTTATGGCTTCTTGTCGCTTTGTATCCATACCGATATAACACCCGGCGGCATCAAATCGTTTACTGATGAGCCGGACGAAGCAGATCGTTGACAGTTTTCACCGGATTGAAAGTCGCAATCGGAACTTCAACAAACACGGTGTTCCAGTCGCTCATGGCTCCGTTCCAGAGGCCGGGAAGTTCCAATGCTCGCAGTTCACGGCCATTTTTCGATTTTGACGATATAAAGCCGGTAGCCGGATCCACGTAATCAGGCAGGTTATATTTGCGACCGTTGATATCCTTTATATAGCACACAAGATCTACCGGATTGAAATGTGTGGCTTTCGACACCATAGTCTTGTAGTCTTCATTGTCCGGGTCTATCTGGGTCGATTCAAGTATCTGGGGTGATGTCGATCCGTCGGGATTGTAGGTAATGTACGGGCCGCCGCCGGGTTCGCCTTCGTTGCGCACCATACCACACACTCGCAACGGACGATCGAGTTTACCGCGCAGATACAGCACAAGGTCACCATCTTCAAGCTCCTTCATTTTCTCATGGCGTACATTCAGGGTATTGTGAAGGAATGCTATAATCTCGCGCAATGTCTCGATAGTATATTCTCCTCGGTCTATGCGGCCTATATATTCTGCGATTTTGTCGTGAACGAGAATCATATATCCGGCGATCACCTTTTTGTAATCTACGGTTGGGCCTCGATGAGTATCCGGGACTACATTGTCGATGTTTTTTATAAACACTACCGCCGAATCAATATCGTTAAGATTCTCTATAAGCGCTCCATGGCCTCCGGGGCGGAACAGCAGCGTGCCGTCGTCATTTCTAAACGGCGTGCCGTCGGGATTGGCAGCGACAGTGTCGGTAGATGGTTTTTGTTCAGAAAGCGTCACGGTGTATTTTACACCAAGTTTTTTTTCAAGCGCAGGGGTAGTCTGTGCGATTTTTTGTTCAAACAATGCGCGATGCTCGGGCGATACCGTGAAGTGAAGTTTTACATTACCGCTATTGTCGGCAGCTGTAAGTGCGCCTTCCACAAGATGCTCTTCAAGTGGCGTGCGGGCGCCGTCAGCATAATTATGAAATAGCAAAAGCCCCTTGGGAAGATTGCCATAATTTAGTCCTTCAGGTCGCAGCAATGCACCCACAATTGCCTTAATATCACCCTCTGCCTGAAGCTGCTTGATGTTTTTGCCATAGATACGCATACATGCCTCGTCAAGCGGCCCATAAAAAGCGAAATCAGCCAGACGCGATGCGAAAGCTTCGACATCGCTGCCGGCGGCCGGAGTATTGGCTTCTCCTTCAAGAAACGAAAACAAGGCTTTGAACATGCGCGAAGCAGCTCCGGAGGCCGGAACGAATTTAAAGACTTCGCCACCATCGTTGCAGTAGCGGTTCCAACGATCGATAGCGGCCTGACGCTCACTATCGTCGAGACGGAATATACCGTTGCCCACACGGGCAGAATCGGAAATACGAAGATAAGGAAAACCGGTTTCAAACCGATGGAGCTGGCTCTGAAGCATCTGTTCTGTGATGCCTTTAGCCTGTAGTGTCTTTGTGTCCTGGAGGTTCATGGTCATGAGTGTATATTGGTTATGTCGTTTTCAGATAATGATTGTTCTACGCTATCGGCTCATGCGTTTAAGAAGATTATAACTGGGCACGATTCCGAGTTCTCCCGCCTTCGACAGGTCTGCGATTCCGGACTCCTTGTTGCCAAGCCGGAAGTACACATAGCCGCGGTTGTAGTAAGCTTCACCGAGATCTGGCTTTAACTCGATCGCTTTACCGTAGGCCGTAAGGGCAGAGGTCAGATCGCCGGTCTCAACCATCAGATTGCCGAGATTATAATGAGCAAGAGCCATACGCGGCGACAATTCTATCACACGTTGTATATCGTCACGGATAGCGCGTGATACTATACGCCGCTGGTCGGCAGTAACGTTAGCATTAGCATCGGCACCCACTGATTCAGCCAGTTGATGCCGTGCGGCCGCACGTGCGAAATATGCCAGTGTAAAGTCCGGAGTAAGGGCTATGGCCTGATCGAGGTCGGCTATGGCCTGATCGAAATTACGCAAAGTGTAATGATCCATAGCTCGGGCGAAGTAATCGATTGCGCGCGGTGCATGTGTAGATAGATATGAATCATAATATGCCGCCGACTTAAAATGTCGCTGGATATCATCTTCATCGTCGAGACGTGGCTCGTGATTGGTCACCATAAGGCCAAAACGGAGAAGTCGCGAAGCGTTGAGGTCATCAACCTCCTTGATGTAATATGGCGTTTCGCGAAGTTCGGTATTGGTGACATAATACGAAAGCGCAAACATTGGTTCAATGTCAATAGACATCGTACGGTCTTGCACACGGCCTTTGATACCTTGTGTATGGTATTCTTCCTTAACTTTAGCATTATCGTCGACAGTAAGCAGCGACGTGAAGCGGGCAGCAACCGTTTGTTGTGTCTCGGCGGGAGTAGCTTCTTCAGAACCGGTGGGAGCGTCAGCCGGAATTTCGCGCGACAACCGGTCGGCCTTATCGTAGTCGGCTTTTGCTCGTGTTGTCTCACCCATGGCTCTACGCGTCTCAAAACGGGCGAAATATGCGCCCGCAAAATCCGGATAAGCAACTATAACCCTATCGAGATCGCGTTCGGCACCCTTGTGATCGCCAATCTCATTGAGCAACAGCGCACGGTTAAACATTGCTTTATAATTGTCAGGATCGAGCGACAGCACTTGCGTGAAGTCATCGATAGCCTTATTGTTATCATGAACTTCAGCGCGAAGCAAGCCGCGATTGTAGATCGCCGGAAGATTCACCGGATCGAGTTGTATAGCATAGTCAAAGTCGGCCATCGCTCCGAAATAATCATCAAGATTATAGCGTAGAAATGCCCTGTTAACAAAGAATCCCGGATAGCGTGGCTGAAGCTTTATGGCCTCATCCATGTCCGACAGAGCTTTTGCATAATCCTTTTCCGACGATATGGCCACATCCGCACGTATCAGATATGCATTGACATTATTGCGGTTGAGCTCGATAGCCTTGTCAGCATCAGCAAGCGCGCCCACAGTGTCGCCGGTCGCTAAATTTAACCGAGCACGCCCTACATAAGCATTATCATATCGCGGGTGATACTTCAACAGTGTAGCATACGTATCGCGTGCGGCGTCATATTGTTTTATCTCTTCTTGAGCCAACGCTTTTTTAAACAGAATTTCCTTCGATTGAGGCAACTGTTCTATCGCCTTGTCATAATCGGCAATAGCCTCTTCCGACCTACCCATATTCTGACGTGCAGCTCCACGCACCTCATAAGCACCGGCTATAAAAGGATTACGCTCAATCGAAGCCGTTGCGTCGGCCTCCGCACCACGATAGTCCTCGAGAGAGATTTTAGCTATCGAACGGTAGAAATAAGGCTGTGCAAGATAAGGCTTGGCAGCTATAACCTGATTGAAGTATTGTATTGCAAGCACATAATCCTCAAGATAAAGCGAATTCTGGCCGACACGCATCACCTGGGTAGTATTGATTTGCGATTGTCCGGTCAGGCCAACAGCCGACACTATGAGCAACAGTATATATCTGAATATAGACATAAGTCCTATCGAAAAGTCGTGGTAATACGATGCAATTTTTTTCAAAGATACACTTTATCCGCCACCCCGCCAAACAAACCGCCGAATATGGCTAATAATGTTAACATTTTTTATTCCAACAACCCATATCACCGAGAATACGGCGCAAAAAAATCCCGGGCTTCGCGGCGCGGGGCATACAAACATATTTAGTAATTAAAATCCGGTCGGAGACTGATTTCCGCCACAATGAGTCAAACCTATTATTACTCATCGGCGATCCGACCAAGGCAATCAATCTTGCCGGACATATACTTATAACACTATAACGCACCATAAAGTTCTGAAATATAATTCTCGTCACCATGAGACTAGAGACATTCCACAAAAAAAACCACGCATTCGAGTCTTGCTCAAGTAGCATTGTAATCTTCCGATATTAAGCAAATTACGCGACACACCCATATTATTTCGGCAAAAAACCACAAAAATACTTGCAAGATTCAACAAAAGTGTCTACCTTTGCAACGCAAAAGCTCGATGTCATGCACATTCGCTTC
>CAZOCO010000030.1:0-19212 GCA_964578325.1 uncultured Muribaculum sp.
TGGCGGCGGTGTCGGTCGTACCACAGGCGGAATGCGCGGGCGTAGTCGGGACGGAAATAACGGCGCTCGCGCAGATGAAATCGGGGTATGTGGTACAATCGTGCTTTCATGATAGCGCAAAGGTAGCACCATGGAGCGGATGTGACTCGCGGTTTTATCGCGAAGGGTGTTTTTTATGATCGCTCTGATGAAATAATCTGCTTATTTTGTATTAGCTCTCGTTTATTACCATTAGCTGGAAGGTAAAACAGAGAGACTGTGCCGGTCGGCACAGTCTCTCTACTTATAGGTTTATGCGATTTAACGTATCAGTTTATATACGCGGTTGCCTTGACGCACTACAATCAAACCGGTAGCATTTTCATCTACTCTACGGCCATCTACAGTATAGTATTCAGCCGGCTGAATAGAATCATATCCATCGTTTGCTCCATCGATAACAATTGAATCGATTCCTGAAGAAACTTTTGTTCCTCTTACATCAAGCTGATTAACTTCCCATGCCGGGCATATGGTCGGATTGCTTGTATATCGGAATGCAAAGCGTATCTTCTTTCCGACATACTCATGCAGATCAATCGGCGAAATGGTAAGGAACGCCCAGGAGTTACCGGCAGGCCAGTCTACAAATCCATTGATATCAATAAACTCTCCATCTTCTACGATATATACTGTCAGACAATCTGTAGGCGATGTATAGAAATTGACAGCATGGCTGAAGCGAACAAACGCTACATCCAGACCGGAAAGATCAATCTCCGGAGTAACGATAGTTCCGTCACAGTCGTAGCGTATACCATCAATGTAGCCGTTGGCCACCCATCCATATTTAGTGTCACGACGCCATACAGCGGTCTTGCCGGTAGGTGCGGTCTTGGTTTCTTCCGTCACGCCACAATCGTCCGACAAGAAGTTATAGGAAACTATAGATGGCAAACGATTGAAATTGGCAGGATCCGTAGGATCGAAATCGTCCTCATCACCACCGCCTTCGCCACCACCCGTTCCCGGATCATAGCTACCATCGGCCACTACGGTGCGTTTCGGATCAAACGCAATATTTGTACTATCGCCCCACAGATACTCAAACAGATTGGGGAAATCGATAAACGGATTGCGGTTGCCCTGAAGACTGTAGACCGCATTGTTGCGATCAATCTCTACCTGGCTCACACGGTCTTTGCGACACCACTGCGAATATAGCGTGGCGGCCCAGCTCTTCAGGGTAGGATATGTATTATTGTCGAGGAAGTTAGTCGCACGACTTGTCCATGTCTTACTCTGCCAGCATGTAATCATATACATATATCCGCGAGAGAAGTCACCCTTATATTCGTCGATAGGCTCCCAGGCTTTTTCTCCGACATTCGCGCCATTACCAAGTTTGGTGTATCCGTCGTCGGAAGTCGGCGAAGGCACATAGTCCATACAATAGTTCGACTTGGCGCTGTTGGTACTGTTGTCTGATGGATACAGATTAAACAGGTCATTGTAGATCGACGTCTTGTCCTGACCAAACCACGACGACGGGAACGAGTGCTCGATATTCATCTCCACATAGTTTCCGTTACTGTTCTTTGTTCCGACATTGTCTTGCTGCGGACGCGTGCCGCGCGAACCGACCGGAAACTTCAGGTCGCTATATCGGTTACGATAAGTCCCATCGGGCAACTGGTCGGTGACATAAAAGCCCCACCAGGTCTTATTATTTCCGGTTCCGTAGCCCAAGGTCGACGGATTCTTTATAATATTATATAAGGCAGTCTTGAGTTCAGCACCTTTGAGTCCGGAGAGACTGTCGTAGTATCCCTGTGGTATCTCGGCAGCTACATCCGGCTGCATGGCCGGAAGCATCACGGCCAAAACGCCTATTACTTTATAAAATTTATTCATATCGAATATCCTCATTTTTTCTGAAAATTATCTTACGACAATTTTATCGACCTTATCGCCCTGGCGACGTATAAGCAGGCCTTTGGCATTCTCGGCTACTTTAATGCCCTGCATGTTGAAATACTCGGCAGAAGCATTGTCGGCATTGATTTCTTCGATACCGGTTGTAACATCGATGACAATCGGCTGCAGCTGAATATTAGTGCCATATATACCGAGAATACCGGTAATTTTCAGACCCTGCGCCACGGAGACATCAGTCAGTTTAAATTTGTTGTAAAGCGCCACGGTAGCACCGTTTTGCTCGATAGTACCGTTGCCTTTGTCATCAAACGCAGTAATATCGGCATTATCTATAATGATATAGTCGTTAATATTATCTGAAGAAATATCCGCAACATTCATTGCTTTGGGAGCAACCGTAGCACCGGTAACTTCTGTTTCGGCAGAGTAATTTATAACTTCTACAAGGCCGTTGTAAACATCCACTTTACCTTCAAGGCGTTTGATTACAGTACCTACCTCATACTTCGTTCCGTTGTAAAGAAGCAGATTGCGGTTGGCACCGGCAGCATATACATTCTGACCGTTGACATAGAACACAGTGAGAGGTTCTTTCAGCACAAACATATCACCTTTAGCAAGAGAATATACATCTGCGGCATCAAGCAGCACATCTATTACGGTGAGGGTATATTCTGCACTACCACTATTAAACTTATCGGTTTCTTCCGATTTTGCAGTAATGATTGTAGTACCCGGGCCGACAATATCAACCTTGCCATCGGCAGCTACTGTAGCGACAGCCTCGTCAGAAGATGTATATGTAACAGCGAGGCCGTTGGGATTGACAAGCGCAGGAGCAGTAAACTCGTCGCCAAGCTCGATAGAGAATACTGTTTCATTAAACTTGATACCTGCATCCTCTTTGTCGGGATCTCCGGCTTTCTCATATTCAATTGTAAGAGTGTTGACTGCTATGTTGCTTTTTGCAATATTGCATGCAAACTCCACAGAAGCCTCTCCGGCAGCCGAACTCCACTTGTCTTTAGAAAGAGCACTGCCATTATAGTTGAAGCTCTCCCATTTTTGACCGAAAGTCACACTTTTAATAACGTATCCGGGAGCCGTAATTTTAATGGACGAATCTTTGTAGAAACGTAAGCCATCGCTCCATAAACGGGTGTTACCGCTGGGGGTAATTTCTACCGGGCAATTTTCTTGAGTAATAACGGTACCCGCCGGATTATACTGCTGTGTAGTACCGGAAAGGCGCACCATGCCGTATTCATTATTTTTAAAGTCAAATGTGACCGAGTCGGCATAACCGGCAAGCGCAATGCCTACTACAGCAAGAAAAGAGAGTAATAATTTTCTCATAGCAATAAAGTTATAGTTGTTTATATGATTATTTATGAATTCAGCAAATAAAACGAATCGCTACAGTTACGATTTATAACCTATCTATCCTTATGATTAACACACTCTTAAACATCAAAATCGTATCTTCAGCAATGACATCGCAAAAATACAGAAAAAGATTAATCCGACAAACAAATTTAACACCTAAATACTACATAAAATTTCGTCTGTCGATGCACCAGAAATATTCAATATCCGAATGGCCTGATTCAC
This sequence comes from uncultured Muribaculum sp., assembly GCA_964578325.1. GTDB lineage: Bacteria > Bacteroidota > Bacteroidia > Bacteroidales > Muribaculaceae > Muribaculum. The sequence continues at coordinate 3,529 of CAZOCO010000030.1, forward strand.
AAAAGAGCGACCGACGGTATCTGCTGTCACAGCAATTCCCGTCGGTCGGTTTTTGCAATTATAATCATTCATTTCCAAAATTCTCTTCTAATGCCTGTCTTGACGATACAAAGTTACATCACTCATACCCCCCTCTGAAATACCTAAAAATGGTGATTTTAATTTAACGTGAGTTCGATATAAGAAAAGCGGTGAGAGTGCGGGGAAAAGCGGGGACTTTTAAGGTAATGCATTGTATGATAGTGTAGTATTAACGCCATGCATGGCGTCCGGTTAGAGCATTGGGGATTTGTGTGAGTCGGACGCCATGCATGGCGTCCCTACCGCGTTTGTTGGCGCAAATTGCTGTGCGCCAGACAGTAGGGATGTTCCATGGAACATCCTTTGTTGGTGTGTGGGGGGGGGAGGATGCACCGTGGTGTATCCCTTCGGGCAGGTGTGTCCGTGAAAGCAATGCATGGCGTGTAATGCATTGTATGACAGTGTAGTATGGACGCATGTATGGCGTCCGGTTTGAGCATTGGGGATTTGTGTGAGGCGGACGCCATGCATGGCGTCCCTACCGCGTTTGTTGACGCAAATTACTGTGCGCCAGACAGTAGGGATATTCCATGGAACATCCTTTGTTTGCCCGTGAAAGCAACAATGCATTAGTCCCTGGCGACCATAATGTCTTTATGGTTCTCACATTGCCACCCCACAACAGGCTCAAAGCGAACTTTGAAATACTTCTTTTTATAAAAACATCATCTTTTCACCAGCACCCTAACGGCTTTTTTACTGCGCTTATATCGAACTCTCGTTATTTTAATATTGAACCGAAATAACATAATACATGTTTTAATGTTAAATGGAATTCATTTCAAAAACTCAATCAAACAGTAATACAAATGTCAAGAAGAAGCATAAAAGGAACCCTTACCGAACAAAACCTGTTGAAATCGTTTGCAGGTGAATCGCAGGCCCGTAGCCGATACACTATATTCGCCGAGATAGCTCAAAAAGAGGGATACGAGCAAGTAGCGGCCATATTTCGTGAAACGGCAGAACAGGAATATGTACACGCAAAGCGTTTCTTCTCATATCTTGACGAGGGGATGCTTGAAATCACAGCATCATTTCCTGCCGGACCGATCGGCGACACACGCCGTAACCTCCAGGAAGCCGCCGATGGGGAGCACGAAGAGTGGGCCGAGATGTATCGCGACTTCGCCCGTATAGCCAAAGAAGAATTTTTTCCGGAGATAGCAACTTTATTCAACGGCGTTGCTATTGTCGAGCAGAGTCACGAGACTCGCTTCAGGCGATTGTTAAAACGTTTCGACGACGGCACTATATTTTCTGATGACAACGAAGATACCGAATGGTATTGCCGCTACTGCGGATTTATACATAAAAATAAAACAGCGCCTAAACGATGTCCGGTATGCGGCCGTGAGCAAGGATATTTCGAGCGTAAGCCCGACAACTATTGATTATCGTAGCAGGTCAATTTTTATCATCATCCGGATATAATATCTGTAAATAATCGCTATATTTGCAACAAATATAATTCCGGAATGAGTAACAATCACGTCTCAATCTCATCTATCATATTGCTGTCGGTAGCATTACTACTGACAGCATTTGTCGCAGGATGCACTACATCAGGCTCAACAGAATCTACCGACCCGATCGACATTGCCCAGGTCGCGATAGATCACAAGGATTATTCCACTGCTTTGGAAGTACTTGAAGACACCCGTAATCATGCACTTGAAGGCAACGATATTTCAGAGCTTGTCAGATTCTCCATTCTATATATGAAACTCGCTGATGTCTACGATTCAGAAGAAATGGTAGGCTACGCATACCAGTGTCTTTCACAAGCGTTTGCCAGCGATTCCACGGCAACCGCCGACTACATCAACACTCTCACAGTAGAAGACATGTCGCAGGCTGCGGCAGTCAAAACGCTTCTCGGTGCCGCCGGAATGATGTCGTTTCACGACGACAGCGAATACCCTGATTCACTATTCATTTCCGAACCAGAAAACACAAACCCGTGAGTCGACAATCATTAAGCCTCTCCGATGCCCTCAATCGGCTTGTGACTGAAAATCCTGACTTAAACCTTCAGGATGAAAATATCTGTAGCGCTGAAACCTCTGGAGCTACAGCAAAATCATGGCCCCGCCTCGACATATCATACGAACGTAAAGGTCGCGGAGGCAAACCGGCCACGATAATTTCAGGATTTGCCGACAGCGACAGCGACGAAGATATAGCCGGACTTGCAGCTACCCTTCGGCGCCGCCTTGCCACCGGCGGCTCGTCGCGCGGTGGAGAAATACTGCTTCAGGGAGACCGCCGACAACAAGCATTGACCCTATTGAATTCAATGGGTATTAAAGCCCGTATAATCTGACAGAATAATGCTTACAATCCATAAAGCATCAGCCGGGTCAGGAAAAACATATTCGCTCACATATACATATATAAAACTCTTACTCGGCGATAAAGACCCTATGACAGGGCGCTATACGCTGGTAAAGCGGCCTCTTAACCGCCATCGTGCCATACTTGCAATAACGTTTACCAACAAAGCCACCGAAGAGATGAAGTCGCGAATCATAAAGCGGCTTACAGAACTGGCTATGAGGCAATCGTGTGAATATGAAGACGATTTGTGCCGCGAACTCGGTTGCCGTCTCAACGACCTGCAGGATTGTGCCCGACAAGCTCTGGGCTCACTGCTGTCAGACTACACACAATTTCACGTCACTACTATCGACGCATTTTTTCAGGGCGTACTACGGTCTTTTGCCCGAGAGCTTAATGTTTCGGCAACTTACGAGGTCGATCTTGACTCGAAACGCGCAATCACAGTCGGAGTAAAAGAAATGCTGTCGTCGATAAACCGCACTTCCGAGCGGTCGCCACAATGGAAACATGTAAAACTGCTGACAAGCTGGCTCACCGAATATATGGAAGAACAGCTGACACGTGGCAACAATATCAGTGTATTCCGCCCCGCACAAGGCTCCGACCGAATGGTAAGTTTCATCGACAAAAATCTTGATGAAACCTATCGCCTGAATATCGATGAAATCAAAAGCTACACCTCCGATATAACGCGTATACAACGATTTAACAAAGCATTGGCGGCAAAAATACGCTCAATCATCGATGAGCTGAACAGCCATATCGCCACCCTCGCCGCCACTGTCGGTCGCTACGGCTTCGACACGAAGAAATTCAGCAGCAATCCTTACAAAAACATCATACGCTGGGAACAAGGCAACTACGAGGTAAAAAGCACCGCCAGTGTGTATAAAGAAGCTATTGAAAAGCGTTACGTCAAACCGAAACGCAAAGCCGATACATTCGATATTCCGGAAGAAGTAGATCAGGCGCTATGCAATGCCCTGAGATTTGGAGTGGAAAACATTCCTTTACTTAAATTTTATGAACATGTGCGCGATGATCTGTTTAACTTCGGCATACTGGCTGATGTCGAGCAAAAGACTACGGAATACCTGCGCGACAACCAATCTATACTGATTGACACCACACAATCGCTGCTACGACGTATAATCAACAGAGACGAGACTCCTTTCATATACGAACGCATCGGCATGCAGCTGCGTCATTTCCTTATCGATGAGTTTCAGGATACCTCACGGCTGCAATGGCTCAATCTGGCTCCGCTGGTCGAAGACAGTGTCGACTCGGGCAATGACAACCTCATCATCGGTGATGAAAAACAATCAATTTATCGGTTCAGAAACGCCGATCCGCAACTCATAACAGAGACCGTACCACGCGAATTTTCAGGACGCTCGGTCATCAAAGGCACGGCAAGCCGGGAGAATACCAACTACCGTAGTGCATGGCATATAGTAGGATTTAACAATGCGATATTTGCCGGTATTGCGTCGAAAAAAAATCTGCTGAATGTATATGCCAATACCGTACAGACGATAAAAAATTCCGACATGCCGGGATATATCGTCATGTCGCCATACAAGACAGAGACCGAAAGTTTTGAGTTTTTAGCCGAAAATATCAAACGCCAGCTGGCAGCCGGCTACCGTCAGCGCGACATTGCCATTCTGGCCGACAAGCGTGTACAAGCATATGCTATTGTAAACTTTCTGCTCGACCGGGCAGCGGTTGACGACGGGTTGAAGGGCATACAGATAATGACCCAGGAGGCACTGCGCATCGAATCGTCATCGGCCGTAAGGCGCATTATTTCCATCTTAAGATATATCGACTCCATACAGTCGGTCAACAACTGCGCCCACGGCCATATGACGCCACAGCAGCAGCTCGCTGCTGTAATAAACAGGTTTGAACTGCTCCGCGGACAAGGTTACAGCCACGGAGATGCTCTTACTGCGGCTTTTTCAGACAGCGCCGTAGCGCTCGACCAGGCATCAGTCAGCATCGTCAAGGGTGATTACACCACACTACCGTCAATGATCGAATTGATAATTGAACGATTTACCGATGCCGACGAACGCGACAAGCAAAATATTTATTTATCTGCATTCCAGGACATCGTAACCACATTTACCTCGCGAGGATCGCGTGGAGTCCACCAGTTTATCAAATGGTGGGATGAAACAGGATCGAAAATGAGTGTGGATGTTCCCGAAGGTGTAGATGCAATAAATGTAATGACAATACACAAGTCGAAAGGGCTCGAATTTGCGTGCGTACATATACCGCTGTTCAACTGGCCCGCATCGTCAGGAAAACCCAAATATTCATGGTTCCGGTTTAAAGATAAAGCGACAAACACTCCCGTTAAAGAATTTTCAGCAACAGAAATGTTTGATGCGGACGACGTCCCTCCAATGATGCCTTTACGTCACAGCACTACGATCAACTACATGTCGTTGCAACCGCAGTTCGACCGTGAGACAAACGACACTATGGTCGACACCCTCAACAAGACCTATGTGGCTTTCACCCGTGCCGTGCGTGAATTAATCATCGGATACAGCCCATCGGCACAATCACCAAAAGAAGTAATTGAAGCAATACGCCAACCGGAGAGCGACTACGTTGCCATGAGTTCTGCCGTCAACAATTTTTCTGAAGATACGGCACCGTTTCTGGCTCCGTATATCGACACCGACGGTGTATTTGTGTTCGGAGAGCCTACCATCCCTATTCAACCGAAGCAAGCCCCGCCGGCATCAATTATGCCTCCATATGTGTCATACTCCAACCCTGAAATATGGCGGCTCAATGCGCTTGACGGGCTCGAAGATATCATTACAGCTCGCCATGAGGGCATCGTACTCCACGACATCATGGCAGGCATACGGCATGTGGCCGACGTGCCACGCGCCGTCAGACGATCGGCAATGCATGGATATCTTGATCCGACGCGGTGTGACGAACTTATTTCTGCCATTACCGCGGCAATCACTACTCCCGACACCATACGCTGGTTTGAAGGCTACGAGCGTGTGGTCATCGAACGTTCATTTATCAATGCCCAACAGACCGAATACTTCAAAAAATCGGGCCGCACGATACCACACTCCCGTCCTGACCGCATAGTTTGGCTTCCCGACGGGTCGATAGAGATTATCGACTATAAGTTTGGCGACGAGCGTTCTACCTACACCACACAGGTGCGTGACTATATGCACTACATATCCGAATGTTACCCCAACGCCACAGCCATACGTGGCTATCTGTGGCATCCGCTCACAGGCGAAATGCGCCTGGTCAGCATGAAATAACTGTACATATCGGTATTCTGACACTTGTTCAGACTTTTATTCGGATACAACAACAGTTTCTTGTCACATAGGCCAAAAATAGCTAAATTTGCATGTAGTAAACCAATCTGAACAAAACAATGGCAGAAAACAAACCATCCGTACCCCCGACACAGGGAGTACCATCGCCTGAAGTTGTCGCCGCAACCGACGACAATGGTGTTGCCGGACTACCGGAAAACGCATTCCGTGAACTGGCTGAAAACGAGAGCTACACCCCGGTGATGCATCCGGCTCACGACTATCCGGAAGTAACGCCCTACTCTGTTATCATGGGTCTGATACTCGCAGTAATATTCAGTGCCGCAGCCGCATATCTGGGGCTAAAGGTAGGTCAGGTTTTTGAAGCAGCCATACCGATCGCCATTATAGCCGTAGGTCTGTCGGGAATGCTAAAAAAGAACAATCCTCTTGGACAGAATGTAATCATACAGTCAATTGGAGCATGTTCCGGTGTGATCGTAGCCGGAGCAATTTTCACTCTCCCCGCACTGTTTATACTCCAGGCATCTTATCCCGAAATTACAGTTGACTTTCTCGAAATATTCATGAGTTCGCTGCTGGGAGGTATTCTCGGTATCGTATTCTTTATTCCATTCCGCAAATACTTCGTGAAAGACATGCATGGCAAATATCCCTTCCCTGAAGCTACAGCTACTACCCAGGTACTCATAAGCAATCAGGGCAACCGCTCGGAAGCAGGAGGAGGTCAAGCCAAGACATTGCTGATAGCATCGCTTATAGGTGGAGTTTACGACTATATCGTTGCTACATTCGGATGGTGGGCCGAAACACTTACGTCTACAGCCTCGACGTGGGGAGCAACTGTGGCTGACAAGGCCAAAATGGTGTTCTCCATCAATTCCGGAGCCGCACTGCTCGGTCTGGGATACATAATAGGTCTACGCTACGCATTCATCATATGTGCCGGTTCGGCATTCGTATGGTGGATACTAATTCCACTGCTCGGCACCTATGGGTCGACAGAACTACAGGCAATGTCGGCACAGGAGATTTTTTCTGATAAAGCCCGTATGATCGGTATCGGCGGTATCGCCATGGCAGGTATAATCGGAATCATCAAGTCGTGGGGCATCATAACACAAGCAGTCGGTCTTGCCGGACGTGAACTGCGAGGAAAAGCCGAATCGAAAAAAGAGGTACGCTGGCAGACCGACATCTCAATGAAAACCATAGCCTATCTGACCGGTGTGACTCTTATAGCCGTACTTTTGTTCTTCTGGTTCGGAGTCATCAATACATTCTGGCAGGCACTTGTAGCTTGGCTCGTAGTAGCCGTAATCGCATTCCTGTTTACAACTGTAGCAGCTAATGCAATTGCTATTGTCGGATCGAATCCTGTGTCGGGAATGACCCTCATGACACTTATCGTGGCTTCGGCAATTTTTGTTGCCATAGGCCTCAACGGTACATCGGGAATTGTAGCATCGATGGTAATAGGTGGTGTGGTATGTACGGCTCTGTCGATGGCAGGTGGCTTTGTCACTGACCTGAAGATCGGTTACTGGCTCGGATCGACTCCGCGTAAACAGGAAACGTGGAAATTTCTCGGCACTCTGGTCAGCGCAGCCACTGTAGGTGGTGTAATACTTGTGCTCAACAAAGTATATGGCTTTACCGGTGACAACGCACTTGTCGCCCCTCAAGCCAATGCAATGGCAAAAGTGATCGAACCGCTGATGATGGGTGGCGACACTCCGTGGATTCTCTATATGACCGGTGCGATTCTGGCACTTCTGCTCAACTGGCTTGGAGTACCGGCTCTTGCTTTCTGCCTCGGTATGTTCATTCCTCTATCACTTAACACTCCGCTTCTGGTGGGCGGTGCTGTGGCTTACTTCGTCAGCACACGTTCAAAAGATAAAGATCTCAATGCACGTCGCAACGATCAGGGCACACTGATTTCGTCGGGACTCATCGCCGGAGGCGCCCTGTTTGGAGTATTTGCGGCACTTACCCGATTCTTCGGCTTTGAATACGTCAATCCGCTTTCCGATTCGACGAGTCAGATACTTGGCGTGGTAGTATACGCCATGCTTATCATCTATCTGACCTGCGCTGCAATGAAAGTAAAAAAAGACTGAACCATACATGAACGATTATACCGAACTCCGCATTGACATAGAGCCTTGCAGCGAAGATCTTACCGACATGCTGGCCGCAATGCTGGCCGACTGCGGTTATGAAAGCTTCGTACCCGACGACACGGGCCTTACGGCATATATCAAGGTAGAAGATTTTGATATGACAAAAGCCCGCGATGCAGTTGACAACTGCCCTGTGCAGTGGCAAAAAATCACTTTGACCGATAAACTCATCGAAGGACAGGACTGGAACGCCGAATGGGAAAAAAACTATTTTAAACCTATCGTTATCGGCGACCGATGTGTCATACACAGTTCTTTCCATACAGATATACCCGCGGCAGAATATGATATAGTAATCGACCCGAAAATGGCATTCGGCACTGGTCACCATCAGACAACGACACTGATACTGGAGCGATTGCTGGCGATGGATCTGACCGATCTGACATTCACTGATATGGGTACAGGCACCGGTATACTCGCAATTCTCGCCGCCATGAGAGGAGCATCAACGGTCAATGCCATTGAGATTGATCCGTTTGCACAAGTTAATGCCGTGGAGAATGTTGCACTTAACGGTCACAGCGAGATAAATGTCATTCTCGGAGATGCATCAGCACTTGCCGGTCTGCCACAAGCAGATGTATTCGTGGCTAACATTAACCGGAATATCATCACGACCGACATGGCGTCATACTCAAAGGCAATAAAAGCCGGTGGACGGCTTATCGTGAGCGGATTCTATACTGCCGATGCAGAAATCATAACACAAAGTGCGGCTACACACGGTCTGCAACGCGACAACATGACATCGCTTGACGATTGGTGTTCTATACAATTCATAAAAAATTAGTCAATGGACAATCTGCTTGAAATAAAAAACATTATAAAAGACTATCCCGGGCACCGTGCACTCGACGATGTATCGTTAAACGTAGTCGAAGGTACAGTACATGGCCTGCTGGGACCAAACGGAGCCGGTAAGTCGACTTTAATTCGCATTATCAACCAGATAATAGCGCAAGACAGCGGCACTGTCACTCTTAACGGACGCATCATGACTCAAGAGGATGTGCGCCATCTGGGCTACCTGCCGGAAGAACGCGGACTATACAAGAAGATGAAAGTCCTCGATCACATCGTCTTTCTCGGACGCCTCAAAGGTATGACAAAAGCCGATGCTGTGTCGGAAGGTAAAAAATGGCTCGAAAAGATGGGGCTTGAAGAATGGACTGGCAAACGCATAGAAGCACTGTCGAAAGGTATGGCTCAAAAAGTGCAGTTTATAGGTACGGTGATTCATCGACCGGAACTGTTGATTTTTGACGAACCTTTTTCCGGCTTCGACCCCGTAAACGCTGAACTCCTTAAAAAGGAAATTATTGAGCTAACCAAGAGTGGTACGCCTATATTGTTTTCTACCCACAATATGTCGTCAGTAGAAGCCGTATGCAGCAATATATCGCTGATAAATAAATCCAAAGACGTACTCGAAGGTGAAGTTCATCAGCTCAAGGAACAGAAAAAGAAACACATATACCTCATAAGGGTTGCCGAAGATGTAGTAGCACCAGCCGAAGGACTGTTTACCGTACAGGAAATAACCCCGGCGGTGACCGGCGGATGCTCGGCTATCGTAAGACTACAACCGGGGGCTGAATTCCGAGACGCGGTTGATCATCTCAACCATCACTACACATTGCGCGGATTCGATGAAATATTACCGACAATGAACGAAATATTCATAGAAACCGTAACCGGTATAGAATCTGAAACACCCACTCTACAACAATGAACCGCAAACGTCTATCACTGATACTGCAACGAGAATATCTGGCCATTGTCGGAAAAAAATCGTTTATAATTTCCACTCTGCTGGTACCGCTGGCAATGATCTTATTGAGCGTGTTGCCGGCTGTAATCAATAGTTTTTCGTCGAGCGAAATAAAGACTGTAGCCGTCATCGACCAGACCGGACTGTATACAGGAGCTTTTCACGATAACGACGAATATAGGTTTGTAACTCCTGACTCAATGTCGGTAAAAAACATGAAGGAGGAGTTCCGCAAATCTGATGGAGACCTATACGCTATCGTAGTAATTCCGTCAACCATAGACCGCACTAAAACGGTCAACATATATTCCGACAAAACTGTAAAGATGTCACTCGACGAGGCGGTTGAAGACGCACTGTCAGAAGCTATGACCTCGGCCCGCATAGAGTCGTATAATATACCGGAATTGAGTCGCATAATCAAAGACAGCAAGGTTGAAGTCGATGTAAAAAGCTACACATGGGGCGACGATTCTGAAAACTCATCGTCGGCCGGCATCGCGATGGCTGTAGGTGTAGGTCTTGCATTGCTCACCTACTTCTTTGTCCTTATGTACGGCGCCATGATAATGTCGTCGGTAGTCGAAGACAAGACCAACCGCATCGTCGAGGTAATCGTCAGTTCATGCCGTCCGTTTGAACTGCTGATGGGAAAAGTCATAGCACTGGCGCTTGTCGGACTAACCCAGATACTGATATGGGTAGTTCTTGTGGTGGGTGGAATATGGATCATGAGCCTGTTCTCAATCATAAACATCAATCCGGCTGATGCCGTCGACTCAATGGCGATGGCACAGGGAACACAGACTTCTGTATCAGAGCTGCAAGAAATAACCAGTGCGATCTTCGGCATTAACTGGGTGCAACTGATCTCGGTATTCGTGCTTTACTTTATCGGCGGATACCTGCTATATGCTTCGCTATTTGCCGGTGTTGGATCGGCCGTCGACCAGCAAAGCGAGGCATCGCAGTTCATGACACCAATAATGATGATAATCATTCTGGCCTATATGGTGGGAATGTCGTGCATGCAGGATCCTGACACATCGCTGTGCGTGTGGTGCAGCTACATACCATTCACATCGCCGATTGTCATGATGGTGCGCCTCCCCTACGACGTTGCCGCATGGGAAGTGGCAATCAGCATCATCCTGCTATATGCAACCGCTCTGGCATGCGTATGGATAGCCTCACGCATTTACCGTACCGGCATACTTATGTACGGCCACAAAGTATCGTGGAAAGAAATGCTGTCGTGGATCAAACGATAATCTTCAGCTGCAATGAAACATCTGGTCATAGAGGCATATTCTATGGAATTCCCGTTTTCCGGAATCAGGGAATTCATGATGCATCTTGGCCGTGGCCTTGTCAGGAGAAACAATGAACTGCGTCGCCGAGGCATAAAATTAAGTTTCATTGTCGCACCTCACCATAAAAGATGTTTCGGATATGACGCCAACTATATCGTCATGCCTCGATATCTGCGCTTTCTGCTACGATGGTTCTACTTAAAAAAAGTAGATCTGCTACATTCGCCTCACCAGTATTCCCATCTGAAAAATCTCCCCATTGTCGGGAAACGTCTCGTCACGATCCACGACATAAATTTCGTATACACGAAAACGGGAAGCAGCTATCGTCGTGGTATATCACGAATAAAAAGGCGCCTACGCATCAACGACTATCTGGCTTTTGTATCCGGATTTTCTATGAACGATTTCAACCGCCACTTTACAGTCGACAAGCCTCAACGCGTAATCTACAATGGAGTCACTGACCTATCGCATGCCGACGACAAAGTGAGCGAAGAATTCAAAGCCGGTCTGCCACGAAAATACTTCTTTCATCTGTCGTGTCTCGACAGCAACAAGAACATACGCGTACTGGCCGAGATGATGAAACTACTGCCCGACTACAATATCGTCATAGCCGGCAACTGGGACAATGACACTGAACTTCTGGCACGGATCAAAACCGGCGAATACCCTAACATCATACCGCTGCACCAGATAAGCGAGCAGGAAAAAGCTTATCTGTATAAACATTGTCAGGCATTCATGTTTCCGTCGCTTAACGAGGGCTTCGGGCTGCCTCCTATCGAAGCGATGAAGTGCGGAAAACCGGTGTTTCTTTCGACATGTACCAGTCTGCCGGAAGTCGGTGGAGACGCGGCATTTTACTGGACAGATTTCTCTCCCGAAGCAATGGCCGATGTTGTACATCAGGGCATGCATACGATCGACACCGATACTACCCTTACCCGCCGTATACAAGCAAATGCCGACCGTTTCACATGGGAAAAGTGTATCGACGGATATATTGATTATTATCTCCAAATATTAAACCGAGAATGACTGAAGCTGTAATTTTTGATTTCGACGGCACTCTTGCCGACACTACCGACGCTATAGTTACTACCCTGCGGCAGACCCTGCTTGAACTCGGACTGCCTCCGGTCGACGACAACAGCGCAAAACTTCTCATCGGGCTACCCCTGATAGAATGCATGAGACGTATTACCGGCTACACCTCTGATACTGACGTAATGCATGCCGCTGACGTCTATCGACGCATATGGCCTGAAGTCAGCGAATCTGCCACCCGCTTATTCCCCGGAGTAGCGGATACAACGCACACACTGAAAGAACGCGGACTCACACTGGCAATAGCTACGAGCCGATCACGTGCATCTGTGCTACAGATGCTCCAGACACTCGGTCTATCACCATTAATCACTACCGTGCGCGCCGACGAAGATGTTGCAGCGAAAAAGCCTGCTCCCGACATGGTATTGTCAATTCTCGACGAACTGAACATCCCGGCCGGCAATGCCATTACTGTAGGCGACACCACATTCGACATCACGATGGGATCAAAAGCCGGGACCGCGACAATCGGAGTAAGCTATGGGAATCATTCCCGTGAGCTACTCGCGACTGCGCGGCCCGATCATATTATCGACGATTTCGCCGATATACTACGTTTTATCTGATTACGATTTTTCGGCTTCCGGCAGGTGAGGCCACCATATACAATCCGGCTCCAGGCACCGTAACACGTCCTTCGCCCTCGGCAACACATCGACCTGCGAGATCATATACTTTCAGGTAGCCGTCACCGATTACCGTATTGCCGTTGACAGATAGCGCCACTTTGTCATCAGAATCAACCGATACGCCTTCAATGCCTGTGACAACAGCCAACTGTGCCACAGCGTTTGTCATCCAGCCCCAGCGGTTGGTATACCAGTTTATCGACCGTTTTGTGCTGTATGCACCCGAATGATTTTTAGTCGACCACTTTTCATTGTCGAGATTTAGCGAACGTTCAAACGCTGCAGCATCGGCTGTCGACTGAAAATCGCTTACAAACTTCATCATACCGGAGAAAACTTTCTTGTTGAGGCGATAGAATGCATGTACATATTCCGATACAAACATCTTATTGGGCGAATCGAAATATTTCGGGAAATTATGGGTATGGACATTCGACCATTCATTGGTCATGCTCTCTGTAGAATCGAAGTCCCACAGATTGCCCATACGTATAGGAGTTTCTTCTTTAAGATCGTAGCGGGTAAGAAGCATATTAGAACCGGCGGAATCGAGAGTGCCGAGCATGTCGTGAGCGACAAGCCAGCCGGCAAACGAAGCCACGTCGATATACTGCGGATAAGTACCATCCCATACCGATGCTTCAAATTGGGTCAGATACATCTGGATCTTTTCCTTCTGTTCGGCGGTCAGATCCTCATAATCTGGATACTTGAGAGTGTAATTATGTATCGGATGACGCTCCGACGAAAAATACGCCCCGTCTTCGTTCCACCAATAAGCATCCATTTCTGCAATAAAGCCATCTTCGTCTACATTCAGTCGTCCGGTGGTATTACGCTCCACCCCCTCGGCCAGCAGATAGAATCCGCGGAATTGGCCGTTGAACACAACATTGACATACATACATCGCGGCGCCCACTGCTGCTCCGACAGTTCACACATCTTGAAACCGTTGCGCATCAACTGAGCCTCGTCTTTCAGAAGCACCCAGTTTTTATCATTATAAGCCTTGTTGCCGCTTCCAAGCATATCGGCTTTCTTCTGCAATTTAATCTTATACGGTTTTTTAGGAGTATAGGCACTGGTATTACCGCGTACTTTTACTGTCATACCCGACGTACTCTTCACATACTCACCACTATCATACGACACACTGCCGTCGGGCAATAATACCCTTACGCGGCCGGGTACTTTGGTAGCATTGGCTATACCTGCACCGATAGAACCTTCCGGAGGAGATACAGGATCGTAGGTAGGCTCTTCACCACCGTCGGTAGTAATCTCCACTACCGGGAATCCGAGTGAAAGTACATTTTCAAGGCTGAACACGTCGGTACGAGGCACATAACTATTGTCGCCCGGAGATGAGATACGTATATTGCGTACCTGGAGATTGTTTGAAGCGACATTACCGAAGTCGATACGCAACTGATCGCCGGCCGCACCCCATGCAAACTGTGTGCATGGCTCTGAAATATCGAATGTCGCCGTGCGCCAGCTCGACGAGGCGGGCAGACCGGCATAAACTTTCGATATACCGGCTGTGGCCGGATAGTGGAAAAACAGTTCGATATGGCCGGTAGCTTTAGTCGAGACATACTCAAAAGTCAGCACTTTCTCAGACGAAGAAAGAGGACGTTCGAGATTTGACATCGATACAAACGGGTCGGTACCGGTAGTGGCAAGTGCATATACCTCACTGCCAGGCGTGTGTGAAATGACAAGCTGGTTGGCCGTAGACGGGAGCAACCACAAATTATGCGCTCCATACACGCCCGACACTGCTGTCATAAACATTGCGGCAAAAGAAACCAAGTGTTTCATGCTGTTGGATTCAAGTTTTTATAGTTTGTTATTATGTATTATCGTTTTATGGCACGAGACGCACAAGTCGCATACCGCTGATATTGTAGTTGCGCCGGAGATACTCCGACAACGGCACTTCTGTCACCTCTACTTTTCCCGAACGCGATGAAGCATGCAACAGATGTACCTTATTACCTTTATGTTTTACGAAGCCTATATGCTGAACATCGAGATCGGGTGTCTTCGTTGTAAAAGCTACGATGTCGCCGTCGTGCACAAACTCCGAAAAATCCTTGCTTCCGGCAACCGACGATTTTATCATAGGAAAACGGTGACTCCGGAAACCTGTCTCAACCGAACGCATCGCGGCATATACAGCAGAATCAGCCAGTGCCGGATATTTTTCGCGATGACGTGTCATAAAATCAATCGTTTTTTCTACTGTTTTCACCCCCGGATAGTCGCCTGTAACCTCTTTTAGATTTCCGCGGTAAGCATTGTCTACAATCCAGTCTGACACATAGTGAAGGCGTGAGGCATAACCATCGACCGCACCTTTGCGATAACGAATGCGCTGCAGGTTATACACAAAATCGCGCCATGACGTGCGGCTCTCACCAACAGTCATAGCCAACGCCACTACAGTCTCTACAAAAGTATTGCAATCAAAGCCGTCGATATTTACCGTAAGGATCTCTTCGTCGCCATCGAGCGTTCCGGCTACATAAGGTGCAGACATAAGCTTTTCGGCAAACCACATCATACGGGTTTGAGGCGACGCTGAATACGGTAACTCACGCGACGCGTCGACCAGTATGGCCGTGATGCGGGTGGTGTCGGTAGCCTCATTGTTAAACCTTACACGGTCTACACCTTGGGCATTCACACCTACGAAAGACAATATAAATAGCAAGAATAAAATCAGACGGTTCATAATAACGCAAAGATAAACAAATATCCGCTCAATTCAAAATTCCAGATAAAAAGAGGGCGGGGCGAAACGACCCGTGTCGCATCACCCCGCCTTTATTCAATAATTATGTCAAGTCCTAAAATAGCGTTACACTAGAAAAGTAACGAAAATGGAAGAAACA
>CAZOCO010000031.1:0-19121 GCA_964578325.1 uncultured Muribaculum sp.
GTGTCGACGGGTCGGAATTTGATGCTCATAAAGTCGATTTTGATGAAATGATGATGCGTTTGCGCTCGTATAATTAAAAAGGAGGAAAAATGAATAAGTATACCAATAATACATCATCCCCGCGCGATGCAAAATGGCGCGAAGAGTTGCGACAGCATCTTACTGCAAAGGAACGTACGGCTATACCTCGTGTACGTATGCCCGAACTCCCTGCCGATTATCGTCGCCACACCCTTGTTCATGAGGTTAATCAGGGCCTTTCGGCTGAAGCTGCCGTTCTGGAAGCGACTCGCTGCCTCGATTGTCCCGATCCGCAGTGTGTAACCGGGTGTCCGGTTTCAATCAACATTCCCGGATTTATCAAGAATATAGAGCGTGAAGACTTCGTTGCCGCTGCAAAAGTGCTTAAAGAAACGAGTGCTCTTCCGGCGGTATGTGGTCGCGTATGTCCGCAGGAAAAACAGTGCGAAAGCCGCTGTATATACAACAAGATGAAACGTGAACCGGTAGCTATCGGATATCTTGAACGCTTTGCTGCGGATACACAGTTGAATTCAAAAACCGTAGTGTTGCCGGACATGGAACCAGCTAATGGTAAGAAGATTGCCGTTGTCGGTTCAGGCCCGAGCTCATTGTCGTTTGCCGGTGAAATGGCACGCCTCGGTTACGACGTTACGGTATACGAGGCTCTTCATCAGCTTGGAGGAGTCTTGAAATACGGTATACCTGAATACCGATTGCCTAACAGTGTAGTTCAGGCGGAGATCGATGCATTGAACGCTATGGGGGTAAAGTTTGTCACGGATACGGTGATAGGAAAAACACTCGGATATGATGATCTCAAAACTCTTGGCTATCAAGGTATATTTGTTGCATCCGGAGCCGGATTACCGCGGTTTATGGGTATTCCGGGAGAAAATTTTATAGGCGTTTCATCGTCAAACGAATATCTCACCAGAATAAATCTGATGGGAGCTGGTCAGCCCGGACATGATACTCCGGTACATAGAGGCAAACGTGTCGCTGTAATCGGAGGG
This sequence comes from uncultured Muribaculum sp., assembly GCA_964578325.1. GTDB lineage: Bacteria > Bacteroidota > Bacteroidia > Bacteroidales > Muribaculaceae > Muribaculum. The sequence goes on from CAZOCO010000031.1 coordinate 1,038, forward strand.
GGTAATACGGCAATGGACTCTGTGCGTACAGCTTTACGAATGGGTGCCGAGCATGCATGGATTGTATATCGCCGCTCTGAAGCAGAAATGCCTGCACGTGTTGAGGAAGTGAAACATGCCAAGGAAGAGGGTGTGGAATTTCTTACACTTCACAATCCGGTCGAATATCTGGCCGACGAAAACGGTCGTGTCAGAGCAATGCGATTGCAGCGTATGGAACTCGGCGAGCCTGACGAGAGTGGGCGACGTTCACCTGTTCCTGTCGATGGAGACATCATAGAGGTCGAGGTTGATCAGGTTATTGTAAGTGTTGGCGTATCTCCAAACCCGTTGGTGCCTAACGCAATCCCTGCACTTGAAATATCGCGACGCGGCACTATTGTCGTTGATGAAAAGTCGATGCAGTCATCAATAAGTGATATATATGCCGGCGGAGATATTGTGCGTGGTGGAGCTACTGTTATCCTTGCCATGGGCGATGGTAGGCGGGCTGCCAAAGGTATGCATGAAGCATTGAAAAATTCCTGATACTGCAGTTTTGCTGTAAAAATAAACCGGTATGAAGCTTTGTGCCTCATACCGGTTTGCTGCTTTGAGAATATTGTTTTAAAAGAGCTTTTCTGGATATGTGCCGTTGGCATGCAGTTCGGCAAATTTCTCTACTACACCTGGACGATCGGCGGCATATGTTACGCCAAACCATTTTGAATCTGTATCAAGTACCTTTACCGTGGCTTCGCCTGAATTGATAAGCGTATCGATAACCAGCGGAATAAAGAATTCAGCTTTAGGTGTGTTAAGATCCTTATCGAGGAATTTTTTGAATTCTCGTTCAGAGAAGTCAAAATAGTCGGGTGTAAATCCCCACAGATTCATTGATACTGGTGTGTTAGGTTCGAGAGTCTGCTCAACACCATTTTCGTCAGTGAAAACGATTTTGTGTTCAGGATTGTATGAAATTGCGGTACGCTCTACGACAGATGTGAGCAGACCGTCTTTGTTTTCACAAACACCGCGTGCGACAGAACCATTTTCAGTCATAGTGTTTCCTACGCGGAAACCTACCATGCAGTAGTCTCCCTTGCCTTCGCGTGGACGCATGAGTTCTTTAGCTATGACCTCAAAAGCATTGCGACCGTAGAAGTCATCGGCATTGATGACTGCAAATGGTTCGTTGATAGCTCCTTTACCCATAAGTACAGCGTGATTTGTTCCCCAAGGTTTTGTACGGTCTGCGGGACATGTATAGCCTTCAGGTAGAGCATCGGTCGACTGGAATACGACTTCAACAGGAATGTGACCTTCATATTTTGATAAGATTTTGTCGCGGAAGTCCTTTTCAAAATCTTTTCTGATAACGAAAACGACTTTGCCAAAACCCGACTGGATGGCATCGTAGATAGAATAATCCATGATTGTTTCGCCGTTAGGGCCAAGAGAATCAAGCTGCTTGAGACCTCCGTAACGGCTGCCCATACCGGCTGCGAGTACAAATAGGGTTGGTTTCATTCTAAATAAAAGATTGATTAGATTGTGTTATTTTCCGAATTTAAAAAGAATAGACTGCTCATATCGTTCACCGGGTCCAAGTATCTGCGATGGAAATTTACGCTTGTTGGGAGCGTCTGGAAATCCTTGACACTCTATGGCGACTCCATCGTAGTCGTTGTATTCGTGGCCTGATTTTGATGTTGGACAACCCTTGAGCCAGTTTCCTCCATATATCTGGACTCCGGGTTGGGTTGTATACACTTCCAGCCAGCGACCACTTTTTGGTGACGAAAGTTTGGCGGCTGGAACAAGAGTGTGTTTATGCCAGTCGTCTATTACCCAGCATGCATCATACCCTTTGCCTGCTTTCAGAGCAGGGAAGTTCTGCATGTTTTCTTCTGTCATGTCGTGACCGATGGTTTTCGTCGTTGTGAAATCCATCGGAGTGTTTGCTACCGGAAGGATATTGCCTGTGGGCAATAGATTCTCATCTGTTTCGAGATAGTTGGAAGCAAACAGTTTTAATTCATGTCCGAGCATAGTGCCGGAATCCTCTCCCTCAAGATTAAAGTATGCATGATTGGTGAGGTTTACGATGGTTTTACCTTTTGCAACGGCCACAAGATCAAGCATAAGTTCGTTGCGGTCGTTCCATGTGTAGATTGCCGCAGCTGTAAGTTCGTAGGGGTAGCCTTCTTCACCGTCGGCCGATGTATAGGAGAATACGATGCTGTCGCCATCGATACGACTGTCCCATATCTGGTTTTGGAATCCCTCCGGACCGCCGTGAAGTGCATTTGGTCCGTTGTTTACGGCCAGATGGTATTCTTTACCGGCAAGAGTGAAAAGTCCGGCCCCGATACGATTGGCGTATCTGCCAGGAACTTTTCCCATGCATGGGCCGTCGTATAGATAATCTTGCGGATTGGCGTATCCGAGTACGACATCGGCCATGTTGCCATCTCTGTCGGGAACTATGACACTCAATATCCCGGCTCCGAGTGACGACAGACGCACAGTAGCCCCTGACTTGTTGGTCAGGGTGTATACTGTGATGTCGCCTTTAGAAGAGGGAAATATCTCTTTCTCGATTTTCATTAATTATTTACTTAAAGTTTACGTGCACCGTCACTTATGATAACGGGATATATGTGTGGTTCGTGACCGTATTTTTCAGCAAAGCGTTTAGTGACGGTATTAATAAAGTCGTCATACAGTTCATCCTTTACAAGATTGATGGTACATCCGCCGAAACCGCCACCCATGATGCGTGACCCTGTGACACCGCATTCTTTTGCAATGTCGTTGAGGTAGTCAAGCTCTTCGCAGCTCACTTCATAATCTTTTGAAAGACCTTCGTGGGTTTCATACATCTTCTTGCCGACAGTCTCGTAGTCTCCGGCTTCAAGTGCATCACACACTGCAAGTACACGGTCTTTCTCTCCGATGACGAATTTTGCACGAGAATAGTCTTCTTCTGAAATTTCGTTGCGGATAGCGTCAAGCTGTTCCATAGTTGCATCGCGTAGAGTTTCTATGCCGAGCTGTTTGGCTACACGTTCGCACGACTGGCGGCGTTTGTTGTATAGGTAATCTACAAGTTCATGTTTTACGGCAGAATCTACCAATACAAGTTTATAGCCTTGAGGATTGAAAGGGAAGTATTCAAACTCCATCGAGCGGCAGTCAAGTCGCATAAGTTTGCCGGCCTGTCCCATTACCGATGCAAACTGATCCATAATACCACAGTTTACACCGCAATAATTGTGCTCGGTAGACTGGCCGATACGCGCAAGCTCAAATTTGTCTATACTATTGTTGTTGAACAAGTCATTGATAGCATATGCGAAACAGCTTTCAAGGGCTGCTGATGAAGACAAACCGGCACCCAGAGGAATATTTCCGGCAAATACGGCATCAAAGCCTTCCACTTTTCCCCCGCGCTTGATAGTTTCGCGGCATACGCCGAAAATATAGCGTGCCCATTGCTGTTTGGGTGCATCTTCTTCTTTCAGCCCGAATTCTACATAGTCGTCAATGTCGACAGAGTATACACGTACTTTTTCTGTGCCATTGGGCCGTATTTCAGCCATAATCACTTTATCGATAGCTCCGGGGAAAACAAAACCTCCGTTGTAGTCCGTGTGTTCTCCGATAAGATTGATTCGTCCGGATGAGGCATAAAATGTACCCTCGCCTCCAAAACGTTGTTCAAATTGCTTTGCAATTGTATTTTTCATGTCCATTGTTATGTATTGAATAATGGGTGAATATTGAGTTATTATTTGATAAGACAAATTTACGCAAAAAAATGAGTGCCTCCGAATATCGCGGCTAAAATAAAAGATGGGTTTGAGACAAAAAATGTAACATATTCACCGCATCGGTTGTGCTGGCGAGTATGTAGACTTTTTTGACTTAAAAGTTATATCCGAGAGTAAATTGCCATACTTTTGAATGGCCTTTTAGACCAGTGCCAAACATAGGTTTTAGCGTATTTCGAGCTCCATAGGAAAAGTGCGCGCCAAGGTATATACGCCCCATGGCGAGTATACCGATGCCGGTTTTTATACCTACATCATATCGTTTTGCCATTCCACCGTCACCGAAATAGGGGGCGGAAGAAACGTGCTGTATCACTTCTCCCACAGACTGACGGTATTCTGTATACTTGACTTTTCCGCCAAAGCCCCATGCAAAATAAGGCCCGCAATCAAGTTGTACTTGGGCTATTTCTGCAATTCCTAAACGAAATGAAAACAATATAGGGACTTGTAGTATATTGCAATACTGACGTCCTTCGTAGGCGTTTAGCGATTCGTTGTCGTTGAGCAGGTAGTTGAACGTATTGGCTTTGCGATAGATGAATGCTCCGGGTTGAATGGTAAAACATCCTACAAGATTTATATCTGCGATTCCACCTATCAGAAATCCATTGCCCCAGTGTTGATTTTTCCATGTCACATCAGGAAATGCATCCTGGATGTTGTTGGTCAGATTTGACGAGGTAAGGCCAATACGTACGCCGGTTTGTATTAGTTTTTCCGGTTTGCCGGTATCAATAAGTGACAATGCAAACGAAGGAAGAGTTACAATAGCTGCTAAAGCTATACACAGAATCTTTTTCATAAACAGAGGTTTTGTTACTGTGTGTAAATTTACTACAAAATATCTACTAATACAAGTAATGTTGTAAAGGTGATGTTTTTTTAATTCTAAAGAACCAAATGGAGGTTAAATGTGTTTAAATAACAAACGAAAATAAAACAACTAAATAAAATTCAGAATCAGTATGAAAAAACTACTTTACCTTTTGGCTGCTTTACCCTTGTTTTTGACCTCATGTCATGACGATAATGATTTACCGAACTTCAATGTACAGGTAGAATTTGGTGAAGGTGCCGACGTCAGCAATGGCGTGATAACTGTTGAGCAAGGTACACCTCTTGTAATCGAGTCGGTTGCTCCTGTTGATTATGACGCGTCAAATATTGCGTTTGGTACCGTCACATATATCCTTGACTATGGCGTTGGCATTAGCACAAATGTTGCACCGTTTGGTATTGCTCTTGAAACAGGTGATCTTCCGGTCGGACGTCATCTGCTACAGATAACATTCCCGGTATTCGCTGTGGATTATAGTGTATGTAGAGCGGTCGTGTCTTATGAGCTGATTGTTACTGAACCCGCTGGTGATAATGAAGGTGATGTTCCGGCAACAGGTGGAACTTTTATAGTGCATCCGAATGTTTCGGCATCAAATTGATACCGGTAAGATTTCTTTCACAGACAAAAACAGTTTGATAATATTAGATAGTAACAGGCAGGTTGAGTCCTTTTGGACTTGACCTGTCGCTTTATTAATGTGTATTATAGGCTGACTCCGAGTCGGGCCAATACATCGTTTATTTCCTGTAGTGTGGTAAGACGTGTGGGTACCAGTGGAAGTCTTAATTCATTTTCGATCATACCCATAGCGTGGAGTACGCATTTTACTCCGGCCGGATTGCCATCGACAAAAAGAAGTCTGAACATATCGGTAAACCGATGGTGAATATCAAGAGCTTCATCGCGATGTCCTTGCAGAGCAAGTCTCACCATTTTGGAAAATTCAGCCGGGAAAGCATTCCCAATGACCGAAATTACTCCGACAGCCCCCATTGCTATCATCGGATAAGTCATGGCATCATCGCCTGAAATTACCATGAAGTCGTGTGGTTTCTGTTTTATAATATCTTCTGCCTGTTGTATGTTTCCTGATGCTTCTTTTATGCCGATGATGTGTCCTGGAAAGCGGTGGGCAAGCCGCAATACGGTCTCCGGATTCATGTTTACTCCGGTACGCCCCGGTACATTATAAAGAATCAATGGTAATGGAGAGGCCTGTGCCAGCATACTGTAGTGCTGAAAAATACCCTCCTGCGACGGTTTGTTGTAGTATGGCACAACGGACAATATCGCACTGAAATCTGTCAGGTCGATTGTCTGTAGTTCATTGGCAAGTTCCATTGTGTTGTTGCCTCCAAGTCCAAGAACGAGCGGCACGCGTCCGGCTACTTGGTCAGAGATAAATCTGCGCAGTGTGGCTTTTTCTTCGGCAGAAAGAGTCGGAGTCTCAGCTGTAGTACCAAGTACGACAAAGTAGTCTATGCCGCTCTTTATCTGGTATTCCATCAAATTAGCCAAGGCATCAAAGTCGATAGTCTTGTCGGTATGAAATGGAGTGACCAACGCAACTCCGGTTCCTGTCAGATTTATTTTTACCATTGAAAAACTGTTTCTGATACAAAGATACGGAAAATATAGTATCGCGACGAAATAGTGTGTTAAAAATCGTCGGGTGGTAGCGTCCCTTCAGGTATAACGTCACGGTTTGCTGTTGTTTTTATCCATCTATATGAGAATAGTCGCCACAAAAATATTGTGCCTCTGAAGCAAAGTTCGATACACATGGCGAGCCATATTCCTTGTAGTCCATAGCGTGGAGCCATTATTGCGGCTAAAGGAACTCTTACCAACCATATTGAAGCGAAGTTCATTATTGCGGGGACTACAGTATCGCCTACGCCGACAAACGCACCATATGCGACAATAGATGCGGCAAACATCGGTTCAGCAAAAGCTTCGATACGGAGTACTTTTGTTCCAAGTTGGCTAATAGATTCAACGGGTGACAATAGTTCCATTAGTAGAGGTGCGCATATGTAAAGCAGAACGCCCATTACGGTCATTACGATCATCCCCATGCCTACAGTCATTAATCCAAAACTTTTTACCAGTTGTGGCCGACAGGCTCCATGAGATTGACCAGTGAGTGTTGTAGCCGCGTCGCCGATGCCGTATCCGGGCATATAGCACAGGCTTTCGGCTGTCACGGCAAACGCGTTTGCGGCAATAGCTACTACACCGAGTGGCGCTACAATCACAGTGATAGCTATCTGTGCCCCGCATATCAGGGCATGTTCGAGTGTAAGCGGGGTAGCTATTTTTACTGCGGATTTTACTACTGTTTGCCGTGGACTAAAGCTGCCTGGGAGATGCCTTATTGCCAGATCTTTCTGGCGGCATGAGAGATAATACAAGAGTAGTGTCGCCGTAATGCATTCGGCCGCTACTGTTGCAATGGCAGCTCCAGCCACCCCAAGTCCGGCGCCGGGTATTACCATCGAATATCCGGATATTGTGACATTGTGCGATTTGAAAATCAATATGAAATTGAGAATTACGTCAAGTACACACATGGCGATATTCAGTATGGCAGGAATACGGGTATTCCCGGCAGCCCGAAGTATGCCGCCACACATATAGTTGAGCGAGAGTAACGGCAGACCGGCAGCAAATATCATGAAATATGTTGATGCAGCTGATGTTATGTCGGGCTCTCCTCCTAACCATATAGGAATATATGGAGATAGGACTATGCCGACCAGTGCGATTGCTGCGGAAGCAGATAGTATGCATATCAGAGATTGACGTATGACGTCTCTTGCTCCGGAATAGTCTTTAGCTCCTACACGATGGGCCACCTGAACAGAAAATCCCACCGTCATCATGGAACACACGCCCCAGAATAACCAAAGTGTGGTACTGACCAGACCGATTGATGCAGAATCGTCAGCTCCAAGGCGTCCTACCATCGATGTGTCGATATACTGCATGAGTATACTCGACAGCTGGGCAAGTATAGTAGGAAATGCCAGTTTGGCGGTAAGAATTGCCTGCCGTCCGATAGACATCGGAGTTCCATCCTGTATAGCGCGAATATCAGGCATTTTGCGATATGATCGTTCTTAATCCGCGTCCGATTCGTTCGAGTCCTTCGATAAGAAGTTCCCGTCGTGTGGCAATATTCAGGCGTATATATCCTTCTGTACCATACATAGTACCGGCGTTAATCCATACATTCTCTTTTTTTAGCTGTTGTTCGATTTCTTCTGAAGGCATGCCGAGTTTCCTTACATCAATCCATGGTAGATATGTGGCTTCAAGTCGGCTGACGGTAAGCATCGGAAAGTTGTTCCTAAAGAATTCGAGGGTCACGGCATAGTTGTTGGCAAGATAGCTGCACAGATTATCTAGCCATTCGCCTCCGAGGGTATATGCCGCTATGAGTGCGTCGACGCCAAATGGATTGACATCACATACTTCATTGTCGTTGATTGCTCTGTCTATTTTTGCCAACCGGTCAGAGTCCGGGCATACGATATTGGCAATCTGGAGTCCGGCTATATTGAAGGCTTTAGATGGTGAAAAACACATTATATCGCCGTGTGCAACAGCTGTCTCCAATGATAGTAACGGTGTATAGGGATTGTTGGGCGGGAGAATCAGTTCGCAATGTATTTCGTCGGAGACTACAATAACATTGTTTTTGTGGCAGATATCGACCAGTCGGGTTATTTCTTCTTTAGTCCATACGCGGCCACCGGGGTTGTGGGGGTTGCAAAGAAGCAATACACGATTTGAGGGGTCAGCACAAAGACGGTCAAGTCCATCGAAATCAATCCGGTATGAGAAAAGACCGTTGCCGAGGTCTGCGTATATGAGAGGATTTTCTACTATTTTGCATCGGTTGTTGCGAATAGATGAGAAAAAGCAGTTGTATACAGGTGTTTGAACTATTACTCCATCGCCTGGCGATGTCAGTGCTTTTATTACTGCCGATATTGCCGGGACAACTCCGGAAGTATATATGAACCACTCCCGTGACAGTTGTGTGGCATGGCGGTTTACGAACCAGTCGATCGCTGCTATATAGTATAAGTCAGGTACTTTGGTATAACCGAATACGCCATTTTCTACTCTGCGGGCTAAGGCATCGATTATGGCAGGAGCAGTACGGAAGTCCATATCGGCAACCCACATTGGCAACATATCGGGTGTCTGATCGGAATCCCACTTATACGATGCTGTATTCCGGCGGTCAATGTGTTCGTCAAAATTATATTTCATCAGCTGTAAGTATGTGGCAGTCGGCCGGAGCTTTTCTAAATTCATCCAAAATTATCTCTCCATACGAGGGTGCAACGATTCGGCCCGATTTTGGATTTTTTACACTGGTAATCGGTGTGAGAACCGTAGCTTCGACATCGCTGTCTTCAAACGCCAGGTCGCAGCTCTCCATAAATTTACAATCTTCCAACACCAGACCTTCAGTATAGCATAGTGGCTGCGTGCCTCCGATAGTACATCTTACAAGACGCAAATTTTTTGAGTACCAGCCAAGATATTCGCCGTCGATTACTGAATCGTATACTGTGACGTTCTCCGTATTCCAGAACGCATCTTTTGATAGTATTTCAGAGTTTCTGATTACGACGTTACGGCAGTATTGAAATGAATAATTTCCGTCCTGACGGTAGCGGTGGATGTCAATGTTGTCGCAATGCATGAAAATGTATGGAGCATTCTTTACCTCGACATCGCGAATCGTTATGTCGCTGCAATGCCATAGGGTTTCTTGTGCGTCGGGTATAATTACTCGCTCAAGTTCAATGCTTTTCAGTTCACGAAACATTTTAGGAGCTTCTACGCGTGTATCATACATGCGACAATTGCTGCTGTACCATAGCGCCGCACGCGCACCTTCTGTAAACAGACATTGACGTATAGTAAATCCGTCGACATGCCAGAATGGGTATTTCCCTTCAAATATACATTTTATTGCCTCTATGTTCGTGCAATTCTTTAATGCAGATTCTCCCGGTTCTATTTTTACATTTTCAAGTATAAGATCTTTTGATCCGAATAATGGTCGTTCGCCACCAAATGTGGTGTCTTTTATAATATTCATGATAGTAGCGTTTTGTATTGATTATCTTTAGAATTACATTAACCTTTTCTGTAGTGAAGCTATAATTACCAGCTACCTGAAGCGCCACCTCCACCGGTCATTCCACCTCCAAATGAGCCGCCTCCAAAGCCTCCGGAGCTTCCTCCTCCGCCTGGTGGCAAAATCACAATCGCAGGCTGCTCTTTACGTGGAATTTTATATGTGACATTGGTCGGCTGATGACAGTTTTTGCATATATACGTTTTTACTCCATAGCCTTCGCGCGAAGTTGTCGGTGATGAGATTATACGGTCGGAGCGGAGTTCTGCTGCACGTGCGTGGCAATGCGAACACTCTTTGTAGGAAGTTGACTTGTTGACGTATGGCAAAATATCGGTTTCTCCACAGTTGTCACAAAGCCATACATCGTAATCAACAGAATTGATGCGTTCTTCGGTGTCTTGGGCTGGAGTAAGATACTCATTGTCTTTTACTTCGTCGAGACGATGCATCTTGTGCATGCAGTTGGCACATATACGTGGTCTGGTTCGCACCCGTCTCATCGTAATATAGACTATAAGTAAAATAATCAATGGCATTCCCAGACAGACAGCTGAAGCGACTGCATAAGGAATAAGCAGATCGCGCAGGGTATGATACTGCTCGTATTGGTCGCGATGACGGGTAGAAATAAGGTAATACAGATATATTGCCGTCATGACGCATGTCGTGATTATACTTAACCATATCCACCATTGCAACACGTCATCAGATGTGATGTCTGTAGCTATGTTGCTGTTGTTGGCAAGTTTCGACTTGAGTTCTTTACTTGCTTCGGGATCAGTAATGATATCGGTAAGTGTGGTTACAGATTCATATACACCTCCGTCTATATCTCCTTGGCGAAAACGAGGTGTGGCTATATTGCGTATAATACGTCCGGCGATAATGTCGGGTACTACGCCTTCCATTCCGTAGCCCGTGCGGATTGCAATTTTATGTTGTCCGATGGCAACAAGCATTAGCAGACCATTGTCGTTGTCACTCTTTCCGATACCCCATTTTGTGAACAGTTCGGTAGCGAATGTGTCGATATCGTCGATTGCCATACTGTCGATGACGACTACCGACATCTCGGATGAAGTGCGCTCCCACAGATTCTGGATCATAGCATCGATTTGTCGTCGGTTTTCTGGTGACAATAGGTTGTCGGGATCTACTACATGACGTGTGGAATCGGTAAGATGTACGTTAGGTATGTCCCCGATATTCCAGACTGTAGCATGGAGTGATATGAAAGTCAGCAGATATACTGCGATTGATAAAAATATTCGTGTCATACGGCAGGTAGGCTCATCCCATATAATTTGCGGTACAGATCAAGAGCATATACATCGGTCATTGCAGATACGTGGTCGAGTACAGACTGTATTTTACCGAAAAGAGTCGGCACAGATGTATCGTATTGGCTTGGAATCTGGCTTAACAACAACCGGGAATAGATGAGTTCTGGATATCTTACTGCGTGAATCAATTTTTCAAGCAGAAGCGTAACGATGCGGTTACCGGCAAGTTCTACATTTACAACTTCAGTCGCGTTGTATATTTTTGCCCAGGCAAGGTCGGAGCATCGCCGATATCCATCGCGAGCTTCGTGCCCGATGTTGTCAATAAGCGAGCCGGTAAATGTGCCTGAAAGCAGTGCGTCTTCGTTGTTTATAAAGGTTACGGCACACTCATGTACCAGTCGCCCTATGACATTAGATCTCAGATATGCGATTTTTTCGTTAGGATCGTCGACTTTTGCCATTGTTTTCAACCGTCGGTCGCGCTCATCTCCCGAAAAGAACGATAGCATCACGTCAATTACTTCGTCGGTCGATAAAATCTTGAGTTTGTGTGCGTCTTCAATATCCATTACCTGATAACAGATATCATCGGCCGCTTCTACTATATATACAAGCGGATGGCGAGCGTAGCGTATTTCTCCTCCTTCGCCGTAGCGTGGTAGAAGCCCGAGTTCGTCGGCAATTCGCTTGAACGATTCGGTCTCTGTAGTAAAAAATCCGAATTTCTGTTTCTCACCGGCAAGTGCCGATTCGTATGGATATTTGACTACAGATGCCAGCATTGAGTAAGTCATTGCAAAACCGCCCTGACGGCGTCCTTTAAACTGATTTGTCAGTAGCCTGAAGGAGTTTGCATTACCTTCAAAGTGTATAAGGTCGTTCCATTGGCTTGGAGTCAGTTCTGCCTGTAAAGTACGCCCTTGACCTTCTGAAAAGAAAGAACTGATAGCTCGTTCGCCTGAATGTCCGAACGGAGGATTTCCCAGATCGTGAGCCAGACATGCCGCTCCTACAATTTCGTCTATAGCACCGATATGTCTTACAATATCAGCTTCGCCGGAATATTTAGGTATAAGCCCGGCTGCAATTTCGTTGGCCATCGATTTGCCCACCGAGGCTACCTCCATTGAGTGGGTGAGACGGTTGTGTACAAAAATACTCCCCGGTAGTGGAAACACCTGTGTTTTGTTTTGAAGCCTGCGGAATGGCGACGAAAATACAAGTCGGTCGAAGTCTCGCTGGAAGTCAGACCGTGTACCTCCGCTTACTGCATCGTGGTAGTCTTCAAGACCAAAACGTTTGTCGCTGACAAGGCGGCACCAGTCCATTTTGGGTATAGTTGTCGTTGTGGAATCCATACACCAAAATTAGTCATAAATAACCACATTGCAAAATTTTCATTCGCTACACTACTGTTGGTGTTTCGGAACCAGGCATGCTGATATTTCCCACAATATGTATATAGGGAAAAACACGGCAAATAGTGTGAACGGATCGGTAGTTGGAGTGATTATTGCCGCAAGTACGAGAATTGCAACGATTGCGTGGCGGCGGTACTGCCTGAATAAATCGCGCGATATAATTCCTATCCGACCCGCAACAATCGACAGTATCGGTAGCTCGAACATCAACCCCATTGTGAATGTAAGCAACATAAAATTGTCCATATACGATTGCAGTGACAGCTGGTTGACAATTATTGTCGATAATTGATATGTATATAGAAACCGCAGTGTAAGTGGAAATATGATAAAATAACCTACTGCCCATCCGACATAGAACATCAGAGAGCCAAATAAAAATAGCGGTCGCATGGCTTTTCGCTCATTGGAGTAGAGTGCCGGACATACGAATTTCCATATCTCGAATATTACGTATGGTGCGGTAAGCATAAATGCCATCCACATGGATATGGTCATGTGGGTAAAAAATTGGCTTGAAAGTTGGTAATTGATGATATTTATGCTGACTGGTTCATTGCTGCCGCCCGGCAATATAGTATAGATTGCCGATACTTTGTCAAAAAAACGATAAAGTATAAAATTGGAGTCGGTAGGCGCCAGAATAATGTTGTCAAAAATCCAAGGTACGAATGGAAAAATCGCTATCATTGCCACAAATATGGCTATGACAGACCTTAATATCACCCATCTCAGGGCTTCAAGATGATCCCAGAATGTCACTGATTTTGATCTTTGTCAGGCTGGTCGATCTCTTTTTTGACATCGTTGACACCCTCTTTAAACGATCTCACACCGCGACCGAGTCCATGCATTAGTTCCGGTATTTTTTTTCCGCCGAAAAGCAGCAGTACTACAAGTGCTATGATGATGATTTCCGGGACGCCGAGACCCATAATGCTGTTGAGTGTCATAATGTGTAGATTGATTTATTGTTAATTCGTTGTTATAACGTAACGTATTGATATGTGTCTATATTGTCGGGTGGAGTAATATATCAGTCGTCGTGTTTCCACAATTTATCCTCCTGATCCAGCTTGAAATCGTGTGCAAGCAACGCTATAAAGCGAGATATCTGCTGCATGGCCTTCATTGTGTCGGGAGTAATTTCCTTCTGACTTAAACGGAGCATGAGAATGCCGTAAAGAGCGGTGATGCAAGTTTCAATCTCGCCTAATTTGTCATCACCCTGACGCGAACGCAGTTCTACAATGAAGGGTAGGGTCTTGTAAAATTCTGCCGCATATTCGGGGTGTTCTGACGAATGCAGTAGTTGTGTGTGTAGTTCCTGCATTTGGTTTAGAGTGTTGATATTGAGTTGTAGATGACCTTTTTCCGCGATACCTTCACGTCGCATCATATCGATAAGCGATTCGTACCAGTCGGAGAGTTCTTTGCGCTGACGGTCGGTCAGATCTTTATATTGGTCTATGATATTATGGCGTATCTTGTCAAGGTCAAGATCGTGAGCGCGTATAAGGTCTTCGATCTGCCACATATATAGTATATATTCGGCTATATTTTCTTTGCGTTTGGTTGATGCTGTAAACATTGTCGTTGTGAGTTAAAAGTTGTCTGCAGATATAACGCTTTGTGGTGTCACAGAGTTTTGCTGTGCAAAAATACAGAAAAATCGGAATAAAAGTCGTAATTTTGCAACATAATAGACAAATTTCCAATCGTAAAAAACATCAGATACAGATTATGACAAAGATCGGATCGGTAATGACTCCTGTCGGAAAGAAGGCTTTGTTGCTTGGCAGCGGAGAGCTTGGTAAAGAAGTTGCTATTGAACTCCAGCGCTATGGCGTAGAGGTTATTGCGTGTGACCGTTATCCCAATGCTCCGGCTATGCAGATTGCCCATCGCAGTTATGTATTCAATATGCTCGACGGTGACGAATTGCGCCGTGTTGTAGAGCTGGAACGTCCGGATCATATTATTCCGGAGGTAGAGGCTATTGCTACTCCGACCTTGGTCGAACTTGAAAAAGAAGGGTATAACGTTACTCCAACCGCGCGTGCTGCGTGGCTTACCATGAATCGTGAGGGTATACGTCGTCTTGCTGCGGAGGAACTCGGTATCAAGACTTCGGAATATCGTTTTGCTTCTACCTACGATGAGTTTGTTGATGCGGTCAAAGCTGTAGGGCTTCCCTGTGTTATCAAACCCATCATGTCGTCGTCGGGTCACGGACAGAGTGTAGCTCGAACGGAGGCCGATATCGAACGTTCATGGCGCATTTCGCAGGAGGGTGGCCGTGCCGGTGCCGGTCGTGTTATTGTGGAAGGTTTTGTCGATTTTGACTACGAAATTACTCTGCTTACTGTACGCTCATGCTCCGGTACTACATATTGTGAACCTATCGGTCATATTCAGGTCGATGGAGACTATCGTTATTCGTGGCAACCGCAACCAATGGCTGTTGTGGCATTGCAAAAAGCGCAGGAGATTGCTAAAAAGGTTACCGATGCACTCGGCGGCTATGGTATTTTCGGCGTGGAGCTGTTTGTTAAAGGCAATGAAGTTATCTTCAGCGAAGTGTCTCCACGTCCTCACGACACAGGTATGGTAACTATGATATCCCAGGATTTGAGTGAATTTGGCCTTCATGCACGTGCTTTGCTCGGTCTGCCTGTACCTGCTATCCGCTTTTACGGGCCATCGGCTTCGCGTGCTGTTGTTGTTGAAGGAGATACTAACCAGATTGAATTTGATAATCTTGAAGAAGTACTTCAAGAGCCAGGCGTTCAGATACGTATATTCGGTAAACCGGAAATTAGCGGGCATCGTCGTATGGGTGTAATTCTTGCTACTGACGACACGGTGGAAGCTGCTCGTGATAAAGCGTCACGTGCATACGAGGCTTTAAAGATCAACGTTCTTCCGCGTTGCTAATAATTAAGGTATTGCGTATCCGGCAGGATGTCTCTTTATTTAGCGACATGCTGCCGGTACTTTATATGCTTGAATAAGGGTTTTGCTGATGTGTTGAAATGTATTATATTTGCGACATATATGGCTGAAATTATTACTATAGAATCGTTAGACCATCCGGGTGTGGAAGTGTTTGCCAAGCTGACTGAAGCACAGCTGCGAAACCGTCTTGACCCAAATTCAGGCCTTTTCATTGCTGAAAGTCCAAAAGTTATCAGTGTGGCGCTTGACGTCGGATATGAGCCTGTGGCGATGCTGTGTGAATCTCGACATATCGATGGAGATGCCGCTGACATTATTGCACGATGCCCATCTGATATGCCGGTCTATGTAGGCGAACGCACACTGTTGGCCAGTCTTACAGGGTATACATTGACGCGTGGAGTTTTGTGTGCCATGCGTCGTCTAAATCCAATACATATTTCTGAAATACTGGACGATAAGAGCCTTGTAGCTGTAGTCGATGGTGTGGTTGATACTACAAATATCGGAGCTATTTTTCGGTCGGCGGCGGCATTGGGGGTAGGGGCTGTGCTTCTCACTCCGGAGTCATGCGATCCGTTTAATCGCAGGTCGGTCAGAGTGTCGATGGGTTCTGTATTTCTGGTGCCATGGTGCTGGATCGAAGGCCCGGTTAATGAAACAATGCGTTCGTATGGATTCAAGACGGTTGCAATGGCTCTTACAGACAATTCTGTGTCAATAGATAATGTGCGGCTTAAGTCGGAGCCTCGTCTTGCAATTGTGCTTGGCACCGAAGGCAACGGATTGTCGGATAAAGTAATTGACGGTGCCGACTATGTGGCCCGTATACCTATGAGCCACTGCGTCGATTCATTGAATGTTGCCGCAGCTTCGGCCGTGGCTTTTTGGGAGTTAAGAAAAATTTAAAATAAATTGCGATAATATATGAGCAGATATAGTTTAAGATGGATCGTGTCGGTAATTGTGGCAATGATGTCGCATGCGGCCTTTTCAGAAATAATTGAGCCTGCCACATGGAAGTTTAGCCTCGATACGTTGTCGTCCGGGGAGATTGAACTGGTTGTGGTCGCTCACATTGATAATGGATGGCATGTATATACCGACAGAATAGATCCGGATGCCGGCCCCGTACCGTTGTCGATTACTTTTTCCGACGGTGTTGTTCCGGAGGGTGGTATTACGTCGGATGTTGAGCCTCATAGTGAGTATGATGATATGTT
The DNA here is from genome assembly GCA_964578325.1 of uncultured Muribaculum sp. Taxonomy (GTDB): domain Bacteria; phylum Bacteroidota; class Bacteroidia; order Bacteroidales; family Muribaculaceae; genus Muribaculum. The sequence continues at coordinate 17,752 of CAZOCO010000031.1, forward strand.
TGATGCTATGTTGTCATGGTGGACAGGCGATGTAGTTTTGCGACAGAAGTTGTCAGTCCCTTCCGGTATTAAGATCGGTGGAACGCTTAAATATGCTGCTTGTAATGATCAGAATTGTATTCCGCCGGTCTCTGTACCTTTTGCGTTTGGCACAGAGGTGTCTGCGGTCACCAACGATATGGCCGTTTCTACTAATTCGTATGATACATTGTGGCAACCTGTTTCTGCGTCGGATGGTGACGGTCAGGATAATTTAGATTCTGGAAATTTATGGTATATATTTGCGGCATGCTTTCTTGGTGGGCTGTTGGCTCTGTTTACCCCCTGTGTGTGGCCAATGATACCCCTTACAGTCAGTTTCTTTTTGAAAAAAAGTGGTTCGCGGGCTAAAGGTGTCGGTGATGCTCTGATTTACGGTATGTCGATCGTGGTTATATATGTTGCGCTTGGCCTTATTGTAACCGGATTATTTGGCGCTAATCAACTCAATGTTATAGCGACGAGTGCTATATGTAATATTGTGTTTTTCTTATTACTCGTGATTTTTGCCATATCGTTTTTTGGCGCATTCGAGATAACACTTCCTTCTCGTTGGGCCGATAGAATGGACCAGTCGGCAGAAAAGACTTCAGGATTACTATCCATATTTTTTATGGCATTCACTCTGGCCATAGTATCTTTTTCGTGTACGGGGCCAATAATAGGTACTCTTCTTGTGGAAGCGGCTTCGACGGGTTCCAGTCTTGGTCCGGCAATAGGTATGTGCGGATTTTCGCTCGCATTGTCCATTCCGTTTGCGTTGTTTGCGTTGTTTCCTTCATGGCTTAAATCCGTACCTCGATCTGGAGGCTGGATGAATACAGTGAAGGTTGTGCTCGGTTTTCTTGAACTGGCTCTGTCGTTGAAGTTTTTGTCGGTAGCCGACCTTGCTTACGGCTGGCATATACTTGACAGGGAAGTATTTCTTGCCTTGTGGATCGTGATATTTATTCTGCTGGGAATGTATTTGCTAGGCATTTTCGCTTTTTCACATTATGGTAGTGATAATAATAACGGAATTTCTACCGGACGCTTTTTTCTTGCATTGTCATCATTGGCGTTCTCAATATATCTGTTGCCTGGTCTGTGGGGTGCACCTCTTAAAGCGGTAAGTGCATTTGTGCCACCGTTGTTTACGCAGGATTTTAATTTGTATGAGCAGCATACGCAAGTGTTTGATGACTATGAGGCCGGTATGGCTGCCGCCGCTCGTGAAGGGAAGCCTGTGTTTCTTGACTTCTCCGGGTATGGATGTGTCAACTGTCGCAAAATGGAAAGTGCTGTGTTTGGCGATGACGATGTGAAGCATCTGTTAGATAATGACTTCGTGG
>CAZOCO010000032.1:0-6594 GCA_964578325.1 uncultured Muribaculum sp.
CGGGAATAGCGTCGGGGGAGGTGTGGATGGCGCGGTTGATCTGACGGCGGTCGCAGCGGCGCTGCTCCCACGCGGAGATGAGCCGGAGATCGGCAGGGGTGAGCGCAGGGAGCCTCCACTGGCGGCGATGGCGGTCGTACCACAGGCGGAATGCGCGGGCGTAGTCGGGACGGACGTAACGGCGCTCGCGCAGGTGGAATCGGGGGATGTGGTACAGTTGTGTGTTCATGATGGCGCAAAGTTAGCGCCAAATGACACCACATAGATAGTGTTTTTATCGCGAACGGTGTATTTTATGAGCAGTCCGACGAAATAATCGGTTTCTTTTGTTAGCTCAATTTTTGGATTGAGAGCTTTATATCGAACTCGTGTTACTTAACTTTCTTATTAGAAGAACAGTTCTGTGAATCCGGGCAATGATCACACGCAGTCTTTCCGTGATGGTTACGTCGTGTAATTTTTCTTACGACCCATTTAAAAAAGAAAACGACTACACTCATCAAAATTATTCCGACAAAAACCCATTGCAGAATAATATCGGTGGAATAGGATAATGATTTCATTGGCAAACTATCATTCAAAAAATTTATTCTATATAAACAATCGATCGCAAAAATTGTTCGATGCGCATGAATTCTTGTTCAAAATTAGGAGTAAAGACTCCCGATCCCATAGCCTCTTGAATTTCTTCCAACGACCAAAACCGCCCATCTTGTATTTCTGATGGATCCGGGTTCGGTTCAACTTTAGAATCAAGTATTCCGATAAACGGATTGATCAACTCACGTTCTATTTGAGACTGGAACACATATGGCGACAATGGCTGAATTTTCATTGCGTCGACATTCAGGCCGAGCTCTTCTCTACTCTCACGTGCAAGAGCATCGGCGATTGTTTCACCATAATCAACATGTCCGCCGACCGATGTATCCCACCGGTCGGGCTGTATATCTTTATCGTGATTGCGCTGCTGGAGGTATAATCCACATCCTCTACGCACTACATGCAGATGGACTACCGGGTGCAGCAGCATTGAACCGCTATGACACTCGCGCCGTGAGGCTTTACCGATAACATTACCGGTACAATCGACCAATGGAAAAATCTCGTCCAGACTCATTTTTGTTTTCTTTTAAGTTTAGTTGACAGACGCTGCGGACTCAAATCGGCAGAATATTCAGAGAACGGGAGAACCATTTTGCATCCATCTTTATAGCGTGAACACCCATAGGCCGTACGACCTTTTATCAAATGCCCCTGACCACATTCCGGACATTTGATCTCTTCAAGACTCTTAATACGCGGAGCTCTTGGTTTCTTTTCTTCAACGTCGCTTTTATGTGACTTTTTTTCCGACTGCTCAATAATTATGCGCCGTTGAGAATTGTCACTCAACACATCACGCACAATTACTGATATCATTTCTTTAAGCTCATCAAGAAATTGAGCCGGTTCATAAGTACCTCTTTCTATCCGGCGCAACTTATTCTCCCACATACCGGTAAGTTTTGCACTCTTAAGCAATTCTTCCTTGATTATTGCAATAAGATCTTTACCGGCCTGCGTAGCAACAATTGATTTGCCTTTTCGTGCTATATAACGACGGCCGAAAAGGGTCTCGATAATCGCGGCTCTGGTCGACGGGCGCCCTATTCCATTTTCCTTCATGGCCTCACGCAACTCTTCATCCTCAACAGTTTTACCAGCACCCTCCATCGCACGAAGTAATGTACCTTCGGTATATAGCTTGGGCGGCTGTGTCTGTTTTTTCAGTAACGACGGTTCATGTGGCCCGCTTTCACCAACAGTCATGGGGGGTAAAATCTTACCTTCAGCATCATCTTTCCCATCAGATTCCGCGTCGGATTGTGTACCATATAATGCCCGCCATCCGGGCGACTCAATGACCTTACCAATCGCCTTAAATCCTATACCGTCAATATCCGCGAGAACAGTGGTCTGCAAGAATTTGCAATCCGGATAAAACGCAGCAATAAACCTCAATGCTATAAGATGATATAATTTTTTCTCGTCACCATACAGCACTGACGGATTTTGTCCAGTCGGAATAATTGCGTGGTGATCTGTCACCTTACTATTGTCGAAAACCTTTTTTGACTTAACAATTTTAGAAGATAATACCGGAGCGGTCAAATTGGCATATGGGGACATCTGACGCAATATACCCGGCACTTTGGGATACAGATCATCTGGAAGATATGTCGTATCGACACGCGGATACGTTGTGACTTTTTTCTCATAAAGCGTCTGTATCAATTTCAGGGTTTCTTCAGCCGACCAACCCCATTTCTTGTTGCATTCAACCTGCAATGACGTAAGGTCGAACAACCGCGGTGGTGCTTCGCGACCGTTTTTTTCTTCAACCGAAGTAACTGTAAGCGACTTTGTTTCTATCTTTTTCAGAGCATCAACCGCCGCGTCCTCCGAGTCAAAGCGCCCGGACACGGCATTGAATGTCGCACCACGATATAAAGTTTTCAGCTCCCAATAGTCGGTCGGCACGAAATTATCTATTTCGTATTGACGCTGGACAATCAGAGCAAGCGTTGGAGTCTGCACCCGACCGATCGACAATACGCCGTTTCCATATTGCGAGTATTTGAGAGTATAGAGCCGTGTAGCATTCATACCAAGAATCCAATCACCAATAGCCCGAGACAGACCGGCATGATACAAGCGATTATAATCCGACTCCGGCTTTAGCGACGAAAAACCGTCTTTTATAGACTCATCTGTAAGTGAACTTATCCACAATCGCTTTACGGGACACTTTATATCGGCTTTTTGCATCACCCAGCGTTGTATCAGTTCACCTTCCTGCCCGGCATCGCCACAATTTATCACTTCTGAAGCTTCATGTATAAGAGTCTTAATAACATTGAACTGCCGCTCAATACCCTTATCGCTTATCAGTTTTATTCCAAATCGATTTGGTATCATCGGCAACGCACCGAGTGACCACCGCTTCCACTGGTCACTGTAGTCTGCCGGCTCTTTTAACGTACACAGATGTCCAAACGTCCACGTTACTTTATAGCCATTACCTTCGTAATAGCCATCGCGCTGGACATCCGCACCGATAATGTGGGCAATATCTTTGGCTACGCTTGGTTTCTCTGTTATACAGACAATCATTTTGCTTGATTAAGCGTGACTTCTTCTACGCCACGCGGAGTAGTAATATATAAAATACCCGATTTAAGCGGAATCATCGGGGCAAAATCGATTTCAAGCACAATTATACCTTCATCTTCCCATTGGAACCATCGTGTAAAATCAATGCCGTCAATATCAGTAGCTTCATATCGGGACTTTCCAGTAGCAAGCTCAATCTTATCTATTCGTTGTGCTGTGTGAGGACGACCGATAAGACGTCCATACATGCGGGTAAGATCCTCACGATAATCCACGCTATCCACCAACAGTGTTATCGTTTTGGCCGGAGATGTGGCAATTTTGTATTCTTTGCGGGCATGTCCGATAAATGCCGTCAGGAATAATACCGTTGCAGCTATTACAAAAATCAGTATGCGGTTGTTACTCTTCATAATCCGGATTGTTTTGCTTTATTCCAATATTCGTCCATTTCCTCCAAAGTCATATCTGATAACGACTTGCCGGTTTCGTTAGATACTTTTTCAATATAATTGAACCTTCGGATAAACTTCTGATTCGTGCGTTCAAGTGCATTTTCGACATTTACGCCATACAAGCGCGCAGCATTTACCATTGCAAATAAAAGGTCACCGAATTCAGCCTCGATACCATCGATGTCGTTTTTAGCTATTTCAGCCTCGACCTCATCGACTTCTTCTTTTACTTTAGTCCACACATCTTCACGGTTCTTCCAGTCAAATCCAACATTTGCGGCCTTTTCTTGAATACGCTCGGCTTTTATCAGTGCAGGTAGCGAACGCGGCACACCTCCGAGTACAGTTTTATTTCCACCTTTCTCTTTTAGCTTGATCTGCTCCCAATTCTGTATCACAGTTTCCGCATCTTTAGCTTCAATTTCTCCGAAAACATGCGGATGCCTGAAAATAAGTTTCTTGTTTAATGCATCAGCCACATCAGCTATGTCGAACAGATCTTTCTCCTCACCTATTTTTGCATAAAACAGTACGTGCAGCAACACATCACCAAGCTCTTTGCAGATATTAGGGTTATCTTCATTCAGGAGCGCATCGCACAGCTCATATACTTCTTCTATAGTATTCTGACGCAATGACTGGTTGGTCTGTTTTCTATCCCACGGACATTTTACCCTCAAAATATCAAGAGTTTCAACCACGCGGGCTATTGCATCACTTTTATCTTTAATCGTATGTTTCATTCTATATATACGGATGAAAAATTAAGTACAAATTTAACAAAATTTCCGTAAATACATATACCCTTTCCATCGTATCTTTTACCACCGGCAACCAGCGGTGCTTAAGAGCATAAACCTCCACAATATTTGTTAACAAAAGCCTATCGTGACACCATACTTTACTAAATTTTCTTATTAAGCAATATATAACCCGTTTATATAAAGAATTTTCTTAAATTTGCAGATATATTTCAAGAAATTGTATTTTTCTCAAATGATGAACGATATTACTGATTTATTTCTTCAACTTATCGACCAGTCAGGAAGTATAGATATCGCTAATGCAGAGTTCAAGCGAATGATTTCAGACGATCCTGAATTAAAAGAGGAGTATGCCAACTGGTGCCACGCGGTCGGTAGTTCCGAAAAAATGGGATTTTTAGATTTTTGCGAAGAATATCTCGACTCACAACAAGATATTTACAACAACCTGAATGACTTCGATGAATAACGCAATCCGGCGATTGCCGGCAGAATGGGAAACTCATGATGCCGTATTGCTCTCATGGCCACATGCCGATACAGACTGGAACTATATACTCGACGAGGTAACATCCTGCTATATAAGGATAGTAGAAGCGATACTTGCGGAATCGAATCTGGTGATTGTCTGTCCTGACCCGCAAATACCACAAAGGTTGTTAAGCCATTTACCCCAAGACAGGATTACTTATCTAAAAATACCAACCAACGACACATGGGCCCGCGATTTCGGCCCACTTACGGTCATTGAAGACAACGGCAGTCAACGCTGTCTACATTTCCGTTTTAATGGATGGGGCCTCAAATTCGCATCAAACCATGACAATCGTATTACGGCTGAAATATCGAATGTCGGCGTACTGAAAGGATCATACGAAAACCATCAGGGCTTTGTGCTTGAGGGTGGATCGATCGAAAGCGACGGTAAAGGCACCATTCTCACGACATCGGAATGTCTGCTGTCGCCAAATCGCAACTCTCAACTCACAAAAGATCAGATAGAAGAGCAGCTCAAAAACTACTTTGGAGCCATACGAGTATTATGGCTTGATCATGGCTTTCTCTCCGGAGATGATACTGACAGCCATATTGACACTCTGGCACGACTCGCCCCAAACGACACGATAGTGTATGTAGGATCTCCAGCCGACCATTCAGACATACATTACGAGGCTCTTACGGCAATGCAACAGCAGCTATCTGAATTCCGGACTACCATCGGGACTCCATACCGTCTTATCCGTCTTCCATTCCCCGATCCGGTTTACGATGAAAATGGCGAACGCCTACCGGCCACCTATGCCAATTACCTTGTCATAGGCAAAACCGTATTAGTACCGACATATTCACAACCAATCAACGACGCGGAAGCACTGAATGCTATTTCTTCGGCCTTTCCCGAATTCATCATACGAGGAGTCGAATGTTCTCCGCTCATAAAACAACATGGTTCGCTTCACTGCGTAACAATGCAACTTAATCCCCGTTAAAAAAATGAGAACACTGAAAGCTGGCATTATACAACAACACAATACACCCGACAACGCCAACAATCGTCAGCGGTTAATCTCGAAAATAGAAAAACTCGCCAATGATGGCGCACAACTTGTTGTACTACAGGAATTACATGATTCACTGTACTTCTGTCAGGTAGAATCAACAGATAATTTTGATCTCGCAATAAAAATACCATCAGATATCACGGAACTATACAGCCAGACAGCAGAACGTCTTGGTATAGTACTTGTAACATCTCTTTTTGAACACCGAGCGCCGGGACTTTATCACAATACTGCTGTGGTGTTTGACAATGACGGATCAATTGCCGGACGTTATCGTAAAATGCATATACCTGATGATCCGGCCTACTACGAAAAATTTTATTTCACACCCGGAGATTTAGGTTTTGAACCAATTAAGACTTCGGTCGGATGTCTTGGCGTGCTTGTATGCTGGGATCAATGGTATCCTGAAGCAGCCAGACTCATGGCTTTACGCGGTGCTGAAATCCTCATCTATCCTACTGCTATCGGATGGGAATACTCTGACACACAAGAAGAACAACAGCGGCAACGTGAAGCATGGATAACCGTTCAGCGCGGACATGCGGTTGCAAATGGCTTGCCAGTTATCACGGTAAACCGAGTAGGTCATGAGCCTGATCCTTCAGGACAAACAAACGGCATACAATTCTGGGGAAGTTCATTTATAGCCGGACC
>CAZOCO010000032.1:6604-10898 GCA_964578325.1 uncultured Muribaculum sp.
CTGACAACGAAGAGTGTATGGCGATAATTGACATAGACTTGTCTCGATCGGAACATGTAAGACGCTGGTGGCCATTTCTACGCGACCGTCGCATAGAAAATTACACCGGACTTACAAAACGCTATCTCGACTGACATAGCTTATGGAAATAGTGGCAATTATAATTGCGCTTATAGCTCTATGTGTTGGTTTCGGTGCAGCATTTATACTTACACGTAGCAGTTCAAAATCGCAGCAACAACTTATCTCAACGCTACAGATACAGATCGAACGGCTTGGCGAACAGCTGAAAATATCATCGGAACAAGTACTAAAAGATCGTGCCGGACAATTGTCTGACGCTAATAATCGCGAAATATCGGCACTACTCTCTCCGCTACGCGAAAATATCAAGGAAATGAGATCAGCAATCGACTCCTCCCGTGATTTAAATTCGCGCAACTCGGCGCAGTTGCAGGAAGCTATCGCCGATGTTCTGCGACACACAGAAACTGTAGGTCGTGAAGCCGACAAACTTTCACGTGCCCTGCGCCATGAGAATAAAGCACAAGGCACATGGGGAGAGACCGTACTTTCAGAACTTCTGGAAAGCCAGGGACTGCGACGTGGAATCAATTACGACATCCAGACAGCTATGACGGATGAACATGGCCACACTTTGATCAATCAAAATACAGAATCACGCATGATACCGGATGTCGTACTGCATTACACCGACAACCGAGACCTGATAATTGATGCCAAGACCTCACTGACGGCATTTCTTGACTATAATGCCGCTACTGATGCTACCGAACGTCAGGATGCACTCCAACGCCATATACGGTCGATACGCGACCACGCAAAGGAGCTTGCCCGTAAAGACTATAAACGATATGTACAATATCCGCGTCAATCGGTCGACTACATGATAATGTTTGTTCCGATAGAAAGTGCTTTACGCCTTGCGCTCGACGCTGAACCACGGTTATGGCGCGAAGCGCTCGAAATGGGCGTATTTATTTCTGGCGAACAGTCACTTACAGCAGCCCTACGCATCATTCAATTGTCATGGAGACAAGAGCAACAAGCCCTCAACCAGCGTAAAGTCGTCGATGAAGCAGAATCACTGCTTGAACGCGTCGGACAATTCTATAAATCATTCTCCGAAATCGGGAACAAAATACAATCACTGACCAATACTTATACCGAGACCGAGAAAAAGCTCAAGACAGGGCGTCAAAGTCTTTTAGTCCCGGCTCAACGGCTAAAAGAGATGGGACATAAAATGAACCCACGTTATCCGTTACCGGAGCCGGAAGATGAATCTTAACCTATCGCGCTAATGATTTTTTCATTAAGTTTTTGCGCGGTCATTTCTCCGCTATATCGCCAGATTTCCTTACCGTCGACATACATTATAAACGTTGGTACAGTCTCAATATGCTCATTATCCGACAATGTCTCATATTTATCGATATCAAATTGCACTACCGACACTTTCCCGTTTAGCGATGACGCTATATCATGCACAATTGGCATCATGCGCTGACAGTGAGGGCACCATGTTGCATAGAATTCGACAAGTACATTTTTGTTTTCTGCAATAATTTTTTGATAGTCCATAGCTTCATTGTTTTAAATCTATAGTATAAACAGAAAAACTATGGTATCAGTTTTAGCTTTCAACTGTAATTTAACGTTTTAAATGAACCGTTTATATTTTTTTAATCCAGAAAACGATATAAACCTCAGTTACGGTCATGACACACCACGCCTGTCACCACTCGTCAACGCTCTGCGTCGCGACGGTAGCTTACTGCCACTGTGGTATAGCAATAAGGGCGATCAAATACTTTCATATGATAACGACAAACCATGGATAGACAAAATTGCAACAGACTTCGGAATAGAACCATCTTTATATACATCTGGCACTGAACTCGAAGCGACTCCATGGGGATGGTCGATACAGACAGGCCGATACCTTCGTTCTCTTGGATTAAAGACTCCATCTGACATCGATATCGACCATTGGCGTAATTTAAGCCATCGGCGAGCTACGATATATCTGGCCCAACATCTCTGTTTAGACGAAAATTTAATTCCTACAGAAACATCTGATCTCTCTGAAATTCAGCATTTCATCGACATTCATGGCGACGCTTATATCAAAGCACCATGGTCGAGTAGCGGCAGAGGCATATTACATACATCGGCACTTGGCCGAAATGACATAGCCTTTATAAAATCTATCATCAAACGTCAAGGTAGCGTAATGTTAGAACCGGCTCATGAGGGAATCCAGGACTTTGCCATGTTGTTTTACTCTGCCGATGGTCATATCACGCACATGGGCTACTCGCTATTTTCTACAGCTTCCGGAGGTTCTTACTCCGGAAATTTCGTGGGCAGCGACAATGAGATTTTACAACGTCTCGCTATGCTCGGAGCAGATATAAACATGTTGCGACAGACATCAATAGATCTTGAGAAAGCACTTTCTGACTATATTGGCGACTCCTACACCGGATGGCTCGGCGTGGATATGCTCTTACTGAAGAACGGGAGATTTATTCCATGCATCGAACTAAATCTACGCATGACGATGGGGGTAGTAGCATGGATCTTCGCACAAAAATGGCTTGTTCCAGGAAAATCAGGATTTTTCTATGTCGGCAGCAACAAAACACACGGAACTGGTCGCCAGTACACCACAGAGAACAATCGGCTTGAATCAGGGACACTTTTTCTAACCCCGACTACCCCAACTTCTCACTTTACTTTTTCAATAACTGTCGACTGACAAAAGCTACAAGCTCGCGATATAACCGATGTACCGGCAGTCCCATCACATTGTAGAAACTGCCCTCTATACGCTCTACTCCTATTGCTCCGATATATTCCTGTATTCCATAAGCACCAGCCTTGTCTAATGGATGAAAATGATCTACATAATAACATATCTCGGCTTCTGAAAGCTCTGAAAACTTCACGTCGGTAGTTGCGGAAAATGTATGAGTACACTCTGTGTCGGACAATGTAATACCAGTAATAACTTTATGGGTTTTACCCGACAGATCTGCCAACATTTTCTTTGCATCAACGTCGTCGTGTGGTTTACCCAGTATTCGATCACCAAGCACTACTACTGTATCGGCAGTAATCAGTATCTGTCCAGAGGTCAGCGTCGGCTGATATGCTTTCGCTTTTTTCAATGACAGAAATTCAGGCACATTATACCTGCCAAGATCACTATCATCGTACGACTCATCTACGTCAATCGTTTCAGCGATAGAGAACTCGATTCCCGTCATACTCATTAGCTCTCTGCGGCGAGGCGATTTACTGGCAAGAATAATATCTATTCCTTTAAAAATGTTCTGCGGAGACTCCATTACCATCCGAATGCTTTTTCATCGTTCATCCACAATCCTTTAGACTTAAGGACTTCTTCCAAAACATCACGCGCCACCCCGTATCCGCCATCGACCGGAGAAATATATCCGGCTATACGCTTGATATCGACAGCTGCATCGCGAGGCGCAACAGCCAATCCGACATGGCGCATACATGTATAATCTGGAATGTCATCGCCTACATATATCACTTCATCTGAATTAAGATTGTTGTCGGCCATCCAACGTGTCAATATATCAATCTTCACAGCTTTACCCATAAAGACATCATTAATGCCAAGCCCCTGAAAACGCAAACGGACAGCGTCACTTACACCACCTGTAATTATTGCAATTTTCAAACCCTGTTTTACTGCCAATTGTATTGCATATCCGTCTTTGATGTTGACCATGCGGCACGGCATGCCGTCATTTCCAAGCGGAATACATGATGGAGACAATACTCCGTCAACATCAAATACGATACCACGCACTTTACTCAAGTCATATGGTATTTTACTCATAGTCGATATAATGTCTTAATATGGAATCAGATACAAACTTATACATTTCCCGCTGTTCTCCGTCGAGAGCAGACAGATGCCGCTCGATTATACGGAGATCACCACGACGGGCAGGGCCAGTCTGGACTGATTCAAGGTCAGCGCCAGACAAAGCTTTACCTATGGTTTCTTCAATTAATGGTTTGATCGCAGTGAGGTCTGTTCCGGCCGACCGTAACAGCTTTTGTGCATGCATCATCATATTATTGACAAAGTTACATGCAAATACCGCAGCAATATGCAGTTCCATACGTTGGCGCGATGTACATTCGTTAATTTCTATAGCCCCCATAGCCGAAGCAACAGTTTACACCATCACAAGATTTGCCGGGTTGTTGGCTTCGACAAACAACG
>CAZOCO010000032.1:10908-18930 GCA_964578325.1 uncultured Muribaculum sp.
TCAAGGATAGAGGTTGCTGTCCGAACAGCATTGTTATACGAACTGTCAAATAAGGAATCCACAATCCTGGATAACCGGCAAAAACATCTGCGACCTGTGGCAACTTATCGTCTTTTACCGCCACAACATACATATCAGCATCATCGACGACATCCTTAACGGAAGAAACGGCTGAATTACAACTAATTTCTTCTGCCAGGGTGCAGGCATGTTCCGGTGTCGGACTGTATACCTGTACAACATCGACTACCGATGCCAGACAACGGCCGAATTGTGTCGCAACGTTTCCTGAACCGATAATCACTGTGCGCAATTGTTTCAGCGCTCTTTCCATTCGCTTATATGGACTTTATCCCACTGAAGTTTATCTATATTCTGCGGATTGCGTGTCTCATCCGGATAGCCAAGAGTTACAATGCATACCGGCATGATATTATCAGGCATATCGAGCAGATTCTGAACATAGGTTTCCGACTCCATTTCGTCGCTGTAATATCGGCCACGTACCTGTATCCAGCAGCTTGCCAATCCCAGATCCTGCGCCTGCAACTGAATAAAAGTAGCAGCAATCGAACAGTCTTCAATCCATGCCTCCGAAGCCTCGACATCGGCAGCAACTACAATTGCCAGAGCACAATGAGCTACAGGACCGGCACCTGTAGGTTTGCATTTACTCAAAGCTTCAAGTTTCGCGGCATCCTCAACAACAACAAAATGCCATGCCCTACTGTTTTTTGATGTCGGTGCCAAAAGTGCCGCTTCGAGAATTGTCTTGACATCTTCAGCCGAAATTTCTTCGCTTTTATAACGGCGGATTGAGCGACGGCCGACTATCAGGTCGTGAAAATTATTCATTGTATCAAAAGATATAGATTTGAAATCAAAAAATTATAATTGCAGCACTATGCCACGATGTTTTCTGATTATCGACGCTGAAAAATCCAGGCACTGGGATAGCGGGCCCGCCATGCACTCAACAGCCCGGACAACTCCTGGAGGTCGTCACCTCCATCGACAATGATACGATAATGTTTATCTCCGGGAAGTACCGACATTTCTACATCATCACTTGTGTTTTCATCAATAAACTTCTGCGCCTCTACATTATTGGCAAGCGAAGCTATCACAACAACGTATCTCATTTCTTCGATAGCACGCGCGACAGGAATCTCACAACTACTTGTCTCAATATCCGGCACAGCAATCGAAAGATCAATCTGTGGATTAAAATCAACAGTATTCGCAGTCTCGACTGTATCATTACCGAGTATCGACATTGACGCCTTTACTGCAGTATCAGGTACAATCGGAGTGGTAAGACCAATAGCGAGCATAAGCATCATTACTACAGACGCAGCCACAGATGCCACACGGAACATGACATTATCAATTCCACGGCGACGAACAATTTTCAAAGTCGCACCGACATTGGCTCCCGGCAATGCCACAGGAATTACCGATGATAATTCAGGAGACAGCCCACGATTATCACTGCCCGAATATAGAAGATCGCCACTACGGCTTTTCTTCAATGTTCCCACTCTTCCAAGACTTACCTCACCCACCATATCGAGCTGAACACGTAAAGCTCTTATTTCTGACTCTACTATCTCGCTCGCAATATCATAGGATACGAGCTTTTTACGGGCTACCGAGGCACAAAGCAAACCATCATTATGGTTGATGTCACTATTGAACGAAAAGACACGCCGAGGTGGATTAACCAACCCCGATTCGCGATCAATTTCTGCGGCAACGTACTGTGCGACAAATGCTCCCATTCCGGGAAGGCTCACACAATCATGCGTCATCAGAAGATATTCTATATGTCTCGTCGTTTCAAACATCAACACAAAGTTAGTCAACTTTTCCCTACCGACCAAACATTTTATTTGTCATTCATGGCATCCGCGTCAAAAAACAATGCAAAAAAACGAAGCCTTCTTCTTATCAAATAATGTAGTGTTGAATTACCCGCAATTTTGATATGACCTAATATTTGGTTAATGAGAACTGTTTTCCGCGTTTTTATCGCTTAAGCGCCATTTTTCTGTTGTCCGTTTTAATCGCATGAATTAATTTTGCAATCTGAATAAACAGAAAAACCATCGACTGTTATCATTTACTATGTTCCTTGATTTTATAGCAGAAATATTCAGAAACAATCCGGTCATACCTATCTTTCTGACTCTCGGAGTGGGGTTTTGGATCGGTGGATTTAAATATAAATCGTTTTCGCTCGGGCCTGTAACGTCGACACTCCTTGCAGGTGTTGTCATCGGCCAGCTCGACATTCCGATCTCTGACACATTAAAGAATGTGGCCTTCATGATGTTTCTCTTTGCCATCGGTTACTCGGTAGGGCCACAATTTTTCAGATCGCTTAAAGGCGACGGTCTCAAACAAATCGGATTCGCGTGTATCGAAGTTTTGCTCTGTATAGCCACGGTCGTAACTATCAGCCTCATCATGGGTTACAACAAAGGACAGGCTGTCGGACTATTTTCCGGCTCGCAGGCTTTCTCTGCAGTTATTGGCGTCGGGTCGAGTACCATTAAATCGCTTGGGCTGCCACAAGCCGAGCAGGATGCGATGCTTGGTATCATACCGGCCTGCTATGCAGTATGCTACGTCTTCGGTACAATCGGATCGGCATGGGTAATTGCCAATCTCGGGCCTAAACTACTCGGCGGACTGGAAAAAGTAAAAGAGCAGACAGCTGCCCTCGAAGCCGAGATGGACAATGGCGATATCGTGGCCGGACCGGGCCGCTTCGTAGCAAACAGGCCAATTTCGTTCCGCGCCTACCGTGCCGAATCAGACTACTTCAACCACCCACGTACCGTCGAAGATGTAGAACAACACATCAGAGACAAAGGATTGAGACATTTCATTGAGCGCCTCAGACTTCGGGGCGAAATCGAAGATCCCCAACCCGAGCTCAAAATCAGAAAAGGAGACATAATAGTATTAAGCGGTCGACGCGAAACTATCATCGACGAAGCGGGCTGGATCGGCAGCGAAGTGACCGACCATGAACTACTGAACTTTTCGGCAGAAAATCTCCCAGTCACCGTATCTAAATCTGGCGCCGCTAATATGACACTCGCCGAACTTCGCAGCCAGGAATACATGCGCGGTGTGATGATACGTAAAATTCAGCGCGACGACATAAGCATTCCGATGAGAGGCAAAACGCGACTCGAGAAAGGCGATGTGCTTACACTTGTAGGGCTTCCTCAAGATGTGGCCGAAGCAACGGCAGAAATCGGATTCTCCGACCGACCTACCGAAACGACCGACGTTGTTTTCGTCGGACTCGGTATAGCTATCGGCTGTTTTTTCGGTGCCTTGACAGTCCTTTATCACAACATTCCGTTGTCGTTAAGTACCAGCGGCGGTGTCATTCTGTCGGGACTCATACTGGGCATGCTACGCAACAAACGGCCTACATTCGGCCGAATACCGAGACCCGTACTGTGGTTTATGAACAATGTGGGTCTCAATCTCTTTATCGCCGTCGTCGGATTAGGTGCCGGGCCCACCTTCATCCCAGGTCTGAAAGAAGTCGGTTTTGAATTCTTCCTTATCGGAATAGTGTGTACCTCGGTTCCGCTTATTCTCGCCACACTGATTGCCGCGAGGCTATTCAGATTTCATCCGGCTATCACGCTTGGATGCGTAGCGGGGAGCCGCAACGCCGTTGCCGCCTTGGGTGCTATTCAGGACAATATCGACAGTACCCTACCGGCAATGAGCTACACAGTGACATATGCCGTAGGCTCCGTACTACTCATATTCGCCGGCATGATCATACCACTAATAATTTAACTATCAGCTAACAATGAAAAAGGGAATATTGACTCTCGCATTCGGAACCTTTGCACTCGGCATGACCGAGTATGTTATGATGAGCATCCTCCCCGATCTGGCAGGAGCATTCGGAACGAGCATCTCCAAGGCGGGCGATCTTATATCAACCTACGCCGTCGGTGTATGTATCGGAGCTATCCTCTCGGCCATTTTATTCAGAAACTGGGAGTTAAGAAAGATTCTCATTCTGCTCATGGCTATTCTGGCGGTCGGTAACTTAATGTTTGCCTTCAGTCACAACTTCGATATCGGTCGATTGAGCCGCTTCGTATCGGGACTCCCTCACGGAGCTTTCTTCGGCACGGGTACAATCGTAGCCAGCCGACTGATGCCCGACAAACAGACAACGGCCGTCGCTCTTATGACACTGGGCATGACGACTGCCAATCTCATCGGCATACCTATGGGCAGCTTCATAGCAAATATACTCGACTGGCGATGGATATTCGTATTCAACGCCATATGGGCAACAGCTACCATGGTGATGTTCATCTATTTGGTCAAGGGTATCGGCGGACTGCCACCAACCAGCATATCAAACGAATTCAAGTTTCTTAAAAAACCGGCACCTTGGATACTCATTCTGTTTACTTTGCTCTGTCAAGGAGGATGCTTCGCCATGTACTCATACCCATCATGACCCAGGCCGGACTCTCGCAAAAATACATCCCTATATTTATGATATTTATCGGAGCGTCGATGAGCGTCGGCAATTTTGTTGCCGGTGTCATGTCCGATAAATTCTCACCAGGACGAATTGCACTATCAGTAGCAATAATCATGACCGCCACTCTTCTTTTGATCTACTTCTCATCCTCGATTATGATCATTTCGGCGCTATTGGTTATGATTGCGACAGCTTGTCTGTTTGCATTGTCATCACCTATGCAAATGCTGTTGTTAAGATATTCGCGCGGCGGCGAACTGCTTGGTGGAGCGGCTGTTCAGATTGCCTTCAACCTCGGAAACGCAATAGGCGCCACAGTTGGAGGCATTGCGCTTGCCGATGGAGGACGCGCCTCGACCGCTTCGCTATACGGCACAGCCCTTGCCACCCTCTCCATCATCACTATGCTCATTTTTATCTATCGTCACAACAAAAGCAAAGAATAAGGGGGTGTGCTACTAAAGGGCAAATTTTAATACGACTACCACGCATGCCATTAAAAATTGGCATGATAACTATTCCCCAAAAACACCGGACAGACGCATAAAACATCTGTCCGGGAAACTATATTAATCCCTAATCTTTACTATGAGATATCAGGCTTGCGCTTCGGCTTCGGGAGCAATAAGTTTGTACCCCTTGCCATGAATGTTTATGATCTCAATAGACGGATCATCTTTCAGGTGCTTGCGCAACTTGGTAATGTATACATCCATCGATCGTGCATTAAAATAGTTGTCGTCGATCCATATCGTCTTCAATGCAAAGTTTCGTTCAAGAATTTCATTGACATGCGCACAAAGCAGGCTCAAAAGTTCAGACTCTTTAGTAGTCAGTTTTGTCACTTTGTCATCGATCATCAGTACCTGTTTCTGGGTATTGAATGTGAAACGGCCGATCTTGTACATTGTAACCTCTTTACCGGTCTTACCTTTTACCCTACGGAGAATAGCCTCGATTCTGAACACGAGCTCTTCCATTGAGAAAGGCTTGGTAATATAATCATCAGCCCCGATTTTGAATCCCTCGAGAATATCATCTTTGAGAGATTTCGCAGTAAGGAATATAATAGGTATTTCGGCATTGACTGTACGTATTTCCTGTGCAAGCGTGAAGCCGTCTTTTTTGGGCATCATCACATCAAGTACGCACATATCATATTTGCCCTTAAGGAAAGCCTTGTATCCGGCCTCACCATCAGGATAGAGGTCTGCATTGTACCCCTTTGCCTGAAGATATTCGCGAAGGAGCATGCCGAGATTCTCGTCATCCTCGCACAGTAATATTTTCAAACGTTCTTCCATAATCTTACTAATTAATGGTTGTTATTGTGTTGGTAATGTTATTATAAATGTTGTTCCTACGCCGAGCTCGCTTTCTACACTGATTGTTCCGTGCAGCTCGCCTATCATTTTTTTTACATAGGCAAGACCAAGCCCGAATCCTTTTACATCGTGACGATTTCCGGTAGATACACGATAGAACTTCTCAAAGACTTTCTTCAGATCATCCCGTCGAATACCTATTCCGTTGTCAGAGACTCGTATTTCAAGATGCTTGTCGTCGGGGTTGGATGTTTCCACTTTCAATCGCAAAGGCACATCTTCGCGTCGATATTTAACCGCATTGTCAAGAAGATTGAAGATTACATTGGTAAAATGCATTTCATCGACCTCGACAATAGCATTGTCAGCATTGAACTGGCTGGAAATCTTACCACCGTAGTTCTCAACCTTAAGCTTGAATGTCGACACTATATTTGAAATCGCCTTATCGGCATCTATTTCCTGTAGTCGTAAAGTAGCTTTCTGACGCTCGAACATTGATAGCTGAAGCACCTTTTCTACCTGAAATCTCAACCGCTTTGTCTCATCGTTTATAATAGTGGAGATATGCTGCATCATTGCCGGCGATTTTCTCACAGAGTCATCGTTAAGCATCTGTGCGGCAAGTGAGATTGAGCTTATAGGTGTTTTAAATTCATGAGTCATGTTGTTGATGAAATCATTTTTCATCTCAGTGAGTCGTTTCTGGCGAAAAGCCACTATAATTGTCGAAAGGAATGTCACCAGCAAAATCCCGGTAAAAATAAACGAAGGAATAAGTACTTTCACCGACGACATAATATAGTCTTTTTTTGTAGGGAAATACACCTTAATATAGTTGATCTTATTTGCCGGATCGTTTGGAAACAACGGCTGCACAAATACCGACTGGCGGCTTGCCAAAGAAGGATTGTAATCTGCGGTCTTATATACCGTGCGGCCAGAACGGTTCACGACGGCAAACTCAAACGGCAACTGTAGCCCATTATTTGCGAGTTCCAATTTCAGATATTCCGCAACCGATGCTGAATCGGCCCGCTCATAGATAGGCCGATTGGACGACTGAGACAGAATATTGAATATTACTTCGTTGAGCAATCCTTTCTGATACAGATACTGCCCCTTTATAGTTTCCTGCAGAACACGGAATTTATCCACCTGATCCGGACGCAATCTTTCAGCTGTTGTCAACGAATACTTCAATGGGGCAGACTCTGTCGTCGTACCGGGTTGAGTGAATATCACAGACTCGATTGCAGCAGCATCTTCTTCAAGGAAATGACGGGTTTCAGCCTGTTCAAGCAGATTGGATACTCCATATAGAGCTCTTTTCACACCCTCTGAAAACTGATCATCGCGCATCCTGACCATGTTGTGCATATACATGATCTGCATATATAGCAGCCCACCAAAGGTGAGAGCCATAATAAAAGTCAGCAGCCAGATCGTTTTCTTTTTCATCTCTATATTTTTGTCTAAATTTCAACGGGCCGATAGTCTACGGCTCAAATTTGAATTTTATTATATAATGTTAACAACTGCCAGTGTTAAAAGTTTTTTGAAATGTTAAGATTTTATCAAAAAAATCGGATTTTTCAGAAATTGAATTTTAACATATAAATGCAAATTTAACCTAAATATCTACCTCTTCAAAATATTTTTTCCACAAAAAAACATATTAAAAAGTCGAATCAATGCACAAAAGCCACCAAAACAGCTGAAAATGTGCGTTTTTTTGAATAAAAATTTGCATTGTTCACTAAAAACATCTAAATTTGCGATAAGAATAGAGACTCAAAATTGTTGCCCGTCTTGGTCTGAAAGATTCATTACGCTTCAGTCTATACTAGGACCTAAGATTAAGGCGACTGGCCAGCCGGTCCATCGGGAAGATGCGCTTTATGGTCATTGTGACAAGTTAAGAATCGCTATAAGACAAACTATCTTTAGAATCACAGAATCGTGCCTTTTGGCTTAGGTCCGGATCTCCCTGTTAGAAGGGCGACTCGGACAATTTTTTATTCTAAATCTCAATGTACTATTTTCGGATCCATATAATTTTTGTATCTTTGCTGATGCACATTGCCTTTTGAAAACCCTGATATGGGGTAAAGTAGAGCATGTTGCAAAATACATATTAGTAAGAAAGCGTTTATC
>CAZOCO010000033.1:0-18769 GCA_964578325.1 uncultured Muribaculum sp.
CCATGGACGACGTCCCCGCCCGCGGCACTACAGCCATATCCGAGATAGCGATAGAAAATATTCAGCCTAACCCCGATCAACCACGACGCTCGTTCGATCAGGATGCTTTGGCCGAACTGGCTGTATCAATCCGTGAACACGGCATAATACAACCCCTGTCACTACGTAAAGTCGGACCTGACACATATCAGATTATCGCCGGAGAACGCCGTTATCGTGCAGCCTCGCTGGCCGGACTCACAACTGTACCTGCATACATCCGCACCGCCAACGATGCAGAGCTGACAGAAATGGCTCTCATCGAAAACATACAGCGAGAAGATCTCAACGCCATAGAAATTGCGCTTACATTCCGAAAGCTCATCGACCAGTACAACCTGACGCAGGAGCGTCTATCCGAACGCATAGGCAAAAAACGCGCCACAATAGCCAACTTTCTACGTTTGCTACGACTCCCGGCCGAAGTGCAGCTCGGACTTCGCGACAGGCGCGTAGACATGGGGCATGCACGTGCGTTGCTCACTATCGACGATCCGGCAGGGCAGATCAAGCTCTACAACGAAATTCTTCGACACGGCCTATCCGTACGTAGGGTAGAAGAACTGGCCAAAGCCTACAACAAAGATACCCAATCCGTAGCTTCTCACTCGTCAAAAGGGACAGTAAACCGCGACTTCGACATACTGAAAAAACATCTTTCCAATACATTCCGCACAAACGTACAGTTCTCTTGCAACGACCGCGGACAGGGAAAAATCTCATTTCCCTTCAAAAACGAAGATGAACTTGAGCAATTAATTGCTATCTTTGACACTATAAAAAATTCATAGGTCTGTAGTTGAGACATCCGGCTTTGCCAAGCCGAGCGCTTAACGGTATTAATTCATTGCTACACAGTTATTTTACGATGCCATTCTTTCAATCCGGAAAATCAAGCCAAATTGTCGGGAAATATCTCGGCCGACTGTTTGCACCGATTATTCTGGCTGTAATTGCACCTTTTAACATTTTTTCCAATACATTCACATACGCCACTGCCGACTCCGCTATAGTGTCGCCATCGCATCGTCTACGCAAGCCCGTCACCCCACATCGGTCGACTGCCATAAATCCTGAAGCTTTCCCTGATTCAATTCATCTGGCATTCCCGGCAGAATCGGATCCGGTGCTCGAAGGAGACTCCATTATCGTATCTCCTAACGACTCTACCGTAGCAATAATTCCTGAAGGATTTATTCCAATCGACACATGCACTACATGCAATTCCGAACCCGATCCCGACTATATCATACGTGATTTCAATCCAGACCCGACACGAGCCGCATGGCTGTCGGCTCTCTTTCCCGGACTCGGACAACTCTACAACCGCCGCTACTGGAAACTGCCTCTGGTAGCCGGAGGATTCATGGGGTTGCTCTACGGATATTCATGGAACAACCGCATGTTTGAAGACTATACCCAGGGCTATCGCGATCTTATGGACAACGATCCGCTCACCAATTCATACATGGATTTTTATCCACCAGGCACCAATGAGTCTACACTCAATCAAGAGTGGCTGCAGCGGTTGTTCAAATCCAGAAAAGATTACTACCGCCGCAACCGCGACTTCTGTGTAATAGGCATGATTGGCGTATACCTTGTCGCCATTGTCGATGCCTATGTCGATGCTTCGCTCACGCATTTCGATATCTCTCCCGACATAAGCCTTGATATGGCACCTACCATCATACCCGACTCACGAGCCAGCCATCCCGGTTTCGGCCTGGTCTGGGCTCTAAATTTTTAACCTATCCTATCAATGAATCGCTTCCTTCTTCGCTCTATCATCACGCTTGTATCTCTCACACCTGTAGCTGCCATAACATCACACTCGCAGAATCTACTATCCATAAAAGATACCATTTCCGACTCCACCATCGTCTATCCCGAAAGTTTCGAGACCGACACCCACAAAATGATGCAGAACTGGTATCTGCAAAACTATATCGTACTCAACGACAAGTTTTCAGCATCTACAGCCGACGAGAGCGACGAAGCCTACATAAAGCGTCTGGCTGCAATCCCCACCACTATCGAAATGCCCTACAACCAGATCGTGCGCCAGTACATCAACATGTATACCCAGCGCCGCCGACAACTGGTAGAAAACATGCTGGGCATGTCGCTATACTATCTGCCCATATTTGAAGCCGCTCTCGAACGCCACGGAGTACCGCTGGAACTGCGTTATCTGCCGGTAATTGAGTCGGCAATGAATCCAGATGCCGTATCGCGTGTCGGAGCCACCGGCCTATGGCAGTTCATGCTTCCCACCGCCCGCGGTCTCGGCCTCGAAATCAATACACTTGTCGACGAACGCCGCGACCCTTACGCATCGTCTGACGCCGCGGCACGATATCTCAAACAGCTCTACGGCATGTACAACGACTGGTCGCTCGCCATCGCCGCATACAACTGCGGCCCCGGCAACATCAACAAGGCAATACGTCGCGCCGGAGTAGAAAAGCCTGACTTCTGGGCTATATACTACTGTCTTCCACAGGAAACACGCGGATACTTCCCAGCATTCATCGCCGCAAACTATGTCATGACGTACTACAATCTGCACGGAATATCGCCGGCACTCGCACGCCGCCCTATCGTGACAGATTCCGTACACGTCGACCGTCGCATTCACTTCAACCAGATAGCAGAAGTGCTCAACATACCCGTAGAAGAAATACGCGTACTCAATCCACAGTTCCGCCACGACCTGATACCTGGCAATGCAAAACCCTACTCGCTGGTACTGCCGTCGATGCAGGTACACTCTTTCATTATGAGCCTCGACACTATCGCAGCATATAAATCAGACATTTACGGCCGACGGCTTACAGTCGAGCCCACCACTACATTCACAGCCTCCGGTGGCTCGGGAGAATACACCACCAAGCTCGTAGTAAAAACTCATGTTGTAAAGAAAAAAGAGACATTTGCCTCTATTGCACGCAAATATGGAGTTACAGTCAACGAGCTGAAGTCGTGGAACGGCATCAAAAAATCTACAAAAACCCTACAACGCGGACGACGGCTGAAAATACATACATATGAACGCGTACCCGTAGTCAAACCGGAAACTCCGGCCGAAACCGAACAGCCTGTCGAAAATACTTCGCCTGCACCGACCGACACGACATCAGTGTCAGCAGATATAAATACCGACTCTCCGGCAGTCACACACGAGCAGTCAGAAGATACCGAAACTGATCCCGACGCTCCCACTGTAATGCCGTTCTCCGGCATCGACGATACTGCCGACAACAACGACGACACTACTACCGAAACGTCTACCGATGAACCTGCTCCACGCAAGCCCGAACAGGCATTTAAATCATCTGGAAACGACACTACAGCAAAAAACAAAACTAATGTAGGCACCAAAAATGCCGACAACAGCAAAGCCAAACCGGCATCTAAACAACAACAGAAACCTAAAACCACTACATATACCGTGCGTAAAGGCGACAGCCTGTCTAAAATAGCAAAACGCCACGGCACTACGGTGGCAAAAATCAAGCGTGCCAACAACCTCAAATCCGACAATATCGCAGTCGGAACAAAAATCAAGATACCCAACTAACTATCCGAATCCACTATAAGGAACCAACTATCCGATATGAAAATCAACCGGCTATTCGTAGGAGCATCATTAGCTCTGTGTTCACTGACATCCGCTGCAATCACCCCGCTGTGGATGCGTGATGCATCAATCTCTCCCGACGGAAAATGGATTACATTCACCTATTGCGGCGACATATACAAAGTTCCGGCTAAAGGTGGTGAAGCTCTACGACTCACCACACTGCCGGCCTACGACGAGCGGCCTGTATGGTCGCCCGACGGCAAAAAGATAGCCTTTGCATCCGATCGCAACGGCAACCCCGACATCTACATCATGGATGCCGACGGCGGCGATGCCACACGACTCACATTCTACTCCGGAGCCGAGTATCCCACTGCATTTACACCCGACGGAAAAGCAGTCATTTTCAATGCCTCGATTCAAGATGCACCCGAATCGGCCCTTTTCCCCAGAGCATCATTGACCGAGTTATATTCAGTTCCCGCTGTAGGCGGACGCGTATCTCAACTACTTTCCACTCCGGCAGAATCGATATCCTATCTGCCATCCGGACACGCATTTCTGTATCAGGACGTAAAAGGTATCGAAAGCGAATGGCGTAAACACCACACATCATCGGTTACCCGCGACATATGGCTGTACGACACCACTACGGGCCGACACACCAATCTCACATCGCATGCCGGTGAAGACCGCAATCCGGTTGTCTCTTCCGACGGCACTACAGCCTACATCCTGTCGGAACGCGACGGGAAATCGATGAATATATATTCGTTCCCGCTCGACAATCCGCAGAATCTACATCAGGTCACCTCATTCAAGACCCACCCTCTGCGCTTCCTGTCAGCAGCAGCCGACGGCACCCTTGCATTCACATACAACGGCGAAATCTACACCCTTGCTCCGGGAGGTAAACCGACAAAGACCAATATTGAAATCCGTGCCGACCGCAACGCTCAGCCACAGCGCATCAAGGTAAGCTCGTCAAACGGCGCCACAGCATCGCCCGATGGCTCACAGGTAGCATTCTCGTTCCGCGGAGATATCTTCGTGACATCGACCGGCTACACCACCACCAAACAAATTACGTCGACTCCCGCTGCCGATGGAGAGATTGACTGGAATCCCGATGGCCGCTCGATTGCATTCACATCCGAACGCGACGGATACTACAATATCTACACAGCCACTATAGGTCGCGAAGACGAACCGAATTTCTCCAACGCCACCATCATCGAAGAGAAAGCACTTTTCTCCGACGGACACGACCGCCAGCAACCGCGCTTCTCGCCCGACGGCAAGAAACTCGCCTTCGTACTCGATCGGCAGAAACTGATGGTAATGGATCTCAAGTCGAAAAAGGTTACCCAGCTTACCGACGGCACCACCAACCCCGAGCGCGACGGCGACTTCTCCTTTGAATGGTCGCCCGACGGCAGCTGGATAGTATTTGAACTGACCGGCAACGGCCACGAACCCTACGCCGACATAGCTATTGTCAACACTGAAGGCAAGCCCGTGGTGACAAATCTTACACGCTCGGCCTACTTCGACATGAACCCAAAATGGGCTCTCGATGGCAACGCCATAGTGTTTGAATCAGACCGCTATGGCATGCGCAACCATGCATCGTGGGGGTCGCAGTCCGACGTTATGGCCCTCTTCCTCAATCAAGACGCCTACGACCGCCACCGCCTGTCGAAAGAAGATTACGAATTGCTCAAAGATCTCGAAAAACGTCAGAAAGCCGACAAAGCCAAAGCCTCCGCAAAAACTGACGACAAAAAGAAAAAGGCCGACGCTCCGGTCGATTCTATCGACGAAAAGTCAATAAAGGTAGAACTTGACGGCATACAAGACCGTATCGTACGTCTCACACCCTACTCCGGGGCGATACGCGATTTCATTGTAACTAAAGATGGCGAAACGCTCTACTACCTCTTCTCTGGCGGAAATAAAGATGACCTGTGGAAACTCGACATGCGCAAACGCGAGCCCTCTGTAGCGGCACGTATCGGAGCCAATGGCCGACATCTGCAACTGGCCGACGGCGGCAAAGAGCTGTTTATTCTCGGAGCCAACGGCATCTCAAAGATGGGGGTAAAATCTGAAAAGACAACTCCCGTCACCTATTCGGCCACGCTGACACTTGATCCGGCTGCCGAACGCGCATATATGTTCCAGCACATAAAACGCGAAATCGAAAACCGATTCTACGAAAAAAATCTCCACGGTGTAGACTGGAAAGGCCTCACATCCGAATACTCTCGTTTTCTGCCTCATATCGACAACAATTACGACTTTTCCGAAATGCTGTCTGAACTGCTCGGCGAACTTAACGTGTCTCACACCGGAAGCCGTTACTATCCCCGCTCGTCGGGCGAAACCACAGCGTCGCTCGGACTGCTCTTCGACTGGAACTATGGTGGTCCCGGCCTGCGCGTAGCCGAGATTGTCGAAGGTGGCCCGTTCGATCACGCCAACACCATATTGCGTCGTGGCGCGGTAATCAAATCGATCAATCGCACCCCACTCACAGCCGACATCGACTACACTTCTCTGCTGGCCGATCTGTCAGGCAAAAAGACTCTCGTCGAATTCACTTTGCCCGAAGGTGGCGACGCCATTGAAGAAGTAGTGATGCCAGTCACCACCGCAAAGATGAATCAGCTGCTCTACCACCGCTGGGTGCGTCAGCGTGCCGCCGATGTCGACTCGCTGTCGGGCGGACGTCTCGGATATGTACATCTGCCCCAGATGGACGATGCCGCTTTCCGCCAGATCTACATCGACCTGCTCGGCAAGTATGTCGACCGTGAAGGCGTAGTCATCGATACACGCTTTAACGGTGGCGGTCGTCTTCACGAAGACATCGAGGTGCTGTTCTCCGGCGATAAATACCTCACACAGGTAATCCGCGGACAAGATATATGCGACATGCCATCTCGACGCTGGAACAAACCCTCAATCATGCTGCAGTGCGAAGCCAACTACTCCAACGCTCACGGCACACCATGGGTCTACAAGCACAAGAATCTCGGTTCGCTCGTAGGCGCTCCTGTGCCGGGCACCATGACATCGGTCAACTGGGAGACTCTTCAGGATCCGTCGCTCATCTTCGGCATACCGGTCATCGGCTACCGCACGGCCGAAGGCAACTATCTTGAAAACTCGCAGCTCGAACCCGACATTCTCATCCTCAACGACCCGGCACGCATAGTCAAGGGTGAAGACCAGCAGCTCAAAGCTGCCGTAGACACTCTGCTCCGCCAGATCGACGGTAAATAAATACTACTAACGCAAATCAATAACCATCATACCAATGAAAAAAGTATTCTTCAACCTTATTGCCGCCACCACCCTTCTGGCCGGTAGCTTACATCTGCAGTCGTGTACCGACGATCTCGACATAACTCCCGACGGACGTCTCGACGTTACGACTATCTTTCAGGATCCCGACCTGATAGCATCATATCTGTCGTCGGCGTGGGAAGACATGCCCGAACACCTGTTCCGCCACCACTTCTTTTCAAACTTCATCCTTGATATATCTGACGAAGGGTGGGACTGCGACGACACCCAGTCGGGTCTGCTGATCAACGATTTCTACAGTGGCAACCTATCGGCCTCAAACCATGTGCTCAACGACTGGGACTACCGTACCCAAGGCAAGTGGGACGGCCGCTACTGGACCCGCTACTGGCGCATGATACGTATCCTCAACAATTTCATCCTAAACCTCGACCTCATAAAGGGCAACGGCGTACTCGACGATGCCACCTGGGATCGCTACAAAGGTGAAGCCCACGTGCTGCGTGCCTACTATTATTCCATGCTCATCAAATTTTACGGTGATCTGCCCATCGTGACATCGGTCAACGACGTAAACACTTCGTACGAAGGCATGGAACGCCAGCCCGCATGGAAATGCTTCCAGTTTGTTGTCGAAGACTGCCAGGAAGCGCTCCTCCACGAAAACCTGCCATGGCGCATTATCCAGCTGAATGCCGGCGAACGAATGACCCGCGCCATCGCTTGTGCCATCATGTCGCAGGCTTCGGTCTTCGCAGCGTCTCCACTTTTCTGCCATGGCGAAGATCTGTGGGAATGGGCCTACCAGATAAACAAAAAGGCCTTCGACCTTCTGCTCGAAAACGACTACGAGCTATACAATATCCTCAACAAACCCATCACAAGTAAGTCTAAAGACTCCGGTTACTACTGCCCCTATCAGGAGTATTTCGCACTCTGCTCATACAACGGATCCCATCCCGAGGATAAAGAGACCATATGGGG
Source organism: uncultured Muribaculum sp. (assembly GCA_964578325.1). Taxonomy (GTDB): domain Bacteria; phylum Bacteroidota; class Bacteroidia; order Bacteroidales; family Muribaculaceae; genus Muribaculum. Next base: position 7,922 of record CAZOCO010000033.1, read on the forward strand.
AGCCACTCCCATCATCGCTGTAGGACTTATGGACATTAACCAGCCGCCGATCTTTGCCGACGGTCACTTCAAATGCGGATTCGTACCTTCGCAAGAAGTTGTCGACGCATACGACATGCTCGCTACCGGCGAACCGATCTACGACCTCGCCAATCCATACACCGACGAAAAGCACTCCGACATCAACATCAATCCCGCATCGGGCTACGACCCGCAGGATCCATATACCGGACGCGACCTGCGTTTCTACGGTTCAATATTCTTCAATCTGGCCAAAGTCAATACCGGTATTCTATCCAAGACCATGCAGACCTACAACAACAAGGAAGACTGGATGGGCAATCCGATGGGAGGCACCGGCGGTAACAGCGCCATCGACCGTTCAAGCCGCATGAACACGCGTTCAGGCTACTATCTGCGCAAATACCATGGCGACAAAGTCACATCGGCCAATCCGGGCGAAGAAGGCAACTGGAAGCGCTTCCGCCTGGGTGAGGTATATCTCAACTACGCTGAAGCCGCTATCGAAGCCGGGCATATCGGCGAGGGCCTTAAACTCATCAACGAAATCCGCCACCGCGCAGGGTTCGACCCATCGGTCGATAAAAAGACATCCGACCAGGCTACAGCACGCCTGTATTTACGCCACGAGCGTCAGGTAGAACTCGCGTTTGAGGAACACCGCTACTTCGACGTGCGCCGCTGGGGTCTGGAAGGAGAAGACATTGCCGAAGAAAAATACAATACCGGCATGTGGATATTCGGTACCGGCAGCGATCCGAAAAAGTTTACCTACAACCGCTTCCAACTCGGAGCCTCACATGGTGAACTTCCGTCAAAGCCCACCTACTCCGCCAAAAACCGTCTGCTCCCTATCCCGCTGAAAGAATCATCAAATCTCGGCGCACAGACCGGATTAGGTTCCTCCTACTGGCAGAATCCCGGCTGGTAATCCGCCTCACCATCAATCTCTACGAGAGAGTGTATCGGGCCATCCCCCGCTGCACTCTCTCTGTTTTTTCACCACACCGCTAAACACCCCATCGGTGCAGCTCATCATCCATGCGACAAAGATAGCGGGTTACCGCCATATATAGATCGTGTTTTTATCGTAAACGTCCACGCGGCGGCAGTGAAGACGTCGCGAACCCGAGAGAAAACACCACAACGATGCACCCGCAGCGATCGGGTGGCAAGATGAATTTATCAACACAACTACCTCGCGTTCTGCCGGCGGCTAATACTCATCACGTTCGCGATCAACGGAAATGCTGGCGGCCGTTTTCCATGGTGAAAATGCGGTGTTCGCTACCTTTTGTCCTGTCGACCAACAGCAACAAAGCATCAGCAGGCACATTATCAAATACTACCGAAAGCTCCGATGCTGTCTGCTGTCCGAGTGAACGCCATCCTTCGCTGTCGTAACACAGCAGTTCGTAAGTATCACCCGGCTCTACGTTATTGCCGTCGCCACGCGGAGTGTAGCGTATACGGCCCACATCTACCGGACGACCGAAATCCATACCGACCCAAGCCCCGGAGTTTGCCGTTGAGCCGTAATACGTGAGCAGATTGCCGTCGAAAGCCTTATCCGGAGTTGTCGACGCGCTTTCGCAGCCGTTACCGTCGCTTATGATGGCTCCGCGTAACTCCTCGCCGCTATCGCGGTCGTAAAATGTAATCTCCGCCATATTTCCGAACGAATCAGGAGCCATCGCACGGTAGCGCCAGCAGCGTTTTGCCCCCACGGAATCCGGCACGACGACATCGTGCGTACGGCTGTCGGGAGTCGTGATTTCAGCCACCGTCACGGCCCGGTCAAACCTCCCGTCAGCGGCTGCCTCGAAACGGCCCATCCATGTCTTCATCGCCGTATGGTGCACATACTCTCTCACCGGATATTTACGGTCAAGCCTCGCGGCTGCCGCTAAAGCTGTGTCAGGCTTCAACACCCTTATACTATGGTCGCGAGCCAGATAAAACGGATAACCGGCATTGTGCATCGCTCCGTCATTGTCGAAATACACCGGCATATACACACAGTCGAGTCCCAGAGAGTCAAACCGTGCTTTACCCCCCTTGAGCGGAGCATAGTCCACCACCACGCGGTCTGCGCCATTGGCCGCGGCCAGATACAGATATTTCACCTCAAGAGTCGGAGCTATAACAGTCGCTTCGCCGGTCTCCATATATTCTCCGGTCACATCTTTCAGAAAAATATTGCGCAACATCGGTGGCACGTAGCCACCCGTATTGTTTAGCCGTATCAGATCACGATTTGAAGCAAACGTACATCTGTATACTTTAGGCATATGGGCTTCGGGCATATGCTGATGCGACGGATTGTCGATAAGAGCGTTGTAGGCGAGCGGTTTTCCAGACGGGAGCAGCAGAGCGTTCCATGAGTGTCCTACATTCTCGTTGGAGCGCACAGGCGAAAAATCAGTCGCGACAGGAATACCGACACTGCGCGATACCGCCACACCGATATCGCTGTATGAGCCACAGTCGCCCACAGGCAGTTTCGCCCCCACGCGGGCATCGTAGACAGGTACCGTTGGCGAATATGGAGTGAGTGCGTAATGGTATTTTTCCGACATATAGCGCTGCAGGAATTCCGCGGCAAAGTATGGCGAATATGCCAGCATGTCACACTCCTTGATATGGGCCAGATGGCGGTCGTTGACATAGGCATACATCGATCGCCACTCGTCGAGCGGCTGCATCTCGTAGGCCTTGTAGGGAAGCAGATACTCGCAAAACTCATCAAAAGTGAGGTGGCGTGCCCATTGCCCTTCGCGCCATTGCGCGAATGCCCTGTCAATATTCTCTATCAGAAATTCAGATGTCACCACCGTCGCGTCTTCCACCACAGCTATTCCGCTGAAATCCATCCGCCGGGCCACGGCATCTATCGAATCGCACAATTCGCGTCCCGGTCTACCGGCCATCGCTTCCACTATCGAATCTACGGCGACATAATATCGCCGTAGAGTACCGTCATCGCTCATGGAGCAGTGTCCCGGCATATTGGAGATAAGAAACCGTGCCGCTTCGAGCTTCCCGGCATCGTCGCTATAATGGTCGAGTACCCGCTGCAGCTCCGCGCGGTTATCTCCGGCAAGCCCCAACGCGTGGTCAACACGCTCATCGCCTCCTCTACCGCACGAAAAAGCCAAAACGCATAAACATACATACAATATATTTCTTGACATCATCTCCGATTTAAAAATATTAATGATTCCGCCACAAAGATAGTTTAAATAATCATTAAAAGCCATCTATCGCTCAATATTTCCAAAAAAAATCGTCATTTGTAAAAATATGCTGAAAAACATATAATTTTTCTTGCTTTTAATAAAAATATTGCCTTACTTTGCGGAAACACTATTTTTTTCCTCGTCATAACCAATCATTTACCTAAAAAAAATGGCTCTACGCGTATCCTCATATATCATTCCCACCGAAGTCGACACCGACAAGTACATCCTTGTACATGGCTATTCCGGGGCCGTCGATCTGGTAGACTCCGATGTCGCCGCCCTCCTTGCCGCCGGAGACAAAGCCGATCTCTCATCGCTCGATGACGATACGCGTACCACCCTGGAGTCGCGCGGCTACCTCACCGAGAAGACCCGCGATGAAGAAGTAGAATACGTGGCCCGCATGGCCCGGGCACTCCACCGCCGCTCGCAACTTATCTACGCCGCTTTTACCTTTGCGGTGACCTACGACTGCAATTTCCGCTGTCCATATTGCTTCGAGCGCGACAGCGTAGCCGCATGCGGTGGCAACCGCACCATGACGCGCGAAGTAGTCGACGCGGCCTTTAAAGCGATAGAGAGCGTCAATGCGCAGCGTCCGCGTCCGTCACGCCACATTACCCTGTTTGGCGGCGAACCGCTGCTTAAAGAGAACCTCCCGATAGTCGAATATATTGTAGAGCAGGCCCAGGAGCGCGGATTTACATTAAGCGCCGTCACCAATGGCTACGACCTCGATCACTTCACCCATCTGCTCGGCAAGGACAAAATCTCCTTATTGCAGACAACCATGGATGGTATGCAGGAAATGCATAACTCCAAGCGTCGGCATTATCTTGGAATTCCAACTTTTGACAAAATTGTCGAAAACATAAAATTAGCATTAGATTTAGATGTACGAGTCGACATCAGATTTAATACTGATAAAAATAATTTCCAAGAAATGTTGAAGTTAAAATCATATTTTGACAGCATCGGTTATACTAAATACAACAATTTATCTTTTAATTCGGCAAGATTAATAAATCACGATGAGGATACGTCAAACGATTCTTTTTTCACTCAAAAAGAATTTATATCCGAACATGAAAAGATAAAATACTCCTTTGGTTGTCAGGACTTCGGTACATATTCACGACTATACCATACGATAAGTTCCGGCAAACCATTGGAATATAGAGCAACATTCTGCGGTGCCCAACATGGCAGCCTTGTATTAGATCCTTATTATAAAATTTATCCATGTTGGGAAGTAATCGGACTAAAAGAACACGAAATTGGCACTTACAATGGCGGAGTTATCACTACAAATGAAGCGAATAATTCCAAGTGGTGTGACAACTATGTTGCAAAAATGCCTGAATGTCACACATGTCTGTGCGCTTTGCTATGCGGTGGTGGCTGTGTCGCACATAATCTCGACAAACATCATTGCACATGTATGACCGATTTGCTTCATGGAGCAACAAAACGCCTGTATACCAACAAAATCCTCAAAGAGATGTAGGGACGACCGGAAGGACGTCCGCCCGTAGGGACGACACGTGTGATACCCAAAATACACAACGACCCGTGTAGTTTCTGAAACGTACTCCCGTAGGGATGTTCCATGGAACATCCTCCAACAATAAACCACAATAAATTATTCATTTTTTTTAATATTAACAACAATGGAAAAGAACAACAAAATCCAGCCTCTCAATTCAGCTCTACCCGAATTCTACCTCGACAATGTAGAACGCCGCCTCGAAACAGATCCTCTTACTCTCGGAGGTTTAATCGATTTAGATGTAAGCGATCCTGATTGTCAAGGATATTCTTTGTGTGCATGTGATCTTGACAAAGGAGTATGCATGGGTAAAGAAAGTTGTCAATGCGATTATCTTGCCAATAGTTGCATAGAAAAATCTTATTGTTCCATTGATAAAAATTAAGCTGACCTATGATGAGTCAAAATTATAAAACCTGTAGGGACGTACCTTTGATACGTAACATAATACCCTGATTATTAATTCTACGTACCAAAGGCACGTCCCTACACAAATTCAACATTTAATTCATTTAAGAAAAAAATCATTGAGGGTGCAACCTTTTGATGTGTTGTATATCAAAGGTAATATTAAGTATCATTATCCATTAATACCAACCAACATGAGAAGTATAGTTTTACTTGTAGCGGCATGCATAGGCTTCGGCGGAGCATACGCTCAAAATACCAATGAAAAACAGAAAGAGCAACCCGACTCACTGAAAAAAGAGCTGAAAGAGGTGACCGTAGAGGGTAACAATATAGTCACCACTCCCGACAAAATGATGATTTTTGTAGACAAAAGCATCAAAAATCATTCCTACGACGGTTATTCGGCACTGGCTCTGCTCAATGTGCCTGGGTTGAATGTCGACGCTATCGACGGCAAAATATCAGCATTGTCAGGCGGAGTATTGCTATGCATCAACGGTATCGAGGCAACCCACAATGAGATAAAGACACTTAATCCGAAAGACATAATCCGAATCGACTACTATACCAACTTTGACCCGCGCCACCCGGGACAAAAGAATGTACTCGACTACATTATGAAAATCCGCGACTACGGCGGAATGGTAATGCTCCAGACTACGCAAAGCCTCAACATAGCCAACGGAGTAGAAGTTGCCGATTGGAAAATGTACAATAAGAAAGCTGAATTCGGAGTAAATGTCGTGTACAACTATATGCATTTCAAGCAGAACACCGGAAACGTTAAATCGCGTGCGATGATGTTTGATGATGGCGACGTAACTCGTACAGCATACATGCTTCCAACTAAAAATCACAACAATGCATATGAGTTCACATTAAGCCATATACAACGGTTCAAAAACTCCACATTAAAGACAGCAGTAAACCTGTCTCCAAGCAAATCAAAAGGCAATGGCGAGAGCCGGGTAGAATATACCGGTCTGACCGAACTCGAGCAGAATGCCATCGACAACAACACCCGCGACCAGCTTGTGCCATCGTTTACAATGCGTTATTACCAGAAAATCAGACGTGGCAAAAGTACTGGATCGCTCAATGCATTTTTAGGCGGAAGCTATTTCAACACCGACGTTACCCGCCAATACTACGGTCTCGACAATATCGACGCCCGCACCAAGGGCAACGGTCTCAGCATCAATCCCGGGTTAAGTATCTCCATGCCGTTCGGTAAGATATTCACTCCCTACGTTTCAGCAACGTACTTCTATACCAACACGCGTTCGCGCTACTTTGAAAACAATACAGTAGCCCGCAATCACTATGCCTACCAGAGTGCCAATCTGTCGCTGGGTACCAACATGCGTCTGACCCAACGGTTGAGCATATCGGCATCGCTAAACGAAAGGATGTCGGCACAAAACACCGGCAACGGCTATGACCGGGAATATACACTGACACCCATGCTCGACGTGAGCTACGAGACACCCAAGCACGGCAACATATACTTCAATGCATATACATACAAGAATGTTCCCAACTCCGGCTACGCCACCACAATAGAACGCCGCAAAGATGAATTCCTTATTACCGCCGGTAATCCGAATCTAAAATTCTCAAACATCACCAATCTGACATTCTCTTATACGCTGTCTAAAAAATGGGGATGGATGCAGATATATTCCAACTACAACAATACCAGTCACGCCATATACACCGACTATATCTGCGACGACGACCGCGACGTATTTATCCAGACCTACAAAAACGGCCGTAATTACGAACAGTATCGTTTAAATTTCGGCATACAATATAAGATAGTGCCAAATATGGCTAACATTATAGTAGGCCCGACTTATGTATATACCGCTGCGCGCACATTCCAATTCCAGCGGCTCAACAGATTAAACTGGATGCTACGTGCGAACTTCTTTAAGAAAGGTTTTGTCGGAAACCTTGAACTGGGATCACCGACACGCAAATTGTCGCGATCGGGAGAATATATTAAAAATCCTGTGAGTCTGAACATCGATCTGGGCTATAATTACAGAGGATGGTCGTTTAACTTTATGACGCGCAACCCGTTTATGAAGACCTATACCGAAGTTCATCTGAACCAGCCAAAGATTTCGATAAACAACCGCACCTACAACCCGAAACTGGCTTACGACTACTATGCGATACGCATTACATACCGCTTCAACTACGGCAAACCCCACAATTTCGACAATGCAGGTATAGACTCGTCGCTTAAGAATTACAACGTAGGTGAATAGCATCCAAAGACTATGCCGCATACTCATTGCACAGCGAGTTTCACCGACAGCGCGAGACCTTGAGAAAACACCGGCCATGCACCCGCTTTCCGCGCGGTAGCATGGCCGGCAGCGTGTGAGTTGAACGTAGCGAAATTACGCGCTAACGGATCAGACATTAATTTATCTCCGATTTAAAATTATTAATGATTCCGCCGCATAGATAGCTCAAATAATCATTAAAAGTCATCTACTACTCAAAAATTCCAAAAAAAAAATCGCCATTCGTAAAAATCTGCTGAAAAACATTTAATTTTTCTTGCTTTTAATACAAATATTACCTTACTTTGCGGAAACACTATTTTTCCCTCATCATAACCAATCATCTACCTAAAAAACATTCTGTTTCATGAAATGTTATAGTTTCATAATCCTTTTCATCTTTGCGGCGCTTTCTACTAACGTTTACAGCCAATCTGCCGACTCGGTAAAAACAAGCAAGACGCTAAAGGAAGTAGTGGTTTCTCCTGACGAAATTACTACTACTCATAATAAGATGATTGTAAACATCAGCAATGAGGTGAAACGTCATTCAATTGATGGTTATTCAATGCTCTCGTTGTTAATGTTGCCCGGACTCGATGCCAGTCCATTCTCAACCAGTGTGAAGGCATACGGAAATGATGTCTTGCTCTGCATCAATGGTATTGAATCAAATTCAGATGAAATCAAAACACTGAATCCCAAGGATGTGAAACGTGTTGATTATTATCTTGGATTTGATGAACGTCACCCGACAAGCCGCTACGTAATTGACTTCATAGTAAAAATCCGCGATTACGGTGGTGCTGTGGCTATGCAGGCAAACCAATATTTAAACCGTGCCACCGGCGACGGTCTTTTTGACTGGAGAACTTTCAGCGGCAAAACCGAAATCGGAGTCCTCTTAACCGGGGATTACAATCATTATGCACCTGGAATTGATTCATATACCTACAATGATTTGGTTTTCAACTATGGCAATGTGTCTCGATTATCAAAAAATGGCACGGTATCTCAAAATGGGAATGGAATGTCGGAAAAATTTTATTTTTTAGGACGTTATAAACACGGGACACTTAAGGCCGCCGCAAAATTGCATCATTTACACAACAAAAACAAATCAGATTATCACAATACTATAGAATCTCCGGGGACAGTAACCGAAGAAGATGATTATTCCTTATTTCATAACGATAATCTACAACCTACGGTAACAGTGTCGTATGACCACAAATTTAAAAAAGGTTATCTTACCGCATCGGTCAACAGCAGTTATTCTCATACCAAAGGAACTCGTGATTATTTTTCTCAAAACAGTGTTCTGTCGTCAACGCGTGAAAATTTTTGGAGCGTTGCCCCATTTGTCCGTTACACCCATAATATCGGAAACAAACATTCCGTATTTGGTGCTGTTTCTATGTCGTACCATAACTCCGAAATAAATTATATCGAAAACGATGGCCTACAACCGTCAATGACGAAAACCCTTTGGACTTCGTTTATATTGGGCGATAATTATAAAATAGCAAAAAATCTATCCATAAATGCTGATGTTTATTTTTCATTGGGCGATGTTAAAAATTTCGGCAAAAGTCGACGGGAATATTTTGTCTCACCGACAATATGGCTCTCATATTCATTGCCAAAGGGCTATTTGAGTGGATGTGTATACCGCACCTCTTCAAAACCCTCAATGTATATGTATTCGACCGATGAAAAATGGGTAGATCCATATTTCTATCTAAAAGGAAACCCAGAGTTGAAAATTTCAGAAAAATATACAGCTTACATCTATTGGATAAATAATTGCAAATGGGGCTATATAGATCTTTACAGTGATTATAATGTAACTTTAAACTCCATTTTTTTAGATATTGAATGTGACAACGACCGCAATGCTTTCGTACAGACATTCACGGATGGCGGACGATATGAGAAGTTCAATTTCAAGGCTTCTATAGCATATTACCTCTTCCGTAAGAAATTGAAATTACATCTTACCGCGTTTTATTCACGTTACAATGCCCGGACTTTTGAGAAGATGCACACCGATGCCAAATACATTTATGGCGAGGCCGTGTATATGGACAAAGGTTTCTATGCAAATTTAGGAGTACAAACGCCTTATTCAACTTTAGAACCGTTTGGTAATAAAGAGCGAGTTCCATTCAAAGTAAAAATTTCTGCCGGTTATACGGTGAATGAATGGTCTGTTGGATTGTACTGCTCTAATCCGTTTATGAGAACCAAGTCACAATCATATTTTTCAATGCCCGGCATAACACGTAAATCATACAACTACTCTCCACGCGAACGCGACAATCAGTTTGGCATCAAGTTGTCATACAGATTTAATTATGGAAAGCCTAACCACAAGTATCAAGATGTAGAAATCAAAGAGGGAGAGAGTTCAGCGATCTTGAAACATTAATCCCATAAAAAAATCATTGATTATGCAACCTTTTGGTCTTGTCGTGCATCAAAGGGAATATTAAGTATCATTATCCATTAATACCGACCAAAATGAGAAGTATAGTTTTACTTGTAGCGGCATGCATAGGCTTCGGCGGCGCATACGCTCAAAATACCAATGAAAAACAGAAAGAGCAACCCGACTCACTGAAAAAAGAGCTGAAAGAGGTGACTGTGGAATCCGACCATATTGTTTCCACTCCCGATAAAATGATGGTTGCTGTCAGCAAAAGCGTCAAAAAACACGCCTACGACGGATATACCGCTCTTTCTCTACTCCAGATACCGGGTCTTACGGTCGACGCTATTGACGGGTCTGTATCGGCTCAAACCGGTGGAGGCGGAGTAATGTTGTGTATTAATGGTATCGAATCTACACAGAAAGAAATAAAGACACTTAATCCCAAAGACCTGATACGCGTAGACTATTATACCGGATTTGATCCACGCCACCCTACCGCTCACAACGTCATCGATTTCATAATGAAAGTCCGCGACTACGGTGGCGCAGTAATGCTACAGGCGACACAAAGCCTTAACATTGCTACCGGAGCTGACATGGCCGACTGGAAAATGTATCACAAAAAGGCAGAATTTGGAGTGAATGTACTGTATAATTTCATGCACTACACGCAGAATACCGGCAACATTAAATCGCGCTTTATGGATTTTGCCGATGGCGATGTGACCCGCATATCACGCGCATTGCCCACAAAAAACGGTTCAAATGCCTACGATATAACCATGAGTTATATACATCGGTTTAAAAGCTCAAATCTAAAAGCAGCAATAAACCTCGCACCAAAACACAGCATCGGCAACGGAAGCAAGGAAGTAACATATACCGGTCTGAAAG